>NZ_JBHXVO010000013.1:0-172452 GCF_042672265.1 Nocardia sp. NPDC127526 | reverse complement strand
GGGGGCCGGGCCCCCCCCCCCCCCCGCCCCGCGGGGGGGGGGGCCCCCCGGCGGTGGGGCCGCCCCGCCCCGCGGCGGGTGTCAGTGCACGACGGTGGCGGCCGCGTCCGCGCCCTCGGGGGCCTTGGGTTTGGTGCGCGGCAGGAAGAACGCCGGAACCAGCGTGAGCAGCAACAGGATCAGCGCCACCCAGAAAGTGTGTCCGAAGGCGGTGGCGGCCTCGCGGAACCCTTCATCGAGCGCGCCCGGCGGCAATTTCTCCGCAATCGCGGGCTCCTTGCGCGAGCCGATCGCCGCGCCCGCGAGTGGCCTGTCGAGCAGCAGATTGGTCAACACCACGGAAATGACCGCGGTACCAATGGATCCGGCGGTCTGGTTGACGATGTTCATCAGCGTCGATCCACGCGCCACCTGCGCGTGTGTCAGGGTCTGTATGGCCGCCGTCATGGTCGGCATCATGGTGCACCCCATGCCCAGACCCATCACGAACAACGCACTGAGCAGCAGAGGATACGGGGTATCCGCGCCCACCTGGGTCAAGAACGCCATGCCGATCGACATGATCGCGATACCGGTGAGCACGATCTTTCCCGGCCCGATCTTGTCGACCAGTCGGCCGGCGACCGGCATGGTCAGCATGGCACCGAGACCCTGTGGCGCCATCAGCAGACCTGCCATCATCGGCGATTCCCCGCGCACCTGCTGCAGATAAGACGGCAGCAGCAGACCGGACCCGAAAAACGCCATGGCAAACAATGTCATGGTCAGCACCGCATAACGCAGCGCGGAGTTGTTGAACAGCCGCAGATCGATCAGCGGATGGGTAGCACGCAGCGCATGGAATACGAACGCTGCCATAAGGATTCCGCCGATGATGGCCGGAATGAGCACCCGCCGCGCGACGACGGTGCCCGCCTCCGGGATCGAGGAGACGCCGAACAGGAACAGCGCCAGGCCCGGGGATGCCAGCAGCATGCCCAGGAAGTCGAAGGACTGCGAGGGCTCGGGCCGATCGGCGGGCAGCACGATCCAGGCGTAGATCAACGCGGCGATACCGATCGGGAGGTTGATCAGGAAGATCAGCTCCCAGTAGTAGCCGATCAGCCAGCCGCCGAGAATCGGGCCGAGGATAGGGCCCAGCAGCATCGGCACACCCAGCACGGCCATCACGCGCCCGACGCGGTGTGGGCCCGCGGCGTGCGTCATGATCGTCATACCGAGGGGCATCAGCATGCCGCCGCCCAGGCCCTGGATAACGCGGAAGGCGATGAGCGACTCGATACTCCACGCCGTCGCGCACAGCACCGAGCCGAGCACGAAGAAGACCAGTGCCGCCATATAGAGGCGCTTGGTCCCGAAACGGTCTGCGGCCCAGCCGGTGAGCGGGATGACCGTGGCCAAGGCGAGGGTATAGCCGGTCATGGTCCACGCGGCAACGGCGTAGCTGGCGCCGAATTCGTCCTGGAAGGTCGGGATCGCGACGGTCACGACGGTCACGTCGAGAATCGACATGATCGCGCCCAGCACGACAACGCCCGCGATCTTGAGCACCCCGGCGTCGAGCTTGTCGTCGGTCGGGTCGCCGGTCGGTATATCCGGAGGAGTGGTCACCGCTTCAGCCTGCCAGGTCGGGGGTTGGGGAACCAGCACAATTTCACTGCGGTCGACGCGCCGCAGCAGCGCTGTTCACGCGGAGATAACCGGTGCGGCGGTCACCTCGGCGGCGGCCAACCGTCGTCATTGTCGTAGAAGTCCGCGCCCGCGGCGTCGGCGAGCGCTTCGGCGCGAATCTCGGATTCCGAGGGATCGCCCGGATCCGGTTCGGGCGCAAGGGGTTTCCCGGTAGAATCCACCGGATCGGCGGGTCTGGCGCGCTTGCCCATACGAGTCCTCTCGCGAGAGTGGAGCGTCGGTGGTGGCACGAACCCGGCCAATCATACCGAGCGGTAGCAACCTTGGGGTTACCGCACCGGGCGATCGATTCCGAATCCGCCCTCTCACCTGCCGATTTCACCGCGTAGTCTGAGCGTTCACCGCGCGAGGAGGAGCCACCCGACAATGTCCGACCCGGTTGTGGGGCTGACCGGTACGCTCACCACACCCTTGCGCGGCGCCGGTGCGCTGGGCGAGGTGCTCGTCGCCATCCGAGGGGGAACCGAGTTGTACATCGCGCGCGGCGAGGAGCCGCTGCCCGCCGGCGCCAGCGTGCTCATCGTGGCCGCCCATCCCGGCCGGCTCGTCGATGTTGTTGCGTGGATCCCCCTTCCCGGCGATTGACAAGTCGCAGAGACGTTTTCATTTTTCGAGGGGAGAGACAATCGTGCTCGGATATCACGTGCCCGATCCGGACGAGGCCATGCTGGTCTCCGGCGGCGGCACCAAGGACAACGCGCCGTTTCGGGTGGTCATCGGCCACGGCGCCTGGGTGATGCCGTTCTTCCGCAAGGTGCGGTACTTGTCGCTGGCCATGTTCGAGGCCGAGATCAAGGAACGCTGCGTTACCAAACAGGCCATCCAATTGGATGTGCGCGCGGTCATCGCGTTCAAGGTCGCCAACGACACCGGCTCCATCGTCAATGCCGCCCAACGGTTCCTGTCCGAACAGGAACAGGAGATGTCGGTGCTGACCGGGCGCATCTTCTCCGGGCACCTGCGCTCCATCGTGGGCTCGATGACGGTGGAGGAGATCATCCGCGAACGCCAGCGCCTGGCCGACGAGGTCCTGGTCGCCTCCAAGGTGGAGATGAGCAATATCGGGCTGTGGGTGGACTCCTTCCAGATCCAGTCCATCGACGACGGCGGCCTCGGCTACATCACCGCCCTGGCCGCCCCGCACAATGCCGCCGTGCAGCGCGACGCCCAGATCGCCCAGGCCGCCGCCGCCCAAGCCGCCGCCGAGGCCGAACAGGAATCGCTGCGCCGCCAGGCCGAATACGCCCGCCAGACCGCGGTGCTGCGCGCGCAGTACCAGCGCGATATCGACAAGGCCAATGCCGAAGCCGCCCAAGCGGGTCCGCTCGCCCAGGCCGTCGCCCTGCAGGAAGTGCTCGCCGCCCAGGCCGAGCAGGCCCGCAAGGAAGCCGAACTGCGCGAACAGCAATTGCAGGCCGAAGTGGTCAAACCCGCACTCGCCGAGGCCGAACGGGTGCGCATCCTGGCCGAGGCCGAAGCCGACCGCACCCGCATCCAGGCCGAGGCCGCCGCCTCGCACAACCGGATCGCCCTGGACCAGCTGCTCATCGAGCAGCTGCCCGAGATCGTCAAGCACGCCGCGGTGGGCCTGGCCGATGCCAATGTGACCGTGCTCAACGGCCCCGACGGGGTGGGGGAAATGATCACCGGCATGGTGGGACAGGGGCTGACGGTGTTCGATTCGTTGCAAAAGGCACTTTCTTCCAACAATGATCGACCTGCCGACTAAAGTCCCACCAGAGGGACGCGGCGACGAGGAGCGGGTGTTTTAAGGTGTCCATCGGGAAATTGGTGTCGTTCGACAGCTCTCGGGGTTTCGGTTTCATCCGTCCGGAAGACGGGGGGCCGGACGTGTTCGTCCATGTCAACGACATCGGCTTGGACGAAGACGAGCTGCGGCAGGGGCGGGTGTTCGAATTCGATGTGACCGAGGGCGATCGGGGGCCGAAGGCGATCAACCTGGCCCTGGTCGGCGGTTCGGTCACGCCGGTCCGGCACAAGAACGACAAACGCGCGGGCGGGCAGCTCAGCGAGGCCGAGCACAAGCGGCTCATCACCGAACTGCTGCTCGACGCGTCACCGGCCCTGACGGCCGGGGAGATTCTCACCATCCGCGACCGGCTGACGGCCTTCGCCGATCAGCACGGCTGGATCGAGAACTGAATCGGCGGGCGGCGGTTGCGGTCACGACCTGATTGCAGTCACTGCGGTGATGCACCTCGTGCCGGGTCGTATTCACTGCTGTGTTGAATTCACTGAAGTGTCCGACCCGGTCGGTACGATCTTCTGCAACCGCCGACCGGTGAATCCGGGCCGGTCACGGCGTCTACCTGGGTAAGTCCTACCCGAGGAGGTCGTGTGGAGCTGCCCCTGCTGCCGCCCGTCAAACCCATGCTGGCCAAATCCGTGTCGACGGTGCCGCGCGAACCCGGGCTGCTGTTCGAGCCCAAATGGGACGGGTTCCGCTGCATCGTCTTCCGCGACGGCGACGAGATCGAACTGGGCTCGCGCAACGATCGCCCGCTGACCCGGTATTTCCCCGAACTGGTGGAACTGCTGGGCAAAGCGCTGCCCGACAAGTGCGTCATCGACGGGGAGATCGTGGTCGTCACCGAGAACGGCCTGGATTTCGACACCCTGCAGCAGCGGCTGCATCCAGCGGCCTCGCGGGTCGCCAAGCTCGCCGCCGAGACCCCCGCCAGTTTCGTCGGCTTCGACCTGCTCGCTCTCGGCGATCGGGATCTGACCGAGCAGCCCTTCCACGAACGCCGCCGACTCCTGGAAACGGTCCTCGACGGCGACGAGGACGGCATCAACCGGCTGCATCTGACCCCGATCACCGACGACCCGGATGTGGCCACCGACTGGTTCACCCGTTTCGAGGGCGCGGGATTCGACGGGGTGATGGCCAAGGCCGCGGATCTGCCCTACCTGCAGGACAAGCGGGTCATGTTGAAGATCAAGCACGAACGCACCGCCGACTGCGTGGTCGCCGGCTTCCGCTGGCACAAGGACGGCGCCGGCGTGGGCTCACTGCTGCTGGGGTTGTTCGACGAGGAGGGCAACCTCCATCACGTCGGGGTGGCCAGCAGCTTCACCGCCGCCCGCCGCAAGGAACTGGTCGCCGAGCTGGCGCCGCTGCGGGACAACGCCCTCGAGAACCATCCGTGGAAGAACTGGGCCGATGCCGCCGCCCAGGCCAAGGCCGAGGGCAAGATGCCCGGCGGGGTGAGCCGCTGGACCGGCGGCAAGGACCTGTCGTGGGAGCCGCTGCGCGCCGAACTGGTCGCCGAGGTCCGCTACGAGCACGTCATGGCCGGCAGGTTCCGCCACGGCGGGCGGCTGGTGCGGTTCCGTGACGACCGCACGCCCGAATCGTGCACCTACGCCCAGCTCGACGAGGTCGCACCCGCCGAACTCGCCACCATCTTCGACGAAGCGAGAGGCGCGAAACAGTGAGCGCGGCAACCGATATCGAAGTCGACGGGCGCACCGTCACCATCTCCAACCCGGACAAGATCTACTTCACCAAGCGCGGGGAAACCAAGCTGGATCTGGTCAACTACTATCTCGCCGTCGCCGCTCCGATCATGAACACCATCAAGGACCGCCCGGTACTGCTGGAGCGCTATCCCGACGGCGCGTCGGGCAAATCCTGGTTCCAGAAACGCGTCCCGAAATCGGTGCCCGACTGGTTGCAGACCACGGTGGTCTCCACCCCCAACGGCACCACCAGCGACGCCCTGGTCGCCGCCGACATGGCGCACATCCTGTGGGCGGTCAACCTGGGCTGCCTGGGATTTCACGTCTGGCCCACCCACGCCGACCCCGGCAGCACCGACTCCCCCACCGTCTACGACGCCGCCGGGGAAGTCCTGCCCCCCACCGGCGCCACCGACGAGTTGCGCATCGACCTGGACCCCTCACCCGGCATCTCCTTCGACGACCTGCGCACCGCCGCGCTCAAAACCCGTGCGCTGTGCACCGAACTCGGCATCGACGTGCGCATCAAAACCTCCGGCTCGCGCGGCCTGCACCTGTACGCCCTGCTGCAACCGCGCTGGGACGGCTACCAGGTGCGCGCCGCCGCCGTCGCCCTGGCCCGCGAACTCGAACGCCGCCACCCCGACACCATCACCGCCGCCTGGTGGAAAGAGGAACGCGGCTCCCGCGTCTTCGTCGACTACAACCAGAACGCCCCGCACAAAACGGTTTTCGGCGCCTGGTGCGTGCGCCCCAAGGTCGGCGCCCAGGTCTCCACCCCCATCCCCTGGGACGACCTGCCCACCGTCACCAACGACGACCTGACCATCGCCACCGTCCCCGCCCGCGTCGCCGAACACGGCGACCCCTGGGCCGACCGCACCCCCCAATCCATCGAACCCCTCCTGGACATGTCGGCCAAGGACATGGCCGCCGGCCTCATGGACGCCCCCTGGCCACCCCAATACCCGAAAATGCCCAACGAACCTTCCCGCGTACAGCCCAGCCGCGCCCGAAAGGACAACGGCGACTGACGAACTCACCGAGCGCGTCGCAGACTCGCGAGTTGCCGAACGCGCACGGCGCGCCGCCCCGCGTGGCGGTCCACGGGTTTCGCCTGCACCCGAAACATCGTCGCGGGGCGGGCGGGGCGCGGGTAGCCTCGCGGCGTGACCACTGTGGATGCACCGATTGTCGCTGTTGTCGTCTATCCGGGCCAGGCGCGTATCACCCGGCGCGCGGTCGTCGCGGTCGAGGCCGGGGCCCAGCAGGTGCGGGTCGGCGGGCTACCGATCGGTTTGCTGCGGGATTCGGTGCGGGTGAACGGGCGCGGGGACGCCAGCGTGGTGGGCGTGGATGTCGCCATGCAGCAGCATCCGCGCTCGCCCGATGCCACGGTGCAGGAATTGGAGCAGCGGCTCACCGCGGCGCGGGTGGCGTTGGCCGAGACCGCCGACCATGTCGCGGTCGAGGACGGGCGCGCCGAAGTGCTCGCCACGCTCGGGCGCGAAGCCGGTAGCGCGTTCGCGCGGACCGTGGCCAAGGGCAAGGTCGACCCGGATCGGGTGGCGGGGTTCACCGATGCGCTGGCCGAGCAGACCGCGGCGGTGCTCGCCCGCAAGCGGGAGCTGGCGGCGCAGCGGCTGCGGCAGGACGAGGAGCTGCGTTCGCTCGAACGCCGGATCGCCGCGCATCGCAAGCAGCGTCAACCGGATCGGCGCATGGTCGTGGTCGACCTGGAGGTGCGGTCGGGCGGGGAGATCGAGATCGAACTGTCCTATGTCATCGACGACGCGCGGTGGACGTCGAGCTATGACATTCGGTTGCGCGGCGAGCAGCTCATCCTCACCTGGCATGCCGAGATCACCCAGAACACCGGGGAGGACTGGCCCGAAGGCGAATTGGCGTTGTCCACCGCGCGCCCGGCCATCACCGCGCAACTGCCGGAACTGAATCCGTGGTTTCTCGACCGCATGCCGCCGCCCATGCCGCCGATGGCGGTCGGCGCACCGGCCGCCTACGGTGCGCCGCCGCCCGCGCCGGGCGGGGCGGTAATGCGCCGCGCCGCACCCACGCGGGCCGAGGCGCACGAAGAGCTGGCCGATTTCGCCGCGGCCGCCGAACCGGCCGTGGAGCACGGCGCGGCGGCCACCACCTACCGGCCCGCGCGACCGGTGGCGGTGCCCAGCGACGGCACCGCGCACCGCGCCACGGTCGCCGTCATCGACCTGGCCGCCACCCTCGACCACGTGACCGCCCCGGTGCACGGCCCGGAGGCGTTCCTGCGGGCGACCGCGGTCAACACCTCCGAGCACACGCTGCGCCCGGGCAAGGCCTCGGTCTTCCACGAATCCGAATTCGTCGGCACCACCACCCTGGAGGTGTGGGCCCCGCAGGAGGAGATCGAACTCAATCTCGGTGTGGACGACCGCATCCGCGTCGAGCGCGATCTGATCAAGCGCACCGCGGGCAAGGCCGTCCTCGGCGGCACCACCCGCCGCGAGCTCGGCTACCGCATCAAGGTCGGCAACTACGGCCGCCGCGCCACCAAAGTCACTGTGCTCGACCAGATTCCGGTATCGCGCGACGACGGCATCACCGTCAAGGACGTGGCCTGCCGCCCGGATCCCAAGCAGCGCACCGACCTCGGCGAACTGACCTGGGAGCTGCCGCTGGACCCGAGCGCGACCGCGGAGATCACCGTCGGCTTCCGCGTCGACATCGCGCGCGGAGTCGAGCTGCGCGGCTGGCGCGAATAGCGGCCCACACCTCGAGAGGCCGGCCCACACCGCATTTCGCGCCGGCAACGATGAGCATCGGCCGCGAAATGCGGTGCGCGTCCAGGTGGAATCCGCCGGTGCGGCCGGTCCTGCCCGCGGGCTCGCCTCGTCATTCCGGCGCGGTCGTGGCCGGAATCCGCACGCTCAGTTGGCTCGCTCGGCCAGCACCGGTGCCAGAGCGCGCAGCGCGGGCAGGTAGTCGCTGCCGAGGATCTGCACGGCCACGTGGTCGGCGCCGGCGCGCAGGTGCGCGGTGAGCTGGTCGGCGATCTGCTCGGGAGTGCCGTGCACGGCGAGGGCGTCGAGGATGCGGTCGGTGCCCGGGGCGGTGAGGTCGGCGTCGGTGAAGCCGAAGCGGCGCAGGTTGTTGGTGTAGTTGCTCAGGCCCAGGTAGAAGCCGACGGTGTCGCGGCCGGTGGCGCGGGCGCGCTCGGGGTCCTCGTCGAAGACGACCTTGTGCTCGACGCCGATGAAGGTGTCGGGGCCGAGCAACTCGCGCAGGCTCGCGGTGTGCTCGGGGACGGTCAGGTACGGCAACGGGCCCAGGGTGCGGTCGCGGGCCAGTTTGGCCACGCGGGGGCCGAGGGCGGCCAGGGCGCGCTGGCCGGCGGGGACACCGGCGGCGTCGAGGTCGTCGAGATAGGCGGCCAGGGCGTCATAGGGTTTGGTGTAAGCGTCGGTCTGCTCACGGTGCCCGGCGCCGACACCGAGGATGAAGCGGCCCGGGAAGCGGTCGTTCAGGCGGTGGAAGGTGGCGGCGGCGTCCTTGGAAGGGGAGGCCCAGATGTTGACGATGCTGCTGGCGAGGGTGATCGTGTCGGAGCCTTCGAGCAGGGCGTCGTAGCCGTCCCAGTTCGCGGGCGGGGAACCGCCGAGCCAGACGGTGCCGTAGCCGAGTTGCTCGAGTTCACGCATCGCGGCGGGGGTGAGCGCCGAGTAGTACTGCCAGACACCGATCTTACCGAGATCATCCTTTGCCATACCGGCAGCCAACAGTTCACGATCGGGCAGCATTCCCGGATCGGACCGTGTTCTCGGTGTCGAAACTCTCACGCGCGGTGAGCACCTCGTCCATGTTCGCTTCGGCCCACTCGCGCACCGACCGCAGCACCGGCATCAGGCTCGCGCCCAGCGGGGTGATCGCGTAGTCCACGCGCACCGACACCTGCGCATCGACGTGGCCGCCCGCGCCGGAGCCCTCGACGGCATCGTGCCGCGGCGCGACCATCACGTGCCGGGCGTCGAATCGGATTCAGTTGCTGCCGTTCACCTTCGGGAACGATTCGGTGATCAGCGTGGTGAGGGTGTCGCACAGCAGATTGTGCACCTGCGCCCGATTCAGGCTGCCGCGCACGATCCACTCCCGGCCCGCGGCCTTCACCAGCCCGCCGTAACAGCGCACCAGGGCCCGCAATTCGGCGCTGTGCAGCGAATCGCTGAGCCCCACCATCTGCACCACGCGTTCGGCGGCGGCATTGTCGGCCTCGTCGAGGATGCGCTGCACCTCCGGATCGTCGCCGATGCCCTCCAGGCCGGTGACCTTCACCCAGGTGGTGCCGTGCTCGCCGATGGTGTCCAGCAACCACGACACGCTCGCGTCGATGCGCTCGCGGGTGCTGCCTTCCAGGGGCATCACCATAGTGCCGGGCCGCGGCAGGGTCACCATGCGCCGCACCACCGCCAGATACAGGTCGCGCTTGTTGCCGAAATAGTGGTTGATCAGCCCGCGCGCCACCCCGGCCCGCTGAGCCAGCTCGGCGGTGGACACGGCCGCATACGGCCGTTCGCCGAACATCTCGATGGCGCAGGCCAGGATCTGGGCGCGGCGCTCGTCGGGTTCGAGCCGGCGCCGCCGCGCACGCGCGTCGGCCTCGGCCGTGCCATGGGCGGCAGGGCCGGTGGAGCCGGCGGCGGTGCTCGCGGCACCGCCGGTGGGGTTCGGCTCGATCGTGGTGTCAGAGTGAGCGGGCAATGAGGTCCTTCATCACCTCGTTGGCGCCCGCGAGGATCCGCAGAACCCGGGCGCCGGTGTACAACTGGGAAATCGGGTATTCGGTCATGTAGCCATAGCCGCCGAACAGTTGCAGGCAGCGATCCACCACATTACCGAGTTGGTCGGTCAACCAGTACTTCGACATCGCCGCCGTGGGAATGTCGAGCTCACCGCGCAGGTGCTTGCCGATGCAGTCGTCGAGGAACACCCGGGCCACCTTGGCGATGGTCGCGCACTCCGCGAGCTCGAAGCGCGTGTTCTGCATGGCGAACAGCGGTTTGCCGAACGCCTCGCGGCCCTTGGTGTAGTCGACGGTCAGCTCGACCGCCTTCTCGGTCATGGCCACCGCCAGGATGGCGGTCACCAGGCGTTCCTGGGCCAGCATCTGCATCATCTGATAGAAGCCCTGGCCCTCGGCCTCGCCCAGCAGGTTCGAGGCCGGCACCCGCACGCCGTCGAAGAACAGCTCCGCGGTGTCCTGCCCCTTGCCGCCGATCTTGGACAGGATGCGGCCGCGCTTGAACCCCGGCGTCTCGTCGGAGACCTCGGCGAAGATCAGCGAGATGCCGGCCGCGCCCTGGCTGGAGTCGGTCTTGGCGGCGATGATGATGCCGTCGCACAGCCAGCCATTGGAGATGAAGATCTTCTGGCCGGTGATGACGTACTCGTCGCCCTCGCGCACCGCGCGGGTCTTGATGTTCTGCAGATCCGAACCGGTGCCGGGTTCGGTCATGCCGATGGACAGCAGCATCTCCCCGCTGGCCGCCTTGGGCAGCACCCGCCGCTTGAGCTCCTCGGACCCGAACTGGTGAATGTAGGGGGCGATGATCGAGGAGTGCACCGACATGCCCAGCGCGCCGTCGCCGGTGTGGGTCTGGGCCTCGATGATGGCCGCCTCGTGCGCGAAGGTGCCGCCGCCACCGCCGTATTCGGCGGGGATGGCCGCGCACAGCAGACCCAGTTCACCGGCGCGCCGGTACAGGGCGCGGTCGGGATGTCCCTGGGCGATGAACTTCTCCTCGTGCGGGATCACCTCCTTCTCGAAGAAGGTGGTCGCCAGACCACGGACCGCCTCGACCTCGTCGTCGCTCCATGCGGGGCGTGTCATCGAAAGTTCCTTCACGTCGCAACCGTGCGCTCGCGCGCCTCGTGACAAGGGTGCACGGCTATTGGCGAAGTGTCAACAGGATGTCAATGCCCACCCGAGCGGGCCTGGTTGACCTCGGCGAGCGTCGTGAAAATCGGCGTGTCCGGATCGGCCTCGATGCCCTGGCGGCGCAGGAAACCATCCATCAGACCCCACACCAACTCGGTCGCCTGATCGATGAACTCCGCGGTCTGCGAGTCGGTCGGAGTATCGGAATCGGCGAGCCACAGATCGGTGATGGCCACCACCACGCCGATCACCGCGCGCGAGAAATAGTCGATACCCGCGACATCCAGGGGCACCGCCTCGGCGACCTGACGCGCCATCTTGGTCAGCTGCCGCGCCGCGTCGCGGCCCAGATCGAACTGCAGCACCCCCGACTGCTGCATGGCCGGGGCCTGCCCCAGATAGCGGAAGACGTTGGGATGCTCCAGGATTCCCTGCGCGTACTGCTCGAACACCCGCCGCAGCGCCACCCGCGGCGGCGCCAGCATGAGCGTCATATCGGTCCCGGCCGCGGCGAAGGCCAGCCGCGACATGCGCGCGGCGATCTCGGTGAACAGATCACCCTTGTCGGCGAACTGCCGATACAGCCGCGGTTTGGTGATGCGCGCCTCGCGCGCGATGTCGTCCATGCTGGGCCGCGGGCCGTCGCGATCGATCACCCGGATGGCCGCGTCCACGATGTCGTCGCGGGTCACCACGGTGCGAGAAGCCGGTCCGGCACTGGTACGAGCCACAGCCGGGAGTGTATACGTACCGCCGGTACGGCCGATACCCCGCGCGCATACCTCCACAGATCCCGGGTAAGCGAGTGACCGAAGCCACATTTCAGGTCAACCGACCGGGATTGATTTCGCGGGGACCGTACTGCCAGTATCGGTAACCGTACCGCCGGTACGCACCGGAGCCAACGACCCGGAAAGACGCCGATGTCCGACGCCGCACACCAGCTCAGCACCACCCTGCAGGCCCCCCTGCCCGACGCCTTCGACCGGCTCCCGGACACGGACCTCACCGAACTCGACCGCCTCCTGCGCACCGCCCTGGCGCGCCGCGCCGACAACCTCGACGCCGCCATCGGCACCTCCCTCGACTTCGTGCCGCGCCTCATGCGCCCGGCCGTCAAGAAAGCACTGGGACTGTGAGCGAACACCTCGTAGCCGTCGCCGAAACCACCAAACTCGCGCGCCTGCTCGGCATCACCGACGCCACCGAACTCGACTTCCTCGTCGACCTGCCACCCGCCGCGATCCGCGAATTCCGCGAACGCGCCACCGACCTGCTCTTCGACCGCGACGCCAAGAAACTCAAAGGCATCGCCTCCGCCAGCAAACTGGTGCCCGTCGCCATCAGCGCCAAAGTCGCCGAACGCGCCTTCGGACCCGTCCTGTGCGCCGCCACCGCCAGCACCGTCGACCCCCACCGCGCCATCGACATCGCCAAGGCCCTCCCGGCACGCTTCCTCGCCGAATGCTCGGTGCAGCTCGACCCGCGCCGCACCGCCGACATCATCGCCGCCGTCCCGCCCAAGATGGTCGCCGACGTCGCCCGCGAACTGCTCGCCCGCGGCGACCACATCACCATGGGCCGCTTCGTGCACGTCGTCCCCGAACCCGCCCTGCGCGCCGCCGCCCCCGTCATGAGCGACGTCGACCTGCTGCGCATCGGCTTCCTGCTCGAAGACAAATCCGCCATCGACAATGTCCTGCACATCGTCTCCGACCGCGTCGCCGGCATCATCCGCGCCGCCGCCGAACAAAACATGTGGGCCGAGGGCATCGACCTGCTCGACTCCATCGCACCCCACAACCGCGCCTGGATCGGCGACATCACCGCCGGCCTCGGCGCCGACATCCTCGACGCCATCATCGACGCCGTCCACGACCTCAACGCCTGGCCCACCCTGCTGCCCATCACCAGCGCCATGAGCCACGACAGCCTGCGCCTGTTCGCCGAACGCCCACCCGTACACACCGAACCGGTCATCGCCGCCATCATGGACACCGCCCTTGACGGCGGCCAATGGCTCGACCTGCTCCCCCTCGCCGGCCACCTCCCCGCCCCCGCCCTCGCCTTCGTCGCCGCCCGCGTCGGCGACCAAACCGACGAGCGCCTCACCGAACTCATCCGCGACGCCGACACCGCCGGCCTCTGGGACGCCATGATCCCCATCGCCCTCGCCATGACCGACGACAACCGCCGCCGCATGGCCGCACTGCCGATCATGTCCGAACCCGATGTCCTGCGCGCCGTCATCACCAGCACCGCCGAACACGAATTGTGGTCACAGGCACTGCCTTTGGTCGACGCCCTGCCCGAGGCCACCAAACCCGTCCTGGCCTCCTGCGTCGGCGACCTCACCCGCGAGCAGATGCTCGCGGCCCTGCTCACCGCCTCCCGCAGCGACAACATCCACACCCTCGTCGGCATCGCCCTCGCCCAGGACCACGCCGGCCGCGCCCGCGTCCTCGACCTCATCGCCGGCATGGACGATCTCGAGGAATTCCTCTCCGCCCTCACCCCGGACACCCCCGACGTGGTGTGGAACGCCCTGCACGAGGTCCGCGACGAAATCCCGCCCGCACTGCTCACGCTGCTCGCCGAACGCGCCCGCGAACTCGGCCGCGACGACGACGCGGCCGCCCTCGAACCCGTGAGCGCCACAACCGAATAGCACCAGCACGCCACACAAGGGCCCGGCCGGACACCATAGGCCGGGCCGCACCCATGTCCGCCGCCGCAGCCCATGGCGGGGACGACCCCGCCACGATGCGACAATGGTCGGGTCAACCACCCCCGCACGAAGGATCACCGCACACCCCGATGGCCGAGCACAGCACCACGGCGTACCCGATCGACACCTCGGCCAGCGACACCGCCGAGGCCGCTATCGACCCCCGGGAACTGGCCATCTGCCTGCGGGTTCTCGAACAGGCCGGACAGCTCGACAAGGCGCATCCGGACTCGGTGACCGTGCAGCGGGCCGTGAGCCACATGTTCAAGAAGTTCAAGCAGCGCCGCCGCATCGAGGCGCGCGACGCCATCTCCGAGGCGGACCGGGCCGTCATCGCGGCCACCGCCACCGGATCGCCCAACCGGATCGACGATGAGACCGCGGGCATTCCGATCAGCTCCAGCACCGAAGGCGCCAGCGCCGGCGAACTGCTGCGGCCGCGGCCCTGCTACATCTGCAAGCAGCGCTACACCCGCGTCGACGCCTTCTACCACCAGCTCTGCCCCGACTGTGCGGCCAAGAGCCACGCCAAGCGCGACGCCCGCACCGACCTCACCGGGCGGCGTGCGCTGCTGACCGGCGGCCGCGCCAAGATCGGCATGTACATCGCGCTGCGACTGCTGCGCGACGGCGCGCACACGACGATCACCACCCGGTTCCCGAACGATGCGATTCGCCGCTTCGCCGCTCAGCCCGACAGCGCCAACTGGCTGCACCGGCTCCGGATCGTCGGCATCGACCTGCGCGATCCGGCACAGGTCGTCGCACTCGCCGACGACATTGCCGCACAAGGGCCGCTCGACATCCTGATCAACAACGCCGCGCAGACCGTGCGCCGCTCCCCCGGCGCGTACAGCGCGCTCGTCGAAGCCGAGAGCGGTCCGCTGCCCGCCGGCGAACTGCCCGATGTCATCACCTTCGGCAAGACCATGCAGGCGCACCCGACCGCTTTGACCGCCTCACTCGCGCCGACCCTCACCGCTGCCGACATCACCGACCTGGCCTTGGTCGCGGGATCGGCCACCCCCGAACGCATTTCGCAAGGCGTGGCCATCGACGCCGGCGGCCTGGTCCCCGACCTCGCGCACACCAACAGCTGGGTGCAGGGCGTCGGCGAGGTCGACGCCACCGAACTGCTCGAAGTCCAGCTCTGCAATTCCACCGCGCCGTTCATCCTCATCTCGCGCCTGCGCCCCGCCATGGCCGCCGCCGCGGCCCGCCGCAAGTACGTCGTCAACGTCTCCGCCATGGAAGGCGTCTTCGCCCGCGGCTACAAGGGCCCCGGCCACCCCCACACCAATATGGCCAAGGCCGCGCTGAACATGCTCACCCGCACCAGCGCCCGCGAAATGTACGAGACCGACGGCATTCTCATGACCGCCGTCGACACCGGCTGGATCACCGACGAGCGCCCGCACTACACCAAGATCCGCCTCGCCGAAGAAGGCTTCCACGCCCCCCTCGACCTCGTCGACGGCGCCGCCCGCGTCTACGACCCCATCGTCCGCGGCGAAGCCGGTGACGACCTCCACGGCGTCTTCCTCAAGGACTACGCGCCCTCCAACTGGTAAGCCCAACTCTCGGGGGCTCTCAGGGGCTTCGCCCCCGACCCCCAAACCCCGAGGCTCTCTGGGACTTCGGTTCCGATCCCTTGCACTACGGCTTCGCACCGCGGCTCTGCGGCTTCACCTAGAGCTCTGAGCTCCGCATGCGCTGCGGCTTTCACACTCGAACCCCCGGCGCATGCGGCTTCAGCGCTCTGTGACTGCGTCTTTGAACTTGTGCCTGTGCTTTTTGGCATCTGTCTTGGCTGTTTTTGGTCAGGAGGTTGGCTGGGTCGAGGTGTGGGATTATGGGTTGACACATAGTTAGATGCGCATATCGCAGTACTGATGTGTAACGGTCACTGAAATGAGAAGGCCAGGTAAGTGACTTGTCCGCCCTTGGCTCGGGGTGCCTCTTTGCGCTTTCTGGGCCCCACTCCCCTAGGTGACACGGCCGAAACGCTGGTCGTTCTCATGTTTAGATGCGCATATCGGTATGCTCGCATTCGCTCAGGCACTCCCCTACCCTGCCGAGCGGGCGCTCCTATCCTGGTGCCATGATCTATCGGCTGCTCGCCGATCTCACCGCGGGTGTGCATTTTGCGTTCGTGGCGTATGTGGTGGTGGGCGGGTTTTTGGCGTGGCGGTGGCCGCGCACCATCTGGCTGCACCTGGTGGCGTTCGGGTGGGGGTTCGGGACCGTTCTGATCGGATATGACTGTCCGCTGACCCATGTGGAGAATTGGGCGCGGCGGAAGGCTGGGCAGGCCGGATTGCCGCCCAGCGGGTTCATCGATCACTACCTCACGGGCGTGATTTATCCGGAGAATGCGCTGGGGTTGGTGCGGGCGCTGGTGGTGGTTGCCGTGCTGGTGTCGTGGGTGGGGTTCGCGGTGTTGTCGAGGCGGCGGGCGATGGCTTCGGCCAGGGCGGATTGATTTTCGGGCAGGTCGAGGTAGAAGTGGCCGCCGGGGAAGGTGGCGGTGTCGAAGGCGGCGCTGGTGTAGTCGCGCCATTCTTCGGCTTGGGCCATGGAGGTCGTCGGGTCGGCGGTGCTCACGAAGGTCGTGAGGGGACAGCGCAGGGGTGTGCCTGGTTGGTAGCGGTAGGTTTCGACGGCCTGGTAGTCGCTGCGCAGGGGCGGGAGGACGAGTTCGGCCAGGCTGGGTTCGGCGCGCAGCAGGGCGACCGAGGAGGGATCGTTGGCGAGGCGTTCGAGTTCGCCGATGAGGGCGTCGTCGGAGCCCAGGTGCAGGCGGCCGGGTTCGGCGAAAGCCGGTGCGGGGCGGCCGGAGACGATCAGGCGCTTCGGCTCGCGGCCGGCGGCCTCGAGGGCGCGGGCGGTTTCGTAGGCGACGGTGGCGCCCATGCTGTGGCCGAACAGCGCCAGCGGGGTGGTGGCGGGCCAGCGCAGCAGTTCCGCCGCGATGCGGGCGGCGAGATCGGTCAGGTCCGGAATCGAGGGTTCGCCCAGGCGATCCTGGCGGCCGGGGTACTGCACGCCGAAGACGGCCGTGCCCGCGCCGAACCGCTGCGCCAGGGGCCGGTAGGCGGTGACGGAGCCGCCGCCGGGCGGCAGGCACACCAGCACGGTTCGCGGGGCGGGATCTGGGCGCAGTTCGCGCAGCCAGGCGGTGCCGGTGAGATTTGCCATATGCCGGTTTCTCCTTAGGGATTCGTCGCGCGACTAGGGTCGGACTCGTGGCTGCCTACGCAGAGTTGGTCCGCGAGTACGAGTCCGGGATCGGGATCACCGGATCGAGTATGCCCGCCGTCGATCCCGGCGCGTATCTGGCTGCGACACTGCCGGTGTGGGCGCTGGCCGGGGGCGCGGTGGCGAGCTTCGCACGGGCGGCCGACCGGCTGCGGGTCGCGCGCGGGCTGGAACCTTTGGGCGGAACGCCGGATCCGGGACGGGTGGCCGCGGCATTCTCGAGTGAGAAGCTGTTCCGGCTCGATGGCGCCCCGCCCCATGTTTTCGCCGAGCTGTCGGGCTTTTTCGCGACTGCGGACGGCATGGTGCGAACGCACGCAAACTATTCGCATCATCGCGCGCGCCTATTGACGGCTCTCGGATTACCGGCCGATGCCGGCCGTAATGCGGTCGTTGCCCGGATCGCGGAACTGCCCGCACAGGAAATCGAGGATCGGGCCGCCGAATCGGGAGCGATCGCCGCGCGGGTGCGGACCGAACAGGAGTGGTCGGACAGCCCGCAGGGCAAGTCCGCCGCCGCCGGACCCCTCGTCGCGCTGGAGCGGCGCGCGGATGCGGGAGCGATCGAATCCTCCTCTGGCGCAACGGGCATGCTGCCGCTGCGCGGGGTGCGGGTACTTGATATGACACGTGTCATCGCGGGACCGGTAGCCACCCGGGCGCTGGCCATGCTGGGCGCGGAGGTGCTGCGAATCGACCCGCCGCAACTGCCGGAAATCGAATGGCAGTACCTCGATACCTGTCAGGGCAAACGTTCCGCATTGTCGGATTTGCATATCGAACTAGTTCATATACAGGAACTGCTGAGTAACGCCGACGTGCTCATCACAGGTTACCGACCAGGCGCTTTGACACGGCTGGGACCGGTGGCCAACGAAATTCGGCCAGGAATTGTGCACGGCCGTGTTTCGGCCTGGGGTGAGCACGGTCCGTGGGGTGATCGGCGTGGTTTCGACAGCATTGTCCAAGCCGCCTCCGGAATATCGCTGATCGAGGCTCCGCGCGGGGGTTCCGACCCCGCGACGCCGGTCGGCGCGCTGCCGGCGCAGGCTCTCGATCATGCCAGCGGGTATCTGCTCGCGACCGGCGTCCTGGACGCACTCCTCGCACGGGACGCCGATGGAGTCGGACGAGATGTGCGAGTTGCGCTGGCGCGCACCGCATCCTGGCTGCTCGGCGCGCCGGGGCGCACACCCGGGCACCCGCGGCCGCGGATCCCGGGACCGGAGTACGCCCGCATCCACGGCGCGGTGACGACGGCCGCGCCCGCCTTCACAGAGTATTCGGACTATCCGTGGCCCGCGCCCGCCTATGGTGGCGATGCCCTGCGCTGGCATGACCGACCAGACAGTTCGGAATAGCCTCGGCGGCATAGCTTCGACGGTGTATACAGCCGTCTGCACGCACACTCGCAAAGTCATCCGCGAATTGTGCGAATTACCTTCGTAGAGCCGCTTTTTGTGTCGTTAATAGATGGGATCCTGAAACCGACATCGTTATTGCCGGCACTCGATTGCCGGTGCGGATGGAGGACGTCATCGTGGACACACCAGCCCCCCTGCTAACCGGCGCCACAGCAACGGGTTCGACCAAGGTGGGACGGCGGGAGTGGACTGGATTGGCGGTGCTGGCCCTGGCGTGTCTGGTGTATTCGATGGACCTCACCGTCCTGCACCTGGCCGTGCCGCAGATCAGTGCCGAACTCAGACCCAGCAGCTCCCAATTGCTCTGGATCATCGACGTTTACGGGTTCCTGGTGGCAGGGCTGCTGCTCACCATGGGAACCATCGGCGACCGAATCGGGCGAAGGCGACTCCTCATGACCGGGGCGGGCGCATTCGCACTGGTCTCGATCATCGCCGCCTTCGCGCCCTCCGCGCCGGTGCTGATCGGCTGCCGCGCCCTGCTCGGCATCGCGGGGGCCACGCTCGCGCCGTCCACACTGTCGTTGATATTCACCATGTTTCGCGATCCGGCGCAGCGCTCCATCGCCGTCGGGGTCTGGGTGGGCTCCTACTCGGTCGGCGGCTCCATCGGCCCGCTCGCCGGTGGGTTGGTACTGGAGAACTTCTGGTGGGGCGCGGTATTCCTGCTCGCCGTGCCGGTCATGGTGCTGCTGCTGATTCTCGCGCCGCGGGTATTGCCGGAGTACCGGGACCCGGAGGCGGGCCGGCTGGATCTGGTCAGCGCGGCCATGTGCACCGGCGCGGTGCTGCTGGTCGTGTTCGGCATGAAGAAGTTCGCCCAGGACGGGCCGGGTTCGGTGGCGCTGGGCGCGCTCGCGGCCGGGTTCATCGTGGGCGGGGCGTTCGTGCGCAGGCAGCTCACCGTCAGTGAGCCCATGCTGGATCTGCGCCTGTTCCGATTGGGCAGCTTCCGCACCGCGCTCGCCATCAACCTGGTGTCGATCTTCGTGGCATTCGGCTACTTCCTGTTCGTGGGCCAGTACTTCCAGCTGGTGCTGGGCATGTCGCCGCTGGAAGCCGGAATCTGCACCATCCCGGCCGGATTGGGCTTCATGATCGGCTCGCAACTGGGCCCGCGCATCGGGCGCATCGTGCGACCGGCGTACATCCTGGGCGGCGGAATGGCCATGGCGGGCACCGGATTGCTGCTGCTGACCCGGATCACCGCGGAGGGCGGGGTGGGCCTCACCATTGTTGCCTCGCTGCTGGTGGCCTTCGGGCTGGCGCCGGTCTTCGGCATCACCACCGAGCTGATCGTCGGCACCGCGCCGCCCGAACAGGCCGGGGCCGCCTCCGGGCTCTCCGAGACCGGAGCGGAGTTCGGTGGCGCACTGGGTATTTCGATTCTGGGCAGCATCAGCATCGCCATCTATCGCGGCCAGCTGGCCACCACGCTCCCCTACGGCCTGCGCGATGCCGATGCCGATGCCGCGCGCGACACCCTCGGCGCGGCAATGGTAGTCGCGGACGCCCTGCCCGGGAAGCTGGGCGTGGCGGTGGCGGAATCGGCCAAACAGGCCTTCCTCACGGGCATGCACCTGACCTCCGCCATCGCGGCCGCGGCCGCGATGCTGCTGGCCGTGATCGCGCTGACCCGGCTGCGGCGGATTCCGGGCGGCTGAGCCGGATCCATGCCGCGGCAGGCCCGATCGGGCTGTGCCGCAGGGCGGATCACTCGCCGCGCACGGCCCGGACCGCGCGCACCAGTTCATCGCCGTCGAGCAGTTCGGCGGCCGGTGCGATGAGGGCCTGCACGGCCATGCCCTGGAACAGGACGTAGAACAGCTTGCCGACCGCACGCGCCTCGTCGGCGGACAGAGCGGGATGGGCCTCGCGCACCACTACGGCGAGGTCGTCGTACGCCTCGGCGGTGGCCTCGGCCATGAAGCCCTGCGACTCCGGGTCGCGGGCTATCTGAATCCCGTTCTCGATGCTCAGCATCAGGTTCTCGCGATGGCGCATCACCACGTCGACCAGGTTGTTCCAGGTCCCCGGCAGCGCATCGGCGAGGGAGCGGCCCTCCCCCGCGTCCTTGATGGCCGCGTCCATATCGTCGCCGATCATGCTGCCCAGGCCCGTGGTGACCGCCTCGGTCACGAGCCGGTCCTTCGAGCCGAAGTGATAGCCGATGGCGGCCAGGCTCACCCCCGCTGCATTGGCGATATCGCGGGCGGTCACCTTGGCCAGGCCGCGATCGAGGATGGCCTTGCGCGCTCCCGTCAACAGGTCTTCTCGGTTTCCCATAACCCCACCTTACCAGCGTCTTAGACATTTGTTCTAGACAACTGTGTAAGCGTCTGTTAGACATTTGTCTTAGACAGCCGTTCTTCCTCGCACAGGAGTTCCGATATGAGCACCAGCACCAACCCCCGCGTCCTCGTCGCCGGCGGCGGCATCGCCGGCAATGCCGTTGCGCTGCAACTGCTCCGCGCCGGCATCGCCACCACGGTGGTCGAGCGGGCCGCCGCTCCCCGCCCGGGCGGGCAGGCCGTCGACCTGCGCGGCCCCAGCCGCGAGGTGGCCGAGCGCATGGGCCTGATGCCCGGCATCCGCAAACATCAGCTGCACGAGCTCGGCATGAACCTGGTCGACCGCGAGGGCCGCGACATCTACCGCATGCCCGCGGAGATGTTCGACGGCAAGGGCGCGGTCGCGGAAATCGAGATCACCCGCGGCGACCTCAATGACGTGCTGCTCGAGCAACTCGCTTCCGTCGCAGCGCGACTCGACTACCGCTACGGCGACTGGATCGAAACCCTCGACCAGGACGAGACCGGCGTCGCCGTCGGCTTCGCCTGCGGGCGCAGCGAACGCTACGACCTGGTGATCGGCGCGGACGGCGTGCACTCGGCCACCCGGAAACTCGCCTTCGGTCCCGAGGAGCAGTTCAGCACCTATCTCGGCGGCTACATGTCGTTCTTCACCATGCCCACCCCGGCGAACGCCGAACCGGGCTGGATGACCATGCACGTGCGGCCCGGCGCCTCGGTGGGCGTGCGCGCCGATGCCGATCCGGCCACCTCCAAGGCCATCATCACCTTGCGCCTGGATCAGGATCCGCAGCTGCGCCGCGATCCCGCCGCACAGAAGCAGCGCATTCGCGAAATGCTCGCCGATGCCGGGTGGCTGGCGCCGCAGGTGCTCGCCGCCATGGACTCCGCGACCGACTTCTACTTCGACGAACTCGAGCGCGTGGACATGCCGAACCTGTCGACCGGGCGGGTCACGCTGCTGGGCGACGCCGGCTTCTGCGGTTCCCCCATGACCGGTATGGGCACCGCCATGGCCTTGGTCGGCGCGTACATCCTGGGCGGTGAAATCGCGGCCACCCCGGGGGATCTGCGCGGCGCGCTGGCGCGCTACGAGGCGGCGGTGACGCCGTTCCTGGACAAGGCCAAGGAGCTGCCGGGCGGCGGCATCAAGATGATGGTGCCCAACTCCGAGTTCGGCGTCCGGGCCGGGCAGCTCATCGGCAAGCTCATGACCACCCGGATCATGAAGCCGGTCATGATGAAAATGCTCGACAAGACCGAGGACTACGTCCTGCCGACCTACTGACGGCTCGATCATCGCCTGTAACAGCTTGCGGATAGGCTCGAACCGTGGCGCAGAAGATCATCATGGACGTCGACACCGGCATCGACGATTCGCTGGCCCTGCTCTATCTGCTCGCCTCCCCCGAGGCCGAGATCATCGGAATCGCCGCCACCGCGGGCAATGTGCCCGCACCGGCGGTGGCGGCGAACAATCTGGCCTGGCTGGACGTGTGCCGGGCCCCCGCCATCGAGGTCGCGCTCGGCGCCGAGGAGCCGCTTGCGATTCCGCTGCGGACCACCGAGGACACGCACGGCCCGCAGGGGATCGGGTACGCGGAATTGCCGGTCTCGGACAGAACGCTTTCCGATCGCACGGCCGCGCGCATGTGGGTGGAGCTGGTGCGGGAGCATCCGGGCGAGATCGTCGGGCTGTGCACCGGGCCGCTGACCAATCTGGCGCTGGCGCTGCGGCTGGAGCCGGAACTCCCCCGGCTGTTGCGGCGGCTGGTGATCATGGGCGGGGCGTTCCATCATCCCGGCAACACCACGCCCACCAACGAATGGAACGTGCACGTCGATCCGGAGGCCGCCAAGGAGGTGTTCGACGCCTTCTCGGCCGCGCCAGCGGAGCGGCGGCCGATCGTGTGCGCGCTCGATATCACCGAGACCATCGAGATGCGGCCCAAGCATCTGGCGCTGCTGGCCGAGCGGGCGGGCAGTGCGCCCGTCGAGATGGTGTCGGAAGGCGACGGGCCGGAGATCCGGTCGGCGACAAGCAATCCGATCATTCGGTACCTGACCGATGCGGTGCGCTTCTACTTCGACTTCCACAAGCTCTACGACCAGGGCTATCTCGCGCATATGCACGATCCGTTCGCGGCGGCGGTCGCCCTGGATCCCGGCCTGGCGATCACCCGGCCCGCCACGGTGGACGTCGAGCTCACCGGGACCCTCACCCGCGCCACCACGGTCGCCGACTGGGCGGGCATGTGGGGGCGGGAACCCAACGCCGACATCGTGATCGGCACCGACCCGGACCAGTTCTTCGATCGGCTCATCGGCCGTGTCGGCGATTTCGCGCGGACGGTGTATCCGCCGCAGGAAGGACGGGCGAACCGGTGAACGAGGCCGACGGCGCATACGTCACCGGATTCCGTGAGCGGCTGGGGCTGCCCGGAATCGTGGACATCCACACCCATTTCATGCCCGAGCAGGTCATGCGCAAGGTGTGGGAGTACTTCGACTCGGCCGGGCCGCTCATCGGGGACCGGGAATGGCCGATCACCTACCGCGACGAGGAGCAGGTGCGACTGAAGACGCTGCGCGGCTTCGGCGTTCAGGCCTTCACCTCGCTGGTGTACCCGCACAAGCCGGATATGGCGGCCTGGCTCAACGAGTGGGCCGCCGACTTCGCCGCGCGCACCCCGGATTGCCTGCACACCGCGACCTTCTTCCCCGAGCACGGCGCGGACAGCTATGTGGAAGCCGCCCTCGAGGCCGGTGCGCGAATCTTCAAGGTGCACATCCAGGTCGGCGACTTCCACCCCGGCGACCCGCTGCTCACCAAGGTGTGGGGACAGCTCGAAGACGCCCGCATCCCGATCATCATCCATTGCGGATCCGGCCCCGCCGCCGGGGAATTCACCGGCCCCGAACCGATCGCCGCACTGCTGCGCCGCTTCCCGCGCCTGCGTCTGATCATCGCGCACATGGGCGCACCCGAATACACCGAATTCCTCAACATCGCACAGGGTTACGACGGCGTCATGTTCGACACCACCATGACCTTCACCGACTTCTTCGAGTCCGCCGACCCGTTCCCCGCCGCCGAACACGAGCGACTCCGATACTTCGGCGACCGCATCCTCTTCGGCAGCGACTTCCCGAACATCCCCTACGCCTACGGCCATGCCCTCTACGCACTCGAACGCCTGGACCTCGGCGACGACTGGCTGCGCCAGGTCTGTCACGACAACGCCGCCCGCATCTTCGGACTCGGCTGACCGTGGCGCGAATTCCCGAGGCGACCAGGCAGTGACGGTTACCGGTGTGGCCAGCCGCTCGGGTTGCTGACCGGGCGGTCCACGTCGACCGGGACGACCGAGCGGGCTTCGTACTGGGTCGACAGCACGATGTGGGTTTCGATGGTGCCGTGTTCGCCGATGCGCTCGGCCAGGCCCTCGAAATGTTGCAGGGAGGCGGAGCGGACCTTGAGGAGGGTGCAGTGCGCGCCGCTGAGTTTGTGGACCTCGACGACTTCCGGATAGGCCTCGGCGGTACTGGTTTTCAGAAGGCAGCGGCCCAGGGCGCAGCGGAGTTGGATGAAGGCCAGGACGGGCTGGCCGGTGCGGCGGGGGTCGACCCGGGCTTCGTAGCCGGTGATGACGCCCGCCTCTTCGAGCTTGCGGACGCGGTCGGCGACGGCGGGGGCGGAGAGGTGGATGCGGCGGGCGAGCTGGTTGTAGGACAGGCGGCCGTCGGCCTGCAGTTCGGCGAGGATGCGCCAGTCGAGGTCGTCCAGGGGTTTGTCCATCTGTAAACCGATACCTCCCGAACGCGTTTCGATCGGCAATCGCACCGGCCGAATCTCCTTGTACATCTTATTCTTTGCGCCCTGACCGGCTTCTAGTTTTGTCGTATGACAGCAATCGAGACCCGCGCACCGGTGATCCGGCGGCGCTGGCTGGTGGCCTTGTTCGTGGGCGCCGCGTGCATGAGCCTGGCCATGGTGACCGCGAGCACCCTGGGCACGCTCGTCGCCGCGGAGGCGTGGGGAGCGGCCTGGTCCGGGCTGCCCAGCGCCGCCGGGGTGATCGGCACCGCCATCGGCGCGGCGGCGCTGACCGCCATTATGTCGCGGTGGGGGCGGCGCGCCGGGCTGGTCGCCGGGTATGCGATCGGGACGGTGGGCGGCCTGCTCGCGGTGCTGTCGACGGCGACGGTGTGGTCGCTGGTCGCGGGAATGGTGCTGCTCGGCGTCGGCAACTCGGCCGCGCAGCTGTCCCGCTATGTGGCCGCGGATCTGCGGCCGGGGCGGCCGGGCACGATTCTGGCCGTGGTGGTGTGGGCGGGAACCATTGGGGCCGTGGGCGGTCCGCTGCTGCTGGCCCCGATCTCGGCCGCGTCGGCCGCGAGCGGGCTGGAGGCTTCGACGGGGGTGTTCCTGCTGGGCACGACGGCGGTGGCGCTCGCGGCGCTCGCCGCCACCACACTGCGCCGCGGGACCTACACGGTCCCCGCCGCGACGGCCACGCGCCTGCCGCCCATGCGGCTGGCGCTGGCCACCATGCTCGTCGCGCAGATCGTCATGACAACGATCATGACCGCCGCGCCGCTCGCCATCCACCAGCACGGGCACGGCCTGCACACCGTCGGCGCGATGATCTCCGCCCATACCTTCGGCATGTTCGCGCTCGCACCGGTATCGGGCCTGCTCTGCGATCGCTTCGGCGGCCGGGCGATCATTGCCGGCGGGCTTGCGCTGCTGGCTGTTTCGTCCACGGCGACCGTCGCCGCCGGGTCCGCCGGCGGGCCCGCCCTCGCGATCGTGCTGTTCGTCCTCGGTTACGGCTGGAACCTCGCCTATGTGGGTGCGAGCAGCCTGATCTCGGGCAGCCTGCCCGAGGTGGAGCAGATGCGGCTCGAGGGCGCGGTGGAATCCCGGGTGTGGGGCGGCTCGGCGGTGGCGACCCTGGCCTCCACCATCGGCTTCGCCGTCGGCGGCTACGGCCTGCTGGCCGTCCTGTCCCTCGTCGCGCTGGCCGTCCCGGTCGCCCTGCTGTCCCGCCGTGCCTGACCCACCGCGACACCGGCAATCCCGTTCGCAAACGTCACGATGGTTGCCCGGGCCGGTCGCCGGGCCCGGATTCACCTGTTTGTTGCCGGTAGGCGGCCAAGGCGGTGGGCAAGGTCGGGTAGAGCCGGTCCGCGCCGATGCGGTCGACGAGCCCGGCCGCCGCCAAGGCGTCGCGCAGGTCCTGTTTCACCCTGGCGAGGGCGAAAACGATTCCGCGGGACTCCAATTCGGTGCGCAGCTGCTCCATCGCGTCCAGGGCGGTGAGGTCGACCTCCACATTCGCCTCCACATTGAGCACGAACCAGCGCACCGGGCCGTGCCCCGCGCCCGCCGCATCGGCGGAGGCCAGCGCGCGGCGGCGGAAATCCTCGGCATTGGCGAAGCACAGCGGCGCGTCGTAGCGGTAGACCACCAGGCCCGGAACGACTTTCGCCTCCGGATAGTCGTCGATGTCGTGCATGCCCGCCAGGCCGGGGACGAACCCCTGGATGGCGTCGTGGCCGCGCGCCACCCGGCGCAGCAGGTCCAGCACCGACAGCGCGATGGCGATACCGATGCCGTAGAGCACGCCGAACACCAGCACCGCGGCGGTCGTGCTGAGCGCCAGTACCAGTTCACTGCGCCGGAATCGGGCAATGCGCTGGAACTCGGGAATGTCGATCAGGCGCAGGGCGGCGTAGCACACCAGCGCGCCCAGCGCGGCGGTGGGAAAACTCGCGAGGATACCGCGCGCGCCGATCAGCACCGCCAGGATCGTCGCCACCGAGACCACCGAATACAGCTGCGTCCGGGCCCCCGGAGACATCGGCGATGGTGGTGCGGCTGCCGCTGCAGCTCACCGGGAAACCGTGCAGCAGGCCCGTGGCGATATTGGTCGCGCCCAGCGCGCCCAGCTCGCGATTGGCGTCGATGCGCTCGTTGTGGCGGGCGGCGAAAGCGCGTGCGGTGAGCGCATTGTCGGAGAATCCGACCAGGGCGATACCGATGGCCGGCACGATCAGCACGGCCAGATCCTCGAGGCGCACATCCGGCACGCCCGGCGACGGGAATCCGGCCGGGATCGCTCCCACGACGTGGATTCCGTACCGCTGCAACGAGAATGCCCACACCGCGAGCGAGGCGAACAGCACCGCCAGCAGTGGGCCGGGTGCGCGGGGCGCCCGCCAGGCGAGCACGATCAGCGCGATCAGGGTGACGGCGGCGAGCACCGTCGTCTGCCAGTGCAGGTCCTCGATATGCGCGGCGAAGGAGCGCACCTGCTCGGGAATGGTCCCGCCGTCCACCTCGACGCCGGTCACCTTGCCGAGCTGGCTGGCGATCATGATTCCGGCCGTGCCCGCGAGATAGCCGACCAGCACCGGCCGCGACAGCAGATCGGCCAGCACCCCCAGGCGGGCGAAGGCGCCGGCCATGCCGAGCACGCCCACCAGCAGCGCGAGCGCGGCGGCCAGGGCCGCGTAGCGTCCGGCGTCCCCGGCCGCCAGCGGCGCCAGCGCCACCGCGGTCATGAGCGCCGTGGTGGATTCCGGGCCGACGGACAACCGTTTCGACGTGCCCAGCACGACGTACACCAGCAGCGGGGCGATGGTCGACCACAAGCCGACGACCGGCGGCAGGCCGGCCAGCGTCGCGTAGGCCATCACCTGGGGAATCAGATAGGCGGCCACCGTGATCCCGGCCAGCGCGTCGGCGCGCAGCCAGGCCGGGCGATACCCGCGGAACTGGTCGAGGCCGGGCAGCAGCGATACCGCATATCGGTTCATCAGATCCCGACAGTACCGCTCGGTCTCACCCGGTGTGCCGAACCCGGCGGCCGCTCACAGGCCGCCGAAGTCGACCTCGGCGAGATCCTCGACGACCAGATCGGCCCCGGCCGCGCGCAGGCTCTCGCCATTGCCGCCGCGGTCGATGCCGATCACCAGGGCGAAACCGCCGCGCTTGCCCGCCTCCACCCCGGCGGCCGCGTCCTCGACGACCACCGTCGCGCCGGGCTCGGCGTGCACCCGCCGGGCGGCCTCGATCAGCATGTCGGGATCGGGTTTTCCGGTCAGGCCGAGCTCGTCGGCGACCACGCCGTCGACACGCACGGTGAACAGATCGCCGATACCGGCGGCCGAGAGCACCTCGGCGGCATTGCGGCTCGCGGAGAAGATGGCCGTGGCCACGCCCGCGGCCTTCAGTTCCCGCACCAGCGCCACCGTCGAGTGGAAGACCGGGACCCCGGTGCTCGCGATGCGGGTCCGGAACAACCGGTCCTTGCGATTACCCAGGCCGCACACGGTATTCGCGCCCTCGGAATCGGAGGGCTCACCCCAGGGCAGCGAGATGCCGCGCGCGGCAAGGAAATCCGCGACGCCGCGGTAGCGCGGCTTGCCGTCCACGTGGCGCAGGTAGTCCGCGCGGGTGAACGGGGAGTGATTCTCCTCCGGCGCGGCGGGCAGGCGGGCGAGGAACTCGTCGAACAGCACGGTCCACACGGCCGCGTGAATGGAGGCGGTATCGGTGACCACGCCGTCCATATCGAAGATGACCGCATCGTGCAGCCGGGCGTCGATGACCGGTTCGTCGGGATCGCGGTCGGTCATACCGCCGCGCCCTGCCGTGTCACCCAGCTGGTCTGCTGCGCCGGCGCGTGCGTGGGCACCAGCATGACCGGCACACAGGCCCCGGCGATGGCGGTGCGCACGGTCTGGGCGCGCCCCGGCAGCAGCCGCCGCGACCAGCCCAGAATGATCAGATCGGCGGCGTCCTCGGCGACCTGGACGACATTCTCGCCGGGATGGCCGCTGCGCAGCGTCACCAGCGGCGGCGGGCCGTCGAAGAACGGGACGCAGTGGCGCGCCAGGAACTCCTCCTCCCAGGCCGAGCGGGCGTGCGCGGGCTGATCCCAGCAGGCGGGCACGGTGGCGCGGTCGAACACGTGCAGCACGATGATCTCGGTGCCGGCGGCCCGGAACAGGCACACCGCTTCGGCGACGGCGTGCGCGGCTTCCTCGGTGCCGTCCAGCGGCACCAGCACGCGCTTGATCACGTCCGCGCCGAGCCGCAGCGAATGCGGCACCAGCACAACGGGTTTGGCCGACCCTTCGACAATCGGCCAGCCACCCCCGTCCAGGGCGGCGACGCCGAGCACGACGTCCGGATGGCCGAGATCGCGCAGGAACTCCGCTTCCGACGCGCCCGCGGCGACCGGGCGGACCCGCGCGGCCAGGATATCGGCGAGGGAGGCGGCCACCGTCGTGGCCGCGTCCGTGGGCTGGACCAGGATGTCATTCACTGTGTTCCTCCTCCGACCAGGGACACCACATGTCGCCGGTCACCACGACCGGCGACCGCTTTCCGATCGCCACCCGGATCGGCCCGTCGGTGCGCACGCCGACACCGCGCGGCGTGATCCGCAGCCGCACGCGGCGGCCCAGGCAGCGGAAGGCGATCCCGAGTTCGCGCCAGGCGCTGGGCAATTCGGGATGCAGGGACAGCACGCCGTCCTGCACCCGCGCGCCCGCGAAACCGGCGAGCAGCGCCTGCCAGACCCCGCCCAGGGTGGCCATGTGCAGGCCGGAGGCGGTGCTGGCGGTGCGATCGTCTAGGTCCAGGCGCAGCGCGGCGCGCAGCAGTTCCAGGGCTTCGTCCGGGCGGCCCGCGCGGGCCAGCAGGGCGGCCATGATCGCGGGTGAGAGCGAGGAGCCGTGGGTGGTGTGCGGGGCGTAGTAGTCGAGGTTGACCTGCAGCGATCCGGGTTCGAGCTCCTCGGGGATCAGGTGGTGCAGCATCAGCACGTCGGGCTGTTTGATCAGCTTCGAGCGGGCCACGCGCTGCTGGCCCAGCAGCACGTCGGCGGCCAGCGGCGGGCGGGAGACGTCGGCGGCGAGCAGCGGTTCCAGGCTGAAATAGCCGGTGAACTGCTGATAGCGGCCGTCGGGATACAGTTGATCGACCACCCGGTCGGCCAGGTCGCGCCATTGCGCGAATTCACCGGCCTCCATGGCGTTTCGCGGCTGCAGCCGCGCGGCGCGGCGCAGATTCCAGCGGGCCATCACATTGGTGTAGGCATTGTCGTCGACGGATTCGTGGTACTCGTCCGGGCCGATGATGTTCGAGATGTGCGCGCGGCCTTCGGAATCCTCGTCGAAGCGGGAGGCCCAGTAGCGGGCGGTGTCGACGAGCAGGTCGCGGGCGGTGGTCTCCAGGAACTCGGTGTCGCCGGTCCATTCGGCGTAATGGTGTGCGGCCCAGGCGACGTCGGCGGTGATGTGCTCCTCGCGGGTGCCGGTGAGGATGGGAACCGGTATGCCGCCGAGGAATCCGCTGCGCGGGGTGACATCGGTGCCGTCCAGGGCCGACTCCCAGGGGAAGCGCGCGCCGCGCCGGCCCTCGGCCGCGGCGCGTTCGCGCGCGGCGGGCAGGCGGTTCACCCGGTAGGCGACAATGGCGGCAGCCGCGTCCGGATCCATGCTGACCAGGGCGGGCAGCACGAATACGTCCGAGTCCCAGAACACGTGACCGCTGTACCCGGAACCGGACAGGCCACGCGCGCCGATCGCGTTCTCGCCGTGTGCGCCCGCATTGCACCACAGCTGGAACAGGGCGAAGCGGACGGCCATCTCGGTCTCGGGATCATCGGGAAGATCGATCCCGGTGGTGGCCCAGCGGCGCGCCCAGGCCGCGCGGTGGGAAGTCAACAAGCTGTCAACCCCGGTTTCCCAGGCCCGGGTGAGCATGCGCCGCGATCTGGCCGCGCCGTCGCCCGCCGCGGAATCCGCGACCACGGCCGCGATCCGGTCCAGCCCGGCCGCGGTGCACTGCTGCGCACCCGCCGTCACCACCGCGCCATCGATATCGGATTCCACACGCAGACAGCGGGTTTCGACATCGGGAGCGAGGTCATCGATGTCGATGTCGGCGGTGCGCACGCCGGACTCGATGCCCGGTCTCCGCACCGGCGGACCCGGGTTCAGCTCGCGCGCGGTCTCCACGCGCATCACCAGCACCCCGGGCCGGTCCGCGCAGGCGAACCGGATACTGCGAAAGGTGCCGTCTCCCACCGCTTCCACACGATGCAGTACACCGCCGTACAGGTCGAGAAAACGCTGCGCCGCCTGAGGCGGATCCACATCGACCCGGGTCCAGCGCGGCCCCTCCAGCAAATGTTGCTCCGGACCAGCGCCGATGTACACACCCGAGATCAGCGTCTCGGGTCCGGCCCCGGCCTCGGACTCCTCGGGCACGCCGCGGGTCGCGACCGCGCCGGCGCCGATGGTGAAGACCGAGATGTCGGATACGTTGTGCCGCAAGGGGTTCTCCCCCACCGTCCAGCGCGGGTCCTGACCCGGCGGGCCGGCGGGCAGGTGCGCGGCCACCTGCCCGTCGACATGAGCGGGCGTCTGCCCCCCTTGTCCGGACGCGTCCCCGACATGCGGAGTCTGCGTGCCGGTTTCGACCTGATCGTGCCCGCCCATCGCTTCGATCTCACTTCCGGTATCGCGTGGCCCTCTCCTTTCGATGATCCGCCCGTGCGGTCCGGTTGCGCGAAGAATCTTCAGAGTGCGGGTTCGCGCGCGCCCTGATCGAGACGGAACGGCGGATAGTCGTCCCGCAGGAGCGCGGCGTAGGCGAGCACCCGGTAGTACCAGCGGTTGACGCCCAGCACGAAGTCGAAGACGCCGCGGGGATAGCGGGCGGTGAACAGCAGCGCGATGGCGGCGATGAGGACCAGCACGTCGAGCAGCGCGGGCATGAAGTTGAAGTAGTCGGAGTCCACGTCGATGACCAGAGTTCCGCTGGTCATGGCCCACACGATCAGGTAGTGCGGGATCGCCAGCAGCCACCACTTCACCAGCACCAGGCCGCGGGACAACTGCTCCGGATACTCCACGGACAGGTCGGCCGGATAGGTGTCGTCGGAATGCAGCGAGAACGGTGGATACCGGTCGGTTCCGAGCGCGTTGTAGCTGTAGAACAGCACCCGCCACGACCAGCGCATGATGCCGACATTGATATCGAAGAGGGACCGCGGGTATTTGCCGGTGATCAGAATGGCGAAGAACGCCACGATGGTCAGCAGCAGGAAGCCGATCCACAGCAGGATGAGAATCAGATAGTGCGGAATCGCGAGGATCCACTTCACCAGCCACAACCAGCGCGATAGTGGCTCGTCCAGATCACCGCGCAGCTGCACCGGATAGGCGGCGGGCCGTTTGGGTTCGGCAGCGGGGGTCTCGGGGTTCATGACGGCGCTCCTTCCTGAACGCAATGCCGTGCCGCGCCGGCATCGCGCGCCGCGAGACCAGCGCCGCTGCTTTCAGGATCGCCCTCGATTGCGGGGCGGGTGGAAGTTTTGTCGCGACGTAATCAATCCGGAGTACAGATAGTAGGAACACGCCGTCATCGCAGAAAGAAGGCAGTTTCACAGCCGCCGGCAGCGAGCCCGGCGGCCGCAATCGGGCTGCGGCGGCCGGGCTTCGGAGAACAGGATCAGCGTCGCTGGGCCAGGCGCGCGGCGACCGCGCGGTAGACGCGCAGCACCAGGCGGCCCAGAAAATAGGCGGAGAGCAGGCCCGCCGCCGCGGCCCCGAGCCGCAGCAGGTAGTGCCGAACGGTGCCGTCGGGGACGCGCCGGGGTATTCCGGAGCTCAGCGACTTCGGAACCCCCGAGGACACGCGCAGCCGGACCGGCTTCATCTCACGACCGGCCAGCGGGACACGCGCTTTCAGTCGCCACAGCGGGTATTCCTCGGGAACCGGCGGCACCAGTTGGTCCGGGTGCAGTTCGGCCCACTGCGGGCGGAACTCCACCTGCACCTCGTGCTCGATTCCCTCTTCGACGAGTGGATCCTGCCAGCCGGTCGGGACCATGAGCTCACCATCGGGGGTGAGCAGGCACAGCATCGGCATCGACGTGCCGCCGTCGACGGTGATGTCGGCGACGCACACCGCGAAGTGTGGCAGTGTTCCCGGCCGACTCACCGGTCGGCGGACCGCATCGGCGCTATTCATGTCGAACTCCCTGGGGTAGGAACCGTTTTCCTAATTCCCAGATTCAGACATCTCACACATTTACGCGCGAGTAGTTGCCTACCTAATTCCGGCCACCAAGATCGGCGGGGACTACCTGCGGCCAGCTGTACTCGTACTCGTCCAGCGCAAAGCCCTGCGGGAAAACCGCTGTGCGACGGTCGGTTCGGCGGCCGCCGTGCCGTTCGTAGAAGGCGATGGCCGGGGCGTTGTCGGCGAGGACTTCCAGGTAGACCACGCTGCCCGGATGCGCGGCGGCCGCCCACTCGAAGGCGCGGCGCAGCAGCCGCCCGCCCAAGCCGGAACGCTTGCGGCCGGGGTGGACGTGCAGGTTGTCGATGAGGATCCGGCCGTCCGCGCGCGGCATGAGGTACGCGAATCCGGCCAGGTCAGCCCCGGATTCGGCAATGATCAGATGGCCGGACGCGCCGCCCCCGGCGAGGCGGCCACGCCACAGGGCCCGGCGTTCTTCGAGCAGCGGTCCCTCGAGGTAGTCCTGCGGCATGATCCCCGCATAGGCCGTGCGCCAGCTCGCGGTGTGCAATGCGGCGATCGCCTCCGCGTCACCGGCCGCACCGTCCCGGAACCGCACCTGCTCGTCCGGCATCGATCAACCTCTCGCGTCGAAGGCGCGCAGAATCTCCTCCGCGGCCAGTGCGGGCGTGAGCGAACCGTCACGAATCTGCTTCTCCACCTGGGGGCGAAGAGCTTTCACCGCCGGATTGTCGGTCAGCCGGCGAAGCAGGTTGTCGTGCACCATGGTCCAGGTCCAGTCGATCTGCTGCCGTCGGCGCTTCTCCGCGAATTCCCCTGCCTCGGTGAGCACTCGGCGATGAGTGAGCACCACATCCCAGAACCGGTCCAGCCCCGTGCCGTTCAACCCACTCATCGTCAATACCGGTGGATGCCACAGTGATTCACGCGGGTGAATCAAGCGCATGGCGCCACTGAGTTCGCGCGCGGCGGTCTTGGCCTCCAGCTCGTGCTTGCCGTCGGCCTTGTTCACCGCGACCAGGTCCGCCAGCTCGAGCACACCCTTCTTGATCCCCTGCAACTGATCGCCGGTCCGAGCCAAGGTGAGGAAGCAGAACACGTCCACCATATTGGCCACGGTGACCTCGGACTGCCCGACACCGACGGTCTCCACCAGGATCACGTCGTAACCGGCCGCCTCGAGCAGCACGATCGTCTCGCGCGTGGCCTTGGCGACGCCGCCGAGCGTGCCCGCGGTCGGCGACGGGCGGATGAACGCGTCCCGCTCCACCGCCAGCCGGGCCATGCGGGTCTTGTCGCCCAGAATCGAACCGCCGGTGCGCGTCGAGGACGGATCCACCGCCAGCACCGCGACCCGATGGCCTTCACCGATCAGGTACATGCCGAGCGCATCGATGAAGGTCGATTTGCCCACGCCCGGCACACCGGTGATCCCCACCCGATTGGACACGACCGTGTCCTCGGCCGGGGTCAGCCGCAGCAGCAACTGCTGGGCCAGCTCCCGATGATCCGCGCGCGTGGATTCGACCAGGGTGATCGCCCGCGCCAGCGCGGCACGCTGCCCGCCGCGGATCTGCTCCGCGAGAGCGTCCACATCGATCGTCCGCCGCGCCCCGCCGGCCGCCGCCGGGGTTACGCCGCCGGGCATCGCGACGCCCGCCGTAGTTCCGAGCCGAGGGCCGTGTCCGCCCTCGGCTCGCCGTGCGGCGTCGTTCATGCCCTGCCCTTCCCCGAGGAGGCGGACCGCCGCGCATTCACGCCACACTCCCACGCGCGGCATCGACCGCTCATACCGTGCCCACTTCGCGAGCCAGTGGCGCACTCGATGGTCACGGTGCGCCGCTGCCTGCGCGCATGGCTGCTCATTCGGCCGCGCCGGTGCCGATCTCGTGGCCCAGGGATTCGGCCAGTTTCTTGATGAGGTCGACGGCCGCGTCGGCGATCACGGTGCCGGGCGGGAAGATGGCGGCCGCGCCGGCTTCGTAGAGTTCGGCGAAGTCGCCGGGTGGGATGACGCCGCCGACGATGACCATGATGTCGGGGCGGCCGACGTCGGCGAGTGCCTGCCGGAGGGCGGGCACCAGCGTGAGGTGGCCTGCCGCCAGGGAGGAGACGCCGACGATGTGCACGTCGTTGTCGGCCGCCTGCTGGGCCACCTCTTCGGGGGTCTGGAACAGCGGGCCCACATCGACGTCCATGCCGAGGTCGGCGAAGGCGGTGGCGATCACCTTCTGGCCGCGGTCGTGGCCGTCCTGGCCCATCTTGGCGACCAGGATGCGGGGGCGGCGGCCCTCGGCTTCGGCGAATTCCTCGACCAGATCGATGGCACGGCTGATATTGGTCACCTTGCCCGCCTCTTCTCGGTAAACGCCGGAGAGCGTACGGATTTCGGCCTGGTGGCGGCCGTAGACCTTTTCCAGGGCGTCGGAGATCTCGCCGACGGTGGCCTTGGCGCGCGCGGCGTCGATGGCCAGGGCGAGGAGGTTGTTCGCCATGCCGCCCTCGGAGGAGGCTGCGGCGCGGGTCAATTCGGCCAGGGCCTTCTCCACCTCGGCCGAATCCCGTTCCGCGCGCAGCCGCTTCAGCTTCTCGTTCTGCTCGGCGCGCACGCGGGTGTTGTCGACCTTGAGCACCTCGATCGGAGTGTCCTCTTCGACCTGGTACTTGTTGACGCCGATGACCGGCTGCTGGCCGGTGTCGATGCGCGCCTGGGTGCGGGCGGCGGCCTCCTCGATGCGCAGTTTCGGGATGCCTTCCGAAATCGCCTGCGCCATACCGCCGTGCGCCTCCACCTCGGCGATGTGCGCGCGGGCGCGCTCGGCGAGCTGGTGGGTCAGCCATTCCACGTAGTAGGAGCCGCCCCACGGGTCGGCGGGCCGGGTGGTGTTGGACTCCTGCTGGATGAGCAGCTGGGTGTTGCGGGCGATGCGGGCGGAGAAGTCCGTCGGCAGGGCCAGCGCCTCGTCGAGGGCGTTGGTGTGCAGCGACTGGGTGTGGCCCTGGGTCGCGGCCATGGCCTCCACGCAGGTGCGGGCCACATTGTTGAACACGTCCTGCGCGGTGAGCGACCAGCCCGAGGTCTGCGAATGAGTCCGCAGCGCAAGGGATTTGGCGCTCTTTGGCTCGAACTTGGCGACCAGCTCGCTCCACAGCAGGCGGCCGGCGCGCAGCTTGGCGACCTCCATGAAGAAGTTCATGCCGATGGCCCAGAAGAACGACAGGCGCGGGGCGAACTTGTCGACCTCCATGCCCGCCTCGATGCCGGCGCGAATGTATTCGACGCCGTCGGCGAGGGTGTAGGCCAGCTCCAGGTCGGCGGTCGCACCGGCTTCCTGAATGTGGTAGCCGGAGATGGAGATCGAGTTGAACTTCGGCATCTTGGCCGAGGTGAAGGCGAAGATGTCGGAGATGATCCGCATGGACGGCTTGGGCGGGTAGATGTAGGTGTTGCGGACCATGAACTCCTTCAGAATGTCGTTCTGAATGGTTCCGGCCAGCTGTTCGGGTTTGACGCCCTGCTCCTCGGCGGCCACGACGTAGAGCGCCAGAATGGGCAGCACCGCGCCGTTCATGGTCATCGACACCGAGACCTGGTCCAGCGGAATGTGATCGAACAACTCCCGCATGTCCAGGATGGAGTCGATGGCCACACCGGCCATGCCCACATCGCCGGTGACGCGCGGGTGATCGGAGTCGTAGCCGCGGTGGGTGGCCAGGTCGAAGGCCACCGACAGGCCCTTCTGGCCCGCCTGCAGGTTGCGGCGGTAGAAGGCATTGGAGTCGGCGGCGGTGGAGAAACCGGCGTACTGGCGGATCGTCCACGGCTGGTTCACGTACATGGTGGGGTACGGGCCGCGCACGAACGGGGCCACGCCGGGCACGCTGTCGAGCGGATAGCCCGCGGCGGCAATGGCATCCCGGTCGGCCTTGGTGAAAACCGGTGGGACGTCGATGCCTTCGGGCGTCGCCCAGGTGAGCTGTTCGGGCGCATAGTTGTTGGCGGCCGCGGCCTCCTTGACGAAGGCGTCCACCGCGGTGGCCTCGACCGTGGCGTCCGCGGGCTCGCCGAGCGGAACCTCGGCGAAATTGCCGATCAGATGCTTGATGTCACTCATCTCTATGCTCCCAGCTTTTCCAGCAGGCCGGACAGCGCCGTCACCGCATCCATCCGCGCCGTCAGGAATCCGTCCGGCCGCTGCGCGCCGGACAGGTCGGCGACCGCCTTCTCGGGACCGGCCAGCAGGACCGTGGTCACGCCCGCTTCTCGCAGCGCCGCCACGGCCGCACCGGCATCGGAGCCGTAGCGGGCGTCGGAACCGCACAGCACCGCGAGGGTGGCTTCGGATTCGGTTGCCGCCGCACCGATCCCGGCCCCGACCAGCGCGCCCGGGTTGATCGATTCGATACCGCCCGACGCGAGGAGGTTGGCCGTGAAGGTGACCCGCACATTGTGCTCCGAGACCGGACCCAGCGGCACCAGCAGCGCCTTGGGCCGTGCGCCATTGGCGACCAGGTAGGCGTCGCTGCGATTGCGCAGGGCCTCGAAGGCCGCGCCGTAGCTCGACTCCGGGCTCGCCAGCCGCGCCGCCTCCGACAGCGGTTCCTCGGCCAGGTTCGGGAATTCGTTCACGCCGGTGACGGCCGTCTTGCGGTGCGCCACATCGGCATCGCGCTCGGCCTTGGTCTCGGCGATGCGCTCGGCGAGCAGTCCGGACTCCAGGGCGGCCAGGTAGCCGCCGGCGGACTCCAGCTCCTGCATGAACTCCCACGCCTTGGCGGCCAGCGCGTCGGTGAGGGATTCGACGTACCAGGAGCCCGCGCCCGGATCCTGCACGTGGCCGAGGTGGGATTCCTCGAGCAGCAGCAACTGGGTGTTGCGGGCCATGCGCTCGGAGAACGCCTGCGAGACACCGAGTTCCCCGGCGGGCAGGGCATTGTCGAAGGGCAGCACCGTGACGATGTCCGCGCCGCCGACGCCGGCGCCGAAGGCGGCGAGGGTGGTGCGCAGCATGTTCACCCACGGATCGCGCTGGGTCATCATGGCCGGGGAGGTCATGGCGTGCTGGGGCGCGTTGCCGTAGTCGGGCGCGCCGCAGACCTGTGCCACGCGCGCCCAGAGTCGCCGGGCGGCACGGAATTTGGCCATGGTCTCGAACTGGTCGTCGGTGGCGGCGAAGCGGAATTCCAGCTGTTCGAGGGCATCCACGATGTCCGCGCCCGCGTCGGTGAGCGCGCGCAGGTACTCCAGGCCCGCGGCCACGGCCGCACCCAGTTCCTGGGCGTCGGAGGCCCCCGCGTTGTGGAAGGCGACGCCGCACACCGTGATCGCGCGCACCGTTTCGGGCCGGGCCACCGCCTGCTGGGCGAGGGCGATCGCGCCGTCCAGGTCGATGGCCGCGGTTCCGGCGAACAAGCTCGTCAGCGGGGTCGCGCCCAGCTGCACGCGAATGTCCTTGCGGTTCTCCACGGTATAGCCGTCGAGCACCGAGAACACCTGGGCCGCAGCCTCGGTCACGTCGGGGCCGGCGTCCAGGGTCAGCGGGGCCAGCTCGAACAGCAGGCCCGACAGGGCGGCCGGAATCCCGGCGACCGGGACGCCGCGCTCCCCCACGCCCAGCCCGATCGCGCTCACGCCGTTCTCCAGCGCGCCCATGATCGTCGCGTTGACGGCCTCGGCGTCCGGCCCGCCGAAGCGCTGGTTCACGAACCAGCCGCGATGCACGTCGCGGGTGGCGTCTCCGCCGCGCACGAACGGGAATTGCCCGGGCAGCGGCTGTTCGGGCAGCTCGTCACGGCGGGTATACAGCGGGTTGACCGTGAGCCCGTCGTAGGTCGAGACCGCGAGCAGCTTCTCCGGCTCTTCCGGCAGTTCCGATACGTCCACCCTGCGGGCCTTGGCCAGCACTCCGGCGACACCCTTGCGCCAGGCGGCGTACCCGGGCACCGGATCGGCGTCCGGGTCTGAAGCAATCGGCATAGCTGCTGTTCCTTCTTCCACTCCCCGACTTCAATGCCCGCTTTCGACCGCATTCACACAGCTCAGCGGGCACTTCGGTTAACGAGCATTCATCGTCTTTCCCCTGATGCTAACCACACCTTTCCGATTACTGTCGCCCGAGTCTCGCTACCGGCGGGTAACCTGGCGCGGTGCCAACAAGCCCGCCCGCGCCGCTCGAGCGCCGCCGCCGACCGCTGAGCCGACTGCCCGAACTGCTCGCGCGGCTGCGGCAACCGCGCGTGCTGGCACTGCTGCTCGCAGGCGTGGCGGTGCTGGCGCTGGCCGCGTTCGCACCGCATCCCGGACCGCAGCAGATTCGGGTATGGGCCGATTCGGTGGGCCCGTGGCTGCCGCTGGTGTTCTTCGTGGTGCACACCCTGGTGTGCATTCTCCCGTTCCCGCGCACGGTCTTCACCCTGAGCGCGGGCATGCTGTTCGGGTCGGCGCGGGGACTGTCGCTGGCCGTCGCGGCCACCACCGTGAGCGCGGTGCTGGCGCTGCTGCTGGTCCGCATGCTCGACAAGGAGCGGGTCCGCGCGCGCCTCACCCATCCGACCGTGCGGGCGGTGGACGCCCGCCTGGCCCGCCGCGGCTGGCTCGCGGTCGGATCACTGCGGCTCATCGCCTTCGCGCCGTTCGCGGTGGTCAACTACTGCGCGGCGCTGTCCTCGGTGCGGATGCTGCCCTACTTTCTCGCCACGGTCGTGGGCATCCTGCCGGGCACGGTGGCCACCGTCATGCTCGGCAATGCCCTCACCGGGCAAACCGATGCCGGGCAGATCATCGTGACCGCGCTGTGCGTGCTGCTCGGCGTCGCGGGGCTGGTTCTCGACAGCCGGCTCGGCACGCCGGAGGGCGATCCCGACCGGGAATTGGAAGCGCTCCCGAATTAGGGGCAGGGCCGGTTCTGGTGGCGCTGCTGCAGATTGACCATGTCCGGCGGGGTCTGGTTCAGCAGCAGCATGATCGCCGGATCGGTGCCCGGATCCGGGACGGTGCTCGCGGGCGGGGTATCGGCGTGCGCACTCGCGGTGGCGGCGACGGTGGCGAGAGGAACCACCGCCAGCATCCCGGCGACGAGAACCCGTGCGGCGGTGCGGCGGGCGGTGAAGATCGACTTGGCGGGCATGGCGATTCCTCTCTCGGACGAGGTGCGCCGGAGTGCGGCGCACACCTTCGATGGAAGACCCATTTCCTGGGAATCGCATGTGATTTCGCAGGGAAAACACCTGAATAGGGCTAATTTCAGGGCGCCGTGCGGGTGCCGGATCCGGGTCCCCTCAGGGTGGTTCCCCGATGCGAAGATCAGCTTTGCTGTGGGCCGCCCGCGGATGTCGGTGCGGCCCGCTAGCCTCACCCGCATGGGATTGGCCGTAGCGACACATGTTTTCGCCGACGCACTGCAGGACACCGACTATCCCGAGGAGGTCGACGAACTGCGCGACCAGCTGCGCGCCCTCAACGATCTGCTACTGCAAGAAGGAATTTCGCCGCATCACGAAGCGACGACGCACGGCCCGGCGACCGAGCGAGACACGGTCGGCAGTGTTCCCTACAGCTTCGTGCACTACCTGCGCCGCGCCTACGCACGCGCCCACAAGTACCCGGACGAGCCGCTCACTCCCGTCGCGGAGGGCGAGGATCCCACCGAAGACGGGGCGGTGGACAGCCTCATGTACATGTTCGAATCACATCTGCTGTGCCATTCGGACTGCGAAGGCTATTACGTACCGGTGGATTTCGACGAGGTGCTCTTCCCCGACGAGGAGCTGGGCCTGCCCGGCGGCATGGTCGGATCCAGCGACGGACTGCTGCGCGAACTGGAATACGTCGCCCCCTACCTCGGAATCACCCTGGTCGACGACGAACTATCGGATGCCGAAATCGCCAGGATCCTGGCCGAACACGGCGATGACGACGAGCACCCCTTCTACCGCGAACGAGAAACCTGGCTGCTCTTCTACGAGGCGGCCCGAGTCTCGGTGACGAACAGAACCCTCATCACCTTCTGCTGAGCAGCGAATCACCCCGCGGCATTGTCGCGTTCGCGCTGCTTGCGGATTCTGGCCGGCGCCGACAGCCACCACGCACTGTCGATCAACTCGTGCAACTGATCCTCATCCACCCGATCCAGGTCGATGAGAATGTACGGCGACCCGTCATAGTGCGGCGTGGTGTAGAAGGCGTCATCCCCCGAAGCGAGCAGCGCCTCCTTCTCCTCCGGCTCACACCGCAACACCAGCCCGCCCTCGGCCTCGCTCCGCAACCGCGCGAAACTCTTCCCGGCCACATTCAGCCCCGGACTCCGCCACCAGGTCCCTTCCTCCACCGCCGGGAGCGTGGTCGCGAGCGCCACGACGTCTTGCCAGGTCAAGGTCATGAAGCCAGTCTGCACCCGCGGCGCATACGTCGCTTGGACGAATGGGAACGGCTCGCCGCCCGATCACCTGCACGGCCCCTCTGACAAAGGCGAGAACAAATATCGCTCCACGAAGCTGCCGGGTGGGACCGTGCTCGCCGAGATCGACGCCACCGACGCACAGGAGCGGGTCGACGATGCGGAGGAGGCGTCCGGCGGAACGGCTTCCGTCACGTGCTTTCGCCGTCCGGCAAGGGCCAGCGGTCGATTGCGCTCAGCGGGGTGATGGGCGCGGGTAGCGAGCTCACGGCTTCCAGGCGGTAATCACGGGCGAGGCGGGTGCTCGTGCCGAGGCGCTCGGCCTCGGCCAGCCAGCCGGTGGCCTGGCGTAGGACTTCGGCGGCGGTCAGACGATCGTCGCCCGTCAGCAGGAGGCCGCCGAGACGGCGTGGCGCGGCCACCGCGGCCGAGCCGAGATGTTGCAGGCAGCGGGCGATTCCGGGGTTGTCGCGGAGGGCGCGGTAGTCGCGCAGGGCGGACTGCCAGCAGCGCGCCGCGGCTTCCGGTTCCTTCTTCGCCCACATCATCACGCCCATCGTTTCGTGGGTGTGGGCGCGGCCGGCGGGGTCGATGCCATTGCGGGTCAATGCCTCGGCGAGTTCCAGGCGATCGCCGGCGGCGTCGTAGCGGCCCTGGTGAATATGCACGACGGCGAGATTCACCAGGGTGCACACCTCTCCTTTGATGTCCGCGCGGGGCAGCAGCCACCACGCGGACTCGAAGGACCGTTCCGCGGTCGCCAGACGGCGCTGCACCGCACCGGCCCGCGCGACGGCCGCTGATACTCCGGGGCCCGGCGCGGGCACGGGAGCCGGGCGGAGCAGGCGTTGGGCGCGGCGATGTTCCTTGCGGGCGGCCAGACTCGAGCGAAACCGCCCGCGGGCGCGCTTTCGCTGCGGCCCGAAGTCGGTGCCGCGTCGGATGGCCGCCAATTCTTGTGCCGCCGTTTCGTTCTCGATGCCCCGTATGCGCAGCAGGGCATTCGGAAGGCTCAGACCCGCGGCGGGCGGCGGGCCGTCCTCGTCCGCGCCGAGCTGCCCGTACCAAGCGTCGAGCGCGTCCGCGATCCGCGCCAGGTCGTGGACGGCGGAGGCGGGCAGGATCGGCGCGGTGGGCGCACCGCAGTCGATGACCAGGCTCCGCAGGGCGGGTCCCTCCCGCTCGAACCATCGGCGGGCAGCGGCGCCGAGCGCGACGGTGTCGAGGGCGATCGTCCACCGGCTCGCACGGTCGGCGTGGTGGGCGAGCAGCGCGGGCAGCGCGGCCGCGCGCATGGCGGCGACCACGGCGTCCGGCGCATCCGGCATTGTCTCGGACTCGTCGCGAGTCCGCCGGTATCCATCGGGGCCGTCCAGCCGCAATTCGCCGCGCGTGAAGAGCTCGGCGAGCACGACGGCGGGGGCTCCGGGCGGTGGATTCCATTGCTGCGCCGCACTGGCGGGTATGCGGGCCGGCGCCTCCACCATCGCGCCCAGCATGACCATGAATCCGGTCCGGCAGTATGTCTCCACGGGCGACGTCCGCAGCACCCGTATCACCGCGTTGACGCCGTCCTGCTGCACCACCGCGTTGACACCGGGACGAATCCCCTGCCGTTCCTCCGAACTGCCCTCGACCGCAATCGGTCCCGGCCCGGTCAAGCCGGCCAGCACATCCGCCTCCCGGGCACGCCGGCGCCGTTCCCGCATCACGCCCGCGGACCGGTACAGCACATACGCGCCGGCCGGTGCGACGATCACGACCGGAAGCCACAGCAGGGCCTGCAGGTACGGCTTCACCGCGGGATTGTCACCGAAGGCGTCCACCACCAGGGTGCGGGCCAGCTGGTAGATGAGCGCGGTGGCGACCGCCGAGGCCGTGGCGAGGAAGCCGCGCCACAGCGATGACCGGGGTGTGGCGATCAACGGCGACTGTCCGCTGGGTCGCTCCGGCTGGGTCATTGCCGCACCCCCGTAATGCCGGGCACCACCCATCGCCGCCACGTGCACAGCAGCAGGACGACGGGCAGGATCGCCGACAGCAGTGCGCCCGCCGCGAGATGGCTCGCATTCTCGTGGAATTGGCGGGCCTCGCCCCACAGCAGCCGCGACCACGGGGTTTCGCCGACACCGCCGATCAGCAGGCCGATGAAGAAGTCGTTCCACACTTGAATGAATTCCAGGACCGCCACCGCCCCGATCGCCGGGCCGGCCAGCTCCAGGAACCGCCGCCGAATCGTTGCGGGCCTTGCCAATCCGTGCAACGCGTCGGCGGCCGGCGAATCCGGCGGCGCCAGTAGCGCGCCGCGCAGAATGAGAATCGCCATGGGCAGACCGGCGGCCGCGTGCACGAAGATCAGCGGAATGCGACTGCCGGACAGGCCCCACGCATCCAGCAGGGTCCGGATCGGGCCGCCGTAGAGCTGCGCGGGCATGACGGTGAGGATCACCACCAACGGCACCGCGATGCGCGATATCCATTGCCCCGGGGCGAGTTCGGCCAGCAGGAAGGCGACCGGCACGGCGGCGGTCACCACCACCAGGGTCGCCAGCGAGCTCACCCACAGTGTGGTCTCGAGCGAACGCCACAGCGCGGCATCGCTCCACGCCCAGCGCACGCCTTCGGCGCCGAAGCCACGCGATTGCCGCAGCGCCACCCAGATCAGCCAGCCGATCGGGAACAGCACCGGCGTCAGCAGCAGCAATCGCCACAGCCATGACCGCCACGACAGCCGCGGCCGATCCGAATCCCGGTCCGGGGCACGGGTTTCCGGTCCAGGTCTGCGGTAGCGGCGCATATCGGGCTGCAACACCCATGCGGTCAGGCCGATGAGGACGGCCAGCGGCAGTGCGTAGGCGGCCGCGTACCCGTCGCCGAATCCCGCCGTGCCGGCCAGATACCACCAGTGCACGGTGGCGCTCTCGGCCGATGGTTGCAGCGGGCCCGGCACCGCGATCAGGACGACGTCGAAAACCCGGGCCGCCGCGACGCCGACGATCAGCCCGAGCATCAGCAGGGTCGGATGCAGCAACTTGCGTGCCTCGTGCAGCATGCGGATCTGGTTGCGCAGGCGGCGCGCCTGCCGCCGCACGAAACCGCCGCGCCCGGAGCCGCCGACATCCGGCCCGTGCATCGTCCGCGACTGCACGGGATCGGCCTCCACCCCGAGGATGGCCGCACGCCACATCCCGGCCAGCGCACCCAGCCAGGTCCAGGCGAATGCCAGCCCGAGCATGACGACGAACAGCCACCGGTATTCGCCGACATCGTCCAATCGACCGGCGTCCCCGCCCCGTTCGAACATCAGCCGGAACGCGATGCCCGAGGCGAACGCGGAGACTCCGAACGGCAGGACCAGCGGCGGCCACGCCCGGCGCGGGCCGCGGCCGATCCAGGCCAGCAGCAGTGCGAGCAATACCAGGAACACTCCCCACAGCACCCAGCCCAGCGTCCGCACATACGCCCAGGCGCCCGCCGCACCGAATTCCGCGACCACCACCACGCCGACGATCAGCAGCCCCAGCATCGACAGCCAGCGCCGCGTCCGGCCCACGACGGTATCCGCGATCCCGCACAGGACGGCGAGGCCGCAGCCGACCGCCACCACGGGCCGGGCATCGATCGCGAGATGGACCGTCCACCCGACGGGAGCCACCAGCAGGACGCCGATCAATACGAAGGCCGGGATCCGGACCGCCCAGCCGAACCACCGCCGCGGGTGGTGGCCGGGGATGAGCGGACCCGACAGCCGGCGCGTGGCCAGTTCCATGCGCAGATCGGGGGTTTCGAAGACGCGCGGGTCGAACTCCGGGGCGGTCATGGGGATCCGCCCGTCCGGAACTCGTCGAGCTTCGCGATCACCCGGTCCACGGCGGCCTCGACTCCCATGACGCCCGAGTCGGCGATGTCGAGCAGGAAGTCGGTGAGGATGCGGCGCAGGCCCCACCGGCCGCCGGCGGCGCCGACGCGGTCGGACAGGTCGAAGCTGGACCAGGAATCGAGCTCGCGCGCGACCGGATCCATGAGCGGGGAATGGCGGTGCGTGCTGCGCAGGTTCGGCACCACGAAGCCGCCTATGTCGTCGATCCATGGCGTGGCCGCGTCGGGTGCGGCCAGTTCGGCCAGCAGCATCCGGGCATCGGCGCCGGCCTCGCCGGTCAGCACCATGACATCGCCGGCGCCGATCAGGGGGCGCTGGCTGCCGGGTGAGAGGGCGGGGAAGGGCAGGATGCCGACGATGCCGGTGTTGCGGCCCGAGTTCACCAGGCTGCGATGCACGTAGGGTTCGGCGAAATCCGGTGCGGCGACCATCAGGGCGCGGCGGTGATCGAAGACGTCGCGGACGGCATCGGGGAATTGCCGCGTCAGGGCGACGGCCAGGCCGCGCGGAAAGGCGGCCGGATGAGCGCACAGCTCCCCCATGCGGCGCAGGGCGGCCCGCACCTCCGGTTGATCCCAGCGCCAGTGCGTGGTCCCGGTCTCCAATTCCGTGTACACCGAGCGCGATTCGGCGTGCAGCAGATTCTCGAAGAGGTCGGTGACCACCCACCCGTCGGCCGCGCCGAAGGCCAGCAGGCGCACGCCGCTGGGCTCCAGGGCCGTCATGGCGGTCGCCCAGTCGGCGACGGTCCACGCAGCGGGCTCCCCCAAACCGTGTGCGCCGAGCGATTTCTCGTGTGTCTCGAAGGTTTGCCGGTCGTACCAGATCAGCGATTTCTGCGCGCTCTTGAACGGGAGCCCGTACCGCACGTCGTCGCGTCCGAGCAAGCCGTTGCGGCGCAGCACATAATCCCAGTGCTGCCCGTATCGCAGTCCGACCCGGTCCTCCCACAGCTCGTTGTCGATGGCCGGTGGGGAATTCTTGTCCGCGAGCAACTCCCGGATTCGCCCGATTTGCGGCAGCATGACGATTTCCGGCGCCGATGCGCCCCGCGCCGAGAATGCGGTGTCGATATCGTCGCCGAGCAAGATCAATTGTGTTTCGCGGCGCATGCCGAGTTTCGCGGCACGCTCGCGAGCGCCGGCGAGAACCGCATCGAAGGCCAGCAATTCGAATCCGCTCCAGGGCACCGCGATTCGCACCTTGTCGCGATCACCCAGGAGGACATTCGGCGCGCAGGCCGTGGCCAGCGGGAGAAGTACACCCGCTCGCAGTATCGCTCTGCGCGTCGTTGTCATGCCCTATATGCCCCCCCGGTTCGCCGACGTCGGCGTCGGCGAAAATGACTACTGCACAGTATGCCTCAGGTTGTGTATCGACGCAGTCGAATGAAAAGCGATGGCCCCGTCCGCAATTGCGGACGGGGCCATCGGATGAGGCTCGGGTGGCGTCAGAGGTGGGCGCCGCAGACCGGCCAGGCGCCGGGGCCCTGGGTGGCCAGGACGTTCTCGGCGACGCGGATCTGCTCTTCGCGACTGGCGTTGGCCGGGTTGCCGGAGCCGCCGTTGGCGGCCCAGGTGCTCGGGCTGAACTGCAGGCCGCCGTAGTAGCCGTTACCGGTGTTGATGGCCCAGTTGCCGCCGCTCTCGCACTGCGCGACGGCGTCCCAGTTGTGGCCCTCGGCCGAGGCGGTCGCGGTGGTCAGCGCGAACGGAACGGACGCGATGGCGGCGACAGCGGCGGTGGCGGCGAACATGCGGGTGCTGAACTTGCGATGCATAGGGGATTCCTGGCCTGCGCCCATGCGGCCCGCGCTCTGCGCCTCGCCCGAGATCTCGAGGAAAGCTGCGGGTCCCCGTCCCCAGGGATGTCGGTTGCTCTGCGAACCGCGGGACGGGGTTACCGATGTTCGGCGGTTCGAGGTCGGGCTCGGCCTGTGTCCGAGCCGCAGACGACCATAACGGAACAATCACGTCGAATCACAGAGTGATCACGCAGCAATTGACAATCGAGAATTAGGATTGCTCACGCCGTTATCGCAGATGAAATCGGCGGAATCCGGAATGACAATTCTGTTATTTAGAGCGAGTTTTGTGGCGGAGGTCACCGAATAAACGTGATTCCGCTCGCGTATTTCGGGAATCGGTAACGCGAGAGGCCCCCTCGACGGTGCGTCGAGGGGGCCTCCGTGTCGTGCCGGTGGGGCGGCGGGGTCGTGCCGGCCGCCTAGCGGCCCAGGGGGCGCGGCGCGGGCGGCGGCCACTGCTGCTCGCCGGGCGGCTCCGGACGGCGCGGCTGCGGTGTCTGGGGTCGCTGTTCACCCTGCGGATGCTGCGGCTGGCCCTGCGGATGCTGCTGCCCCTGCGGCAGCTCTTCCTGCTTGTCCGGCCGCAGCCGGGCACCCTGCGGCAGCGCGGTGTCCACCGGTGTGCGCGCATCGGCCTCGGCGGCGCGCACGGCGCGTTCGGCGGCCGGGTCGGTGGCGGTGTTGAACCAGTCGGCGACCTCGTCGGAGTCGTCCTCGGGCCGTTCGGCCGTCTCCCCGTCGGGCGCGGGCTCGTAGCGGAACACCCCGTCCTCGCCCTTGGTGGCGAAGCCGCGGGCGAACCCCTCCAGGGCCTTGCCGAAGTCGCTGGGCACCAGCCACACCTTGTTGGCATCGCCCTTGGCGACCAGCGGCAGGGTCTGCATGTACTGGTAGGCCAGCAGTTCGGGGGTGGGCTTGCCGGACTTGATGGCGGCGAAGACCTTCTCGATGGCCTTGGCCTGGCCCTGCGCCTGCAGGTAGGCCGCGGCGCGCTCACCCTGGGCGCGCAGGATGCGGGACTGCCGCTCGCCTTCGGCGGACAGGATCGCGGACTGCTTGGAACCCTCGGCCGAGAGGATCTGCGCCTGCTTCTGACCCTCGGCGGTCTTGATGGACGCCTCGCGCTGGCCCTCGGCGGTCAGGATCATGGCCCGCTTCTCGCGGTCGGCCTTCATCTGCTTCTCCATCGATTCCTGAATCGACGGCGGCGGATCGATGGCCTTGAGCTCGACGCGCGACACCCGCAGCCCCCAGCGTCCGGTGGCCTCGTCGAGCACACCGCGCAGCTGGCTGTTGATCTGATCGCGGGAGGTGAGCGTCTCCTCCAGGGTCATCCCGCCCACCACATTGCGCAGCGTGGTGATGGTCAATTGCTCAACGGCGGCAATGTAATTGCTGATCTCGTAGACCGCGGCCTGCGGGCTGGTGACCTGGAAGTAGACCACCGAGTCGATCTGCACGGTCAGGTTGTCCTGGGTGATCACCGGCTGCGGCGGGAAGGACACCACCCGCTCGCGTAGGTCCACCTTGGCGCGAATGCGGTCGGCGAACGGCACCAGGAAGGTCAGCTGCCCGGACACGGTGCGCGAATACCGGCCCAGCCGTTCGATGACCGCCGCCTCCGCCTGCGGCACCAGCGCCACCGACTTGAACACGACCACCACGACCAGCAGCACCAGGACGGCGGCGACTATCAAAACGGCCATCTGTTATGGACCTTTCCACACGACGGCGTGCGCGCCGTCGATCCTCATGACGTAGACGGTCGTGCCCTCGGAATAGCTCTCCGCCGAGTCGAATGGGCGGGCACTCCACACTTCCCCGTCCAATTTCACCCGGCCGCCGTTCTCGTCGACCGTCTCGAGCACCTTCGCGGTCTTGCCCGGCAATGCGTCCACATTGGTCGGCGTCGGCGGCGGCGTCGCATAGCGCCGCAACAGAACTGGGCGAACCAGCAGAATCAGGGCCGCGGCCGTGATGCCGAAGACGATGGCATCCACCACCACCCCGGTCCCGGTCAGACCACTCCAGCCGGCCGTGACGAGTGCGGCGCTCCCCAGCATGAGCAGGGTGAGATCACCGACGAGCATCTCTGCCGCCGCGAGGAGAATCCCCGCGACCAGCCAAATGATTGCGGCCACGACATCAACAGTAATCGTTCCACGGTCCGGCGGCCGAAGATCGGCGGTGTGCGTATCCGCCGTATGCCCCGCCGTGACCGTTGCGGGGATCTCACGCCGCGCGCCGCGTCGTGCCGGGCCGGTCGCGGCCGGGACCGGTACCTTCGTTCGGGTGAGTGGGCGTGACATCTATGGCGGCGACATCTTTTCCGGTCATTCCCGGACCCGCAAGCGCGAGGTTCCGAAGGTGGTGGCCGAACGCGATCTCGTCGCCGAGGACGCCGCCACCGGATTCTGCGGCGCCGTAGTGGGTTTCGATCGCAGCTACGACGGGGAGTTCGTGAAACTCGAGGACCGGCACGGGCGGGTGCGGCTGTTCGCCTTGCGGGAGGCGGCGTTTCTCATTGATGGGCAGCCGGTGACGCTGGTGCGGCCGACCGCCGCGCCGCCCAAGCAGCCGACCCGGTCGGCGTCCGGTTCCACGCGCGTCGAGGGCTTGCGCGCGCGAGTGGCTCGCGGCAGCCGCATCTGGGTCGAGGGCGTGCACGACGCCGCGCTCGTCGAGCGGGTCTGGGGTCACGATCTGCGGGTCGAGGGCGTGGTTGTCGAACAGCTCGAGGGTCTGGACCACCTCGCGGCCAGACTCGCCGAATTCGAACCCGGGCCGGGCCGTCGCGTGGGCGTCCTCGTCGACCACCTGGTCACCGAGTCGAAGGAAACCAACCTCACCACCGGACTCGGGCCGCACGTCCTGGTCACCGGTCACCCCTATATCGACGTCTGGCAAGCGGTGCGTCCCGCCGCCGTGGGCATCGACGCCTGGCCGGAGGTTCCCCGTGGCGAAGACTGGAAAACGGGTATTTGCCGCCGGCTGCGGTGGGGCACACCGCAAGACGGGTGGCGGCGGGTCTACAACGGTGTCAACTCCTTCCGCGACCTGGAGACCCCTCTCATCGGAGCCGTCGAACGACTGATCGATTTCGTCACAGAGCCTTAGCTGCCAGCCAGTTATCCTGTTGAACATGAGTTCCCCGAGCGCCACGCTGACGGTCTGGGCCGGTTCCTGGCTGGCGGGTCGCAGCGCACCCGACGACGTACTGGACGCCCTGCGCGTATGGGCGCCGCTGCAGACCGTCGCCGCCGGGGATCCGGTCACCGGCGGGCACACCGGGCTGCCGTGGGCCTCCGAGGAAGGCGCGGCCGGAGCCGGAATCATGGTGCTGCTCAAGCTGATCCGGGAGGCCCTGCACGGGCCCGACGCGCAGGTGCGGCTGGTGCTGCCGGTGCCGGGCGATGTGCGGGGGCTACCGGTGGGAAGCGAATTCGCCGCCGCCGCAACCGAAGCCGGAGAAGGACTGTTCATCGGGGTGCCCGGTCGGGAGGGCACGGGACTGGTCCCGTTCTGGTCCGACGACGAAACCCTGCAATGGCGGGTCTACGCGACTCCCATTCCACCGGCCATCGAACCGGATATGCCGCTGGGCGAAGCCGAATATTCGATGCGGCAAGCGGTGCGCGAGGCCGCCGACGCCTTGCAGCGCTTGCAGACCACCGGACTCGGCTCGGGCGGCACGCCACCCCGAGACCTCATCGAGGACGAGCTGGCCGCGTATTCCCGCCACGGCTACCCGGATTCGATGCCCCTGCGCGCCCGGCGGATTCTCGATACCGCCGATCAAGTCGCGGCGATCCTCACCGTCGCCGAGCGCGAACCCGCCGCAGCGCCGACCTCCGCGAGCGCGGCCGCCGCACAGGAGGCACTACTGCGCCCCTTGTGGAACGCCATTCGCGCGGCCCGACTGGCAGCAGTCCACGCCCGCTAACGAAGCCGACGGCGTCGAACCGCCCAACAAACCCTCACGGCCCTCCTCCCGGGCCCGCTCATCGGTCACCCTCCGAGCTGGGCACGAGCCCGTCCAGATCCAGCTGTAATTCGGCATGCTCGACGACGCGCCCTTGCCGCTCAATCGAATTCACCGTCACCACATCGTGCGCGCGTGCCCGCAGTCGGCATACTCGTACCGGAAGCGGCCGGCCGCGCACTAGCAGGCGGCCGCGCACGAACGGGTAGCCGTACACGAACGAGCGGCCGTACACGAACGGGCGGCCGCGCGCGAACGAGCAGCCGCGCACGAACGAGCAGCCGCGCACGAACGAGCAGCCGTACACGAGCGAGCACCCGCGCACGAACGAGCAGCCGCGCACAAACGAGCAGCCGCGCACAAACGAGCGGCCGCGCACAAGCCGACAGCGGGGGCTGGCGGGGGAATTGCTTTGTGGGGCTGCGGTTGGGCACGGCTCTTGTTGCTGCGACCGCTGGTCTATGGCCAGTTTCGAGGGTGTTCTGATTAGGCACGCTCGTGGCTGTGTTTAATTTGCCCTCCGCTTCGCTCCGGGCGGGGTTCGGGCCCCTTGGTCCCGATTCTTCCCTCCCTCCGCACGCTCCTCCGCTTCGCTCCCCCGCGCGCTCCACTCAGTCCAGAATCGGGACGGCCCGAACCCTGACAGTGGGTGCACCAACTGGCTTGCCGCCTGTTTGTTGGGAGTTCGCCTTCGGCGGACGGGCTCGGATCGGGTGGGGTGTCGGGTCACTCGGGGGCGGGGTTGCATGCCGGGTTCGGGTCAGTGGACACCGGGTCGGCTGGGGTCGGTTCGGTCTGAAAGGTCATCGACCGGGAACTGGTGGCGGGGGCTTGTCGCGATTCGCCGCCACAGTTTCCCGGTGATCGCACGTCCAGCTCCGCGGGGGCCGATTATTCGGAGGCGGCGGCGGTCTGCTGCTCGTAGTAGGGCTGCATGGAGGGGAAGTAGTCGGCGAAGTCGGGGAGGGGGGCGCCGGTGCGGGAGGCTACGAGCATGTCGAGGTAGTACTCCCAGCCGGGGCCGACGCTGGCGGGGTCTGCGTCGGGGGCCAGGTGGTGGGTGAAGCGGAGTTCGGTGGTGTCCGCCTGCTGGGTGAGTTCCAGTTCGAGGTGCCAGGTGCCGTGTTCGTCGACGGCGGTGAGGGAGAGGTGGCGGGGTGGGTTGCAGGCGACGATGTGCATTTCCAGCCAGGGCTGGGATTCCTCGAAGAGCATCTGCACCTTGATGTTTCGGCCCGGTCCGGGTTCGCCGGTCCAGGGGCCGTACCAACGGGCGGTGCGGTCGGGTTCGGTGACGCTGGCCCAGACGTCGTCGATGGGGGCGCGGAAGGTGCGGGTGAGGATCAGGTCGCGGCCGGTGGGGGTGGGCTGGATGCGGCCGGTGGGGGTGGTGGTCATGCGGTGTTCTCCTTTGTGGTCCGGGTGTCCGGGGGTCCGGCGCGGCGTTCGCGGCGGGTTCGGTAGACCTCGGTCTCCAGGGCGTCGAGGTGTTGTTCCCAGGGGGCGCGCCGGTCGAATTCGGCTATCCAGGCCGAGATTTCGCGGAGCGGTTCGACGTCGAGGGTGTAGAAGCGCTGCCGGCCGGCCGATTCGTCGTGCACGAGCCCGCTTTCGCGCAGCACGCGCAGGTGCCGGCTGATGGCGGGCCGGCTGATATCGAATCGGTCGGCGATCTCCCCGGCGGTCAATCGGGCACCGTGCAGCATCGTGAGGATCTCCCGGCGGACCGGATCGGCAATAGCCGCGGCGGCTTCGTCCACCCGAAAAGCGTAACATGGTGGTTACGCGTTTTGGCGGCGAAATCTGAGCAGCATCGCGCGCGCACGCCGCACAGCCCCCGTTGCCGCAGGTCCGGAGGTATTTCCCAGGCGCGCACGAAGACACCGAACGCGAGTTGTCAGCGCGCTCGGGCACCGTGACGCTGAGGGGGTGGATTACCTCCGATATGTGAAGTTCCTGCCCTCCCACTACTTTCCGGAGGCACCGGCCGCACCCGCATCGACCTGGTGGGAGTGGCGGGGACGCCGGGTGCACGTGGCGCGCGCGGCCGCCCCGGAGGCGGACGTGCGCGTGCTGGCCATTCATGGCGCGGGTGGTCATGCGGGACTGCTGTGGCCGCTCGCCGCGCAGGGTGCGCGCGCGGGCGCCGAGACCGCCGCCATCGATCTGCCGCTCTACGGCGACACCGTCGAACCGCGGCCGCGGTCCGTGCGTTACCGGGACTGGGTCGATCTGCTGTGCGAATTCGTCACCGCCGAAACGGAATCCGACGATCGGCCGCTGGTGCTGTTCGGCGCGAGCGTGGGCGGCATGCTGGCCTACGAGGTGGCGGCCCGGACCGGCGCGGTGGCGCACGTGGTGGCGACCTGTCTGCTCGATCCCGCCGATCCGGCGGCCCGGCGCGCCGCTGCCCGCTAGTCGTTCACCGGGCCGCCGGCGCCGACAGTGTTGCGCGCGATGGAGCCTTTGCTGGGCGGCGTCCGCGTACCCATCCGGTGGCTGGTCGACATGCAGAACATGAGCTTGGATCCGCGACTGTCACAACTGTGCGCCACCGATCCGAAAGGCGGTGGCGTGCAGGTGCCGCTCGGATTTCTGGGCAGCTTCCTCGGGTACCGGCACACGCCGCCGGAAGACTTCCGCGCCGCACCGGTGACGTTGGTCCATCCGGCCGCCGATCGCTGGACGCCACCGGAACTGAGCATCCGATTCCTCGACCGCATCGCCGCGCCGACCGACCTCGTACTCCTCGACGGCTGCGGGCATTTCCCGATCGAGGAACCCGGGGTGACCCAGTTGGCCGACGCCTTGCGCGGCGTCCTCACGGCTGCCGGCGCGACTCCCCCAGCAGCCGGTACACCAACTCCGTGACCTGTCCCGTCTCGATCGAACGATGAACGAGCACCCGATGCAGGTGGGTGTCGACCCCGTGCACCACGGTCCGCGCCGTGAACGCCGGGTCGGCCCCACCCCGATCGCACCGCACGAGGTGATAGGTGATCTCGTCGACCAGATGATCCTCGAAGGCGCGAATCGCGGCCAGCTCGGCCGCATTCCGCGGCGCCAGCCGATGCAGGAGCCCGTGCAGCACCGGACGATCCCGGTGCAGTTCCACCACGACCTCGACGATCGCGGACATGGTCTCCTCGAACGGCGGCTCGGTCCGCCGCAGCCGCGCGAACACCTCGCCGAGCCGCACGCCCGCTTCGCTCACATGCCGTTCGGCCGCCGCGTGCAATACCGCGAACTTATCCGGAAAGTACTGGTAGAGCGTGCCGATGGAGACACCGGCCCGCTCCGCGATGCGATTGGTCGTGGCCGTGAGCCCCTCACGCGAGAACACCTGGGCGGCGGCCTCCACGAGGATGGTCACCGTCTCCCGAGACCGCCGCTGCCGAGGTGTCCGGCGTGGAGCGTCGCTCATCTCTTCACGGTAGCCGCAGGCGATTCCGGCGCGGCGGCCGGTGCGGCCACCAGCGAGAGGGCACGCAGCAGGCACAGCCAGCCGATTCCGCCGATCGCCATGCGGACGTAATTGAGGCCGGTCCACCAGGTGACGAAGGTGTCGATGCGGTCCGGGCTCCAGTCGCCGCCGCCGGATTGGAACATCAGCATCTGCGGGACGAAATAGGCATAGCTGAAAACGGCGTAGACCGTCATCGTCGCGGCGCCGGCGAGCCACCATGTCCGGTTCAACGCCGGGGTGCGCCAGGCGATGATCAGGTTCACCACCGCGAACAGCGCCACCACCGGAGAAACGAAGGGCCAGAAGGCGCGTCCCGCCCGGTGCATACCGGATTCCTCCATGGTGGCGAGCACCTGCTCCGGTGATGCGGCGGACCACAGTTCGACAATGGCGAGCTTCTCGTACCAGCCGGCGCCGAACTGGATGCCCACGAAGATCACCAGCATGGGCCACATGGGATCAGGGACGACCCGGACCGAAACCCTGAAATCACTCCAGGCGCAGCTGCGGATACAAGCCACGCGCACCGTGGTGTTCCACACCGAGACGCTCCGCGGCGGAGCCTGACCCGGGTTCGGCGCGGAATTCCGGCGGGAAATCGCGGTCTCGTCACACCGGTCCGGGGCGCGAGTTTGCTTCCGGCGCAATCACTCAGGCATCTTAGGGCGCGGTGCCGGGGCGTCCGGTCGGCACGTCCCGCCGTGTTGCCCGGGCGGGGATGGTTCGTTCGTGGGAGTTACTGTGCGCGCTGCTATCCCGGGGCCATTGTTGTCCGCCGGGTCGGAAACTCGGGCCGAGCTGCCGGAGAGCACATCCGAGCGCCCGTATCGGGATGATCTGGATGGGCTGCGCGGGGTGGCGATCGCGCTGGTGGTGGCGTTCCACGTGTGGATGGGGCGGGTGTCCGGCGGCGTGGACGTCTTTCTGGTGCTGTCCGGGTTCTTCTTCACCGGAATGCTCTTGCGGCACACCGAGAAGACCGGCCGTGCGGGAGTGGGGGCAACACTGCGGCGTACCGGTCGCAGGCTGCTGCCGGCACTGGTGGTGGTGCTCGCCGCGATCGCCATTGCCACGGTGGTCGCGCGGCCGTACACCCAGTGGAGCGACATCTCCGCACAGTTGCTGGCGTCCGGTTTCTATTTCCAGAACTGGTATCTGGCGATCGCGGAGCTGGACTACGCGGCGCCGGATCCGTCCATCAGTCCGCTGCAGCATCTGTGGTCGATGGCGGTGCAAGGCCAGTTCTATCTGGTGATCCTGGTGGTGATCGCCTTGTGGGCACGGGTGCGCCCGCAGTGGGATCGGCATCGCGCGGCACTGCTGATGCTGCTGCTCCTCGGCGCGGTCGTCTCCTTCCGATATGCCGCCATCGGCTCCGCCCAGCATCAGGCGTGGACGTACTACGACAGCGGCGCGCGGGCGTGGGAGCTGCTGACCGGTGCGGCGCTCGCGGTGGCGGCGCCCTGGATCTCCCCGCCCGCCTGGATGCGGTGGGCCGCAGGCGTTCTCGGTCTGGGCATGGTGGTCAGCTGCGGTCTGCTGATCGACGGCGCGGCGCGCTTTCCGGGTCCGGCGGCGCTGTTCCCGGTCGCCGCCACCCTGCTGCTCATCCTGTCGGGCCTGCATGTCCCGGCTGCCCAGCGCCCGTGGGCGAATCGCGTTCTCGCCAGCCGGGTCTGCACCGAGCTCGGCGTTCTCGCCTACCCCCTCTATCTCTGGCATTGGCCGATTCTCATTTTCTACCTCGCCGAAACCGGCCGCGAGCATGCGGGATTCGGGGACGGCCTGCTGGTGATCGCCGTATCCCTGCTGCTGGCGCTGGTGACGGCCCGGCTGATCGAAGCGCCCCTGCGCCGGCGATCGGGCACGGTTGCGCCCGCGCCCTCGTGGTATCGCCGCGGCGTCGGCGTGCTGGCGGCGACCGCCGGGGTGAGCGTGCTGGCCTCCGCCTCCGGCTGGCAGGTCGTCGCCATGACGAATCCGCCCCAGCCGCCGCAGGTGCTCGTGCCCAACCGGTATCCGGGCGCTGCCGCCCTGATCGAAGGGATAGATCCCGCGCCCGAACCCTTGCGGCCCTCCTTGCTCGAGGGCTTCGCGGACGCGCCGGCGCCGACGCTCGACGGCTGCATCACTCCGGACCGGGAGGTGCGCAGCTGCACCTACGGCGACACCACCGCCAACCGTGCCATCGCGGTGGTCGGCGGCTCGCATTCCGAGCAGTGGATGCCCGCCCTCGAAACCCTGTCCCGCGATTACGGATTCCGCGTGGTCACCTTCCTGAAGGAGAATTGCCCGCTGACCTTGGCCGACCAGCCCTCCTATGAGGAAGCGCCGTTCCCCGAATGCCGCGAATGGTCCGAGGAGGTGCTCGATCGGCTCGCAGTGGATCGCCCCGACTGGGTGTTCACCATTTCCACGCGTTTTCGCCCGTACGCCGACGGCGACGAGGTGCCGCCGGAGTTCCTGGATGTGTGGACCGCGCTGTCGGAGCGCGGCCTCAATGTGCTCGCGCTGCGGGACACTCCGCGGTTGCGCCACGGCGGCGTGTTCTACCGGGCCGTGGATTGTCTGGCCCAGCGCGGCACCACTCCGGAGAGCTGCGGCGTGCCGCGCGCTGTCGCGCTGGACCTCCTCGACCCGGCAGAAGAGCCGGCCGCGGCCTACCCGAACATCTTTCCGCTCGACCTGACCAATGCCATCTGCCGCTCGGACCGTTGCCGTGCCGCCGAGGGCAATGTCCTGATCTACCGCGATGAACACCACCTCACCGCCAGCTATGTCCGCTCCCTGGCGCCCGAGCTGGGACGGCAGATCGCGGCCGTCACGCAGTGGTGGTAAGCGGCCGTCCGCAGCGGTGGCACATGGCCGTCGGCAGTAGTGGCACGCGGCCCTCGGCAGTGGCGGCACGCGGCCGTCACGCCTTGGCGGTCAGTGCTGAGAAGCCCAGCGCGGCCATGACTTCCGCCGCAGCGCGCTCGCCGGAGCGCACAGCGCCTTCGAAGTAGCCGGTCCAGCGCGGCGCGGTTTCGGTGCCCGCCCAATGGACCCGGCCGGTGGCGGCGCCCGCGCGGGTGAGCGCGGACAGGTGGCCGGGTTTCGGCAGGGCGGAGTAGCCGCCGCCGACGTGCGGGTCGAGATGCCACGACTTCTCGTGCCAGCTCAGCGGATTCATGATGCGGTCGCCGAGGTGGCGGGACAGCGCGCGCAGCACGGTGTCGCGGCGTGCGGTGGGGGTGAGCTCATCCAACGTGCGCGCGGCACGGCCGGGGACGAGCAGGCCCACATGTCCCGGCCCGCCGGGCGGCGAGATGTCGAACGCGGCGGGCACCGGGCCGTCCAGGGAGACGATCTCGCCGCTGAGGCCGCGCTCCCGCCAGAACGGGGCGTCGTAGACGGCGATCGCCTTGTACATGACGCCCATCACGGTATTGCGTTCCGCGGCAGCACGTTCCGGAGGCAGCGGCGGATCGTGGCGGATGCCGGCGGCGACCGGAGGCGGCGCCGTGACCACAACCCGGTCCGCGCGGACCGGACCGGCGGGGGTATCGACGATGACACGGTCGGCCGTGCGCATGATCGCGGTCGCGCGACGGTTCAGGTGCACGCGGGCTCCGAGTTCGGCGGCCAGCGCCCGAGCCAGGCCACCGGCGCCGCCGGACAGCAAGGAATCCTGCGCACCGCCCGCGGTGCCGAGCATGGCGCGCAGGCCGCCCGCGGATTCGATCCCGGTCGTCAATGCGCGCACCGACACCTGATCGAGGTCGATGGCCAGCGCCTCGGACAGCACCACATCCAATAGCCGCCGCGCGCGTCGGCCCGGAACCCGGGACACCCAGTCGGCCACGGTCGTCCGGTCCGAACCCCGGCCGGTGCGAGCCATCAACTCCAGCCCGAGCAAGGCCACTCCCGCGGCGGCGATGGTCCCCGGCATGGTCTCCAGCCCGCGGGTCCCATCGACCATGAGGGTCCGGCCCGCCGTATGCGTCGGGAACAGCGTCATGCCGAATTCGCCTGCGAGCGCCGACATCCGGGTGTGGTCACGCCCGATCCATTGCCCGCCCAGGTCGACCGGTGTGCCCGCGGCCGACACCTCGGTGAGCGCGCGGCCGCCGGCACGATCCGCCGATTCCAGCACCAGGACGTCGATACCGCGAGCCCGCAGGGCCCGGGCCGTGGTGAGCCCGGCGAAGCCCGCGCCGACGATCGCGACGGTTGTCTGTTCCATGGCCACTCCTCTTCCTGAAACACACGTTTTAAAACTATTGTTTCACAAACCGGTATGCTGTCGCCATGCCTCGTCAGGTCGATTCCGCCGAACGTCTCGCCGCGGTCGGCGACGCCGTGGTGTCCATCGCCGTCGCCGCAGGCTTCGGCGCGGTGACCATCCGCGCGGTGGCCGAGCGCCTCGGCTCCTCGACTTCGGCGATCACCTATGTGGTCGGCGGGCGCGACGAGGTGCTGCGCACCGCGGTGCGCCGCGAGATCGAGGCGCGCCGCGCCCAGGCCGAGGCGGCGATCGGGGGCGCGAGCGGCGCGGCCGGGCTGCGCGGCCTGATCGAATGGGCGGTCCTCACCCCCGGCGAGCGCACCCATCGCCTCTGGCTGGCACTGGTGCTCGGCGCCCGCACCGAAGCGGTGCTGCGCGCCGAACTCGACGAGTTCAACCGCTGGTGGGACGAGCGTGTGCGAAACCTGCTCGCCGCGACCGGCATTCGCGACATCGCCACGGCCCGCGATGTGCTGGACGTGACCGTGGACGGCCTCGTCCTCACCGGATTCGACGAGGGCAGCCCCTGGTCCGCCGCCCGCCGCCGGCGGGTGCTCGACGCGATGTGGTCCGCCCTCGAACTCTGAGACCGAGCGCTCGGGCGCGTGCGGAGACGGCGGCCGTACCGACCACGGATGTCAGCGCGTCGCGGTCGCCGCGCGCATCCGGTCGAGGCCGTCGAGGATGAGGTCGAGGCCGAATTCGAACTCGGTCTGGTCGTCGCACCAGCCCAGGGTCGCCTCGGCCGGATCCTCGTGCGCCGCTTCGGTCATCATGCCCGTGATATGCGGGAACCGGTCGGCCATGGCCAGCAGCTGCTGGGCGGCCGCCTCCTCCTCGCTCTGGTCCGTGGGCGCACCGAACAACTCCTGCGTGAAACCCAGTGCGCGGCTGCCGAGCGCGTGCATGGCGTGGTGGGCCTGGTCGTAGGTGAAGCCGCCGATCCGCAGCAGACCGATCACCGCGTCGAAGTAGGTGATGAGCGAGAGCGTCATCGGCGAGCGCGTGCCGATCAGCGCGGGAGCCCAGGGATGCCGGAGCAGGACCGTGCGGGCGGTGAGAATGCGCTTGCGCAGCACCGGTTTCCACTCGTCGGGTGAGCCTGCCACCAGGGGCTCGACGGCCTCGTTGATGGTATCGACGACCACCTCGGCCATGCCGTCGAGCAGTTCCGCCTTGTTGGCCACGTGGTAGTAGAGCGACATCGCCTCGACGCCGAGGTCGGTGGCGATATTGCGCATGGTGACCGCCTCGACGCCATCCCGGTCGGCCCGGGCGACGGCGGCGTGCAGTATCTGCGCCCGGCTGAGCCGGGGCCGTTGATCGGTGACCATAGCGCTCCAATTTACCGTACGCGGTAAGGTTCCCCGCTCTTGACAGCCTTACGTTGTAATGCTTCCCTTACGTCATAAGACTTACAACGTAAGAGAGAGGTGTGGCCATGTGGATATGGATCGCGATCGGCGCGGGGACGCCGGTCTGCCTGGCTCTGGCCGCGGGCGTGTTCCTGGTGGTGGTGATGCGCACGGGCTACGGCCCCGGGCTCACGGCGGTGCGCCGCTTCAACCGGTGGTTCACCAATCCGCGCGCCCTGAAGGCCGCCGGACGGCCCGGCGCGGGCGCCTCGGTGATCCGGCATACGGGCCGGTCCAGCGGCAAGGTCTACGAGACGCCGGTCGGCATTACCGAGGCCGGGGACGATTTCCTCATTTCGCTGCCCTACGGCCCGCGCACCGATTGGCTCGCGAATCTCGCGGCGGCCGGAACCGCGGAGGTGATTCACGAGGGCGGGGTCTACCGGGTGTCCGAGCCCGAATTGGTGCCCGCCGCCTCGGTTGCCCGGTATCAGTCGCGGTCGGAACGCCTCGGGCTGTGGCTCTTCGGCGTGGACGAGGTGCTGCGGCTGCGCCGGACCGCGATCGAGCGCTGACGCATCGACTAGAGCAGGAAGGGAAAACCATGGTTTCGTATGCGATTCACGCCGAAGGGCTGCGCAAGGAGTTCGGCGGGACCGTCGCGGTCGACGGTGTCGATCTGCGGGTGCCGCAGGGTGGTGTGTACGGGTTTCTCGGACCGAACGGCGCGGGCAAGACCACCACCATCCGCATGCTCGCCACGCTGATCCGGCCCACCGCGGGCCGGGCGCTCATCTTCGGCCACGATGTCGTCGCCGAGACAGCGGCGGTACGCGCCCGCATCAGCCTCACCGGCCAATACGCTTCGGTCGACGAGGATCTCACCGGCATGGAGAATCTCGTGCTGATGGGCCGGCTGCTCGGTCACCGGCGCCGCGCCGCCGCCGAACGGGCCCGCGAACTGCTGGCTGCCTTCGGCCTGGAAGCGGCGGCGGACCGGCAGGCGAAACGCTATTCCGGCGGTATGCGCCGGCGGCTCGACATCGCCGCGAGCATCGTGGTCACCCCGGCGCTGCTGTTCCTCGACGAACCGACCACCGGCCTCGATCCGCGCAGTCGCAACCAGGTCTGGGATGTGGTGCGGGCATTGACATCCGGCGGGACCACGGTGCTGCTGACCACCCAATATCTGGAGGAGGCCGATCGCCTGGCCGACCGGCTGGCGGTCATCGACCACGGCCGCGTCATCGCCGAGGGCACGACCGCCGAGCTCAAGGAGTCCGTCGGCGCCGGTGCGGTCCATGTCCGGCTGCGCGAGCCGGGACGGCGAGACGACGCACGGGCCATCTTGTCCCGGGTCCTGGCCGTGCCCGTGCACGCCGCCGAGGATCCGGTGGTGTTGTCGGCCCGTCTCACCGATCCCGGCCGCGCCGGGGCCGCCCTGAGTGAACTCGCCCGCGCCGGAATCGAAGTCAGCGATTTCGGTGTCGGCCGGAGCAGCCTCGACGAGGTCTTCCTGGCCTTGACCGGACACCACGCCCGATCCGACGCTCCCGAGGAGATCCCGGCATGAGCACCGTCGCCACCATCCCCGCTACGGCCGATCCGCTGCGGCCGCCCCGCCCCGGCGCAGCCGCCACCGCCGTGACCTTCGCCTGGCGTGCGGTGCTGCGGATAAAGCATGTGCCCGACCAGCTTTCCGACGTGACCGTGTTCCCGCTCATGATGCTGGTCATGTTCACCTACCTGTTCGGCGGCGCGCTGGCGGGTTCCACCGGTGAATATTTGCAGTCTGTGCTACCCGGCATTCTGGTCATGACGGTCACCATGACCACCCAATCCACCGCGGTGGCGCTCAATGCCGATATCACCAAGGGCGTCTTCGACCGCTTCCGCTCCCTGCCGATCTGGCAACCCGCCCCACTGGTCGGAGCGCTGCTGGCCGACCTGGCCCGCTATGCGATCGCCGCGACCATGATCGCGGGAGCCGGTGTGCTGCTGGGCTTCCGCCCCGACGCTGGCCTGCCCGGACTCCTTGCCGGCATGGGTCTGGTCCTGCTGTTCGCCTGGAGCCTGTCCTGGGTCTGGACCAGCCTCGCCCTACTGGCCCGCACCCCCGAATCGGTCATGTTCCTGGCCATCCTCGTGACCTTCCCGATGAGCTTCGTCAGCAATATCTTCGTCGACCCCGCCACGCTCCCCCGCTGGCTCGAAACGGTCGTCGACATCAACCCGATCACACACCTGGTCACCGCCGTGCGCGGCCTCATGCACGGCGACCCGGTCGGCACCGAGATCGGCTGGGTGCTCGCCACCTGCGCCGCGCTCATCGCGGTATTCGGCCCACTGACCATGCGGCTCTACCGCCGCGAACGCTGAGCCGGCGACAGCACTGCCCGCCGGGCGTGGCTCATTAGGCTGGCTTCGTGGATTTCACACCAGATTTCGAGCGCGGCGGGTGGCTGCTGGCGCGGGTCGGCGAGGACGGCGTCGGCTGCGTCGCCGGTACCGGCTTCGAGGCCTACGCCCGGATCCTGCACCCGGTCGAGGCCACCCGCCGCGACGCCACGATCACCGACGAGTGGGGCCGGCCCGCAATCGTGGCGGAGGCGATGTGGCCGTGGGCCGAAGTCGCCGCACGCAATGGCCGAGTCATGCATCCGCTCGTGCAGTGGCGCAACCTCACCGACGGCGAAGCCGAGGCGGCCAGGACCTTCGACGACGGCTGGACAGTCGGCCAAACCGTCGAGGGATGGTTCGACCCGACCCTGCTGGCCGCCCTCACCGTCCACCTCCGCGCCGCCACCGACACACCGGAACAGGTGACGGCCGCAGTCTGGAATGGCTTCGGCGAACCGAACGACTCCTCCACCGCCTTCTTCGTCTCCGCCACCGACGACGATCCGCAGCCCGCCGACCACGAGCGCACCCGATTCGCCACCGAACTCGCAGCCGCCGTCTCGCCGGCGGTCGAACGAGCAGTCGAGACAGGCCCTTTCCTGCACTGGCCGGGACGCGACTTCCTGCTCTTCGACACCGGCCTCTCCGACCTCGCCGACCCCACCTGGGTACACGCGGCGGACCTGGGATGGACCACCGACTCCCCCGGAGCGACCCCCCAACTACTCTGGCCCGCCGACCACACCTGGGTCGTCGCCAGCGAGATCGACTTCGACTCCACGATCGTCGCCGGCTCCCGCACTCTGATCGACGCGGTCCTGGCCGACGATCGCTTCGAAGCCTTCGAGATCGCCGAGGACTCGGACCTGAGCTGGGACGGCGACACCATCAACCCCGCACCGAAGCACTGAGAGTCCGGCAACCGCCGGCCGACCCTCGGCGTCCGATTTCTTCAAGACTGCGGGGTGCTGCCCTGCCTACGGTTTCGGTATGACTGTGCAACTGAATGTGATCGGAATCGTCGTCTCGGATATGGCTGCGGCCATTGGGTTCTATGAGCGGCTCGGGGTGGAGTTCGCGGACGGGGCTGCCGGGGAGCCGCATGTGGAGGCGCGGCTGGCCGGGGGGATGCGGTTGGCGTTCGATACGGAGGAGACCATTCGGTCGTTCCATGCCGAGTGGAGGGCGGGGCGCGGGGGCGGGCGGATCGGGCTGGCCTTCCAGTGTGAGAACCCGCGGGCGGTCGATGCGAAGTTCGAGGAGTTGGTGGGGGCGGGATATCACGTGGAGCTCAAGCCGTTCGACGCGTTCTGGGGGCAGCGGTATGCCACGGTTCTCGATCCGGATGGCAATGGCGTGGACTTGTTCGCGGCGTTGAGCTGATCGGGATTCTGTCAGGGTTCGAGCAGGCGGCTGATGGGCGTGCCGGCGAAGTCGCGGATGTCCCGGGACAGGTGGGCCTGGTCGGCGTAGCCGGTGCGGGCGGCTGTTTCGGCGAGCGGTGTGCCGGCGCGGGCCAGGGCCAGGGCGCGTTGCATGCGCAGGATGCGGGCCAGGGTTTTGGGGCCGTAGCCGAAGGCCGTGAGGGATATGCGGTGCAGGCGGCGGGGGCCGAGGTCGAGGAGGTCGGCGGTGGCGGCTACGGAGGCGCCGGCGCGCAGGTGGGTGACGATGTGCGCGAGCATCGGGTCGGCCGGATCGGTGCCGGCGGCCAGCCAGTGCGCGACGGATTCCAGGCCGCGCATGGGGTTTTCGGCGCGGGCGATCAGGTCGGTTGCGTGCCGGGCATCGGCGGGGGTGAGGACGTCGGCCAGTTCGGCGCGGGTGTCGCGGAGTTCGTGGGCGGGGACGCCGAGCAGGGCGGGGGCGGTGCCGGGGTAGAAGCGCAGGCCGGAGATGCGGACCGCGGGGCCGACCGTCGGCCGGTAGGCGCGGGTGTCGGGCCCGGCCACACGGAGAACGCCGTCTATCCACAGCAGGTCCATGCAGCCGTCGGGCAGAACCGCCGTGGCGGCGTCGAGGGCGAAGTCACGGGTCCACACCACCGCGCCCGGGACCTCGGAGGGCCGTTCGCGATAGCCGGGTGGTGGATGGACATCGACGCTGCGGGAGCCGTTTTCGATACCGACCTGGCGGAAAGCGTTGGAATCGGCCTTGTTCGGCATATCGCGCACGTACGCACACTGTGCATGATTGCACTCGATGCAATCATGCACAGGATGTCGTCGCGGGCTCTCGCTCATTCTTCCTTGCGTACCACGCGCTCGGGCCGGCCCGGCTTCCAGATGGTGATCTCGAGGTATTTGCCGTCGATGACCTCCACCGACGAGCCGCCGGTGAGGTCGGCGACGAAGAAGTGGTCGAAGGGTTTACCGCGGAAATCCATGCCGCTCTTCTCGAAGAAATCCTCCGCGAAGCGCTGGTGCAGCGCCGGATCCCGCAGATCCCGCACCACGCCGAACAGTTTGGCGTCGCCGTCGCCCACCATGGTGTCCATGGTGGCGGTGTGCAGGCAGAAACGCGCGTCGCGTTCCAGATCCTTGAACTTGGTGGTGCCGGGCATGCCGAGCAGCACCAGATTCCCCTCGAAGAAGACGGGTTCCATCGGGCTGATCCGGGGGGACCCGTCGGCCCGCAACGTCGCGAGCATGCACAGATTCTTGGCAGCGGCGTGGCGCCGCGTGAAGATCGTCGAAATGCGCGGCGCGGCTTTTTCGAACTCGGTCCAGTACGTCATGAATCGACCGTAACGCGGGCCGCGACCGGCTGCTTGACCGAAATTGCGCTGTGTGCCGGTCAGATCTTCGTGGCTGATTGCGCGAAGGTGAAAACGGCGTCGGGGTCGTAGCGCTGGGCGATCCGGCGCAGGCGCGGCGCGTTCGCGCCGTAGTAGGCCGTGGCCCACTCGGGGAGATCCGCCTCGATGTAGTTGACGTACGCGGTGTTGCCGACCAGATCGCCGAGGCCGGTGCGGACCTCGGCGACCGCGGCCCGCGCCTGCGGGGTCGCCGCGCCGACATAGATCTGGGCGGTGGCCAGCGCGCCGCGATGCGGGAAGGCGGTGTCGGTGGCGGCGATGCGGGCGGGCGCGCCGGTGAGGCTGTCGAACAGGACGTCCAGTCCTTCACGGTCCGTGAGCAGCGCCGTGAGGCGGCTCGGGTCCGGCAGCGCGGTGGTCAGGACGCGGGAGCCGGCCGTGAAGGATTCGCGGGGCAGGACGCCGGTGTCGTTCCAGCTCGGACGGCATTGCGCTGCCGAGTAGTTGGTGCAGCCGGCGAAATAGCGCATGGCCTGCAAGTAGTCCATGGCGATCGAGTAGCGGGCGGTGGGCCGGGTGCCGGTGGCCGCGATCAGCTTGTCCAGCAGGGCATTCGCGTCGGCCTCGGTGCCGACATGACAGCCGTTGATCCGGCAGGTGGGCGGGCTGCCCGCGGAGGTGCCGAGGGTGGACCAGAATTCGTCGGGTGCCGAGGCGGTGAAGGATTGCCATGCGGCCAGAACCTCGGTGAGCGATCCGACCGGGAACTGCGCCTGGAAGACGACCAGTCGCGGCGCTTCGGCGGTGCGGAAGGTGAACGAGGTGACAATGCCGAAGTTGCCGCCGCCACCGCCGCGCAGGGCCCAGAACAGGTCGGGTTCCGACTCCGCGGACGCGGTGCGCAGCACGCCGTCGGCGGTGACGATCTGCGCCGAAATCAGGGTGTCGCAGGTCAATCCGTACTTGCCGGTGAGGACGCCGAGACCGCCGCCGAGGGTGAGCCCGGCAATGCCGACGGTGGGGCACGAGCCGCCGGGCAGGCAGCGGCCCGCGTTCGCCAGGCCGGTGTAGACATCGATCAGGCGAGCGCCCGCGCCGATGACGGCGGTGCCGTCCGGGCCGACCTCGACGCTCGTCATCGATCCGAGGTCGGCGATGAGCCCACCGTCGGGTGTGGAGTAACCGGCATAGCTGTGCCCACCGCTGCGAGCGGCGATCGGAAGCTTCGACCGGGCCGCCGCCTCGACACACGCCTGCACATCCGACGCGGTGGCGCACCGGGCGACGGCGGCCGGTCGGCGATCGTCGAACGCCGTGTTGTACGCCAGTTTCGCGGTCGCATAATCGGAGTCGGACGGCAATGACAATCCGCCCGCGAGCCGATTCCGCAGCGCTCCCCAGTCCGGCTGCGCACCAGGCGAATCCGCGGACAGTCCCTTGCCCGCACCCACGCCGAGCGCCGCGCAGCCGACCCCCAATCCGGTCGCCCGCAGCATGTTTCGCCGACTGATACCCATAGCGCCGCCTCCCCCGAGGCAATACCCGGCGCCACTCGCGCCATGCCCCACCGCAACCCGAACTCCGACAGTCCGGTATCGCGCGGACGGCCCGCGTCGTTAAGGCGTCAGGCGAGCCACTCGTCGGCCAGTCGCGCCCAGTCCGACAGAACCTGCTTGCGGCGCAGGCGATCCCGCCCCACCATCTCGTCGAGGGTGGCGCCGCGCACCAGGTTGATGGTCAGCCAGAACGCGGACTCCAGCCGCTCCCGGGACACCTCGATCCGCTGCGCGCACGCATCCAGCAGCTCCTCGGTGAGGTCGTGCTGCACGCGCAGCATATTGCGCCGCAGCTCACGATCATTGGCGATCCCGACATACAACTCGACCGCCGCCTTGCCCAGTTTCCCCGCGAAGGGCGCGGTCACGAACTCCACCAGCGTCTCCCCCGCCGACGCCGCCCCCAGCGAGCGCACCCGCCGCTGCAGCGCCTCCCGCTGCCGCTCGGTCAGATGCTCGATGGTCTGCGCGAACAGCTCCTGCCGGGTATGGAAGTGATGCAGCTGCGCCCCGCGCGTCACCCCCGCCCGCGCGGTGATATCCGCGATCGAGGCGCTGGCGTACCCGACCTCCGCGAGGCTGTCGATGGCGGCATCCAGCAGCAGCGCCCGCGTCCGCAGGCTCTTCTCCTGATGCTTATTGGGGGGTAGGGCGGAAACCACGAGGTCAGTGTAACCAATCGAGGAAATTCCGTGCTGCCTTGCACGCAATTGGGTGTCGGTCGTACTGTGATGACCATGCCCGTCGATCGCCTGCTCCCGACCACCGAGGCCCGTGACCTCATCGAGCTCACCCGCGATATCGCCGACAAGGTCCTGGAACCGAATGTCGTCGAATTCGAGAAGCAGCAGCGCTACCCGGACGAGGCGTTCCGGGCGCTCGGCGCGGCCGGGCTGCTGAGCCTGCCGTATCCCGAGGAGTTCGGCGGCGGCGGCCAGCCCTACGAGGTGTATCTTCAAGTGCTCGAGGAACTCGGCGCCCGCTGGGCCGCCGTCGCGGTCGCCGTCAGCGTGCACAGCCTGTCCTGCCATCCGCTGTTCGCCTACGGCACCGACGAGCAGAAGGCGCAATGGTTGCCGGATATGCTCTCCGGCAACCTGATCGGCGCCTACAGCCTCTCCGAAGCGCACGCCGGCTCCGACGCCGCTGCCCTGCGCTGCCGCGCCACCGCGGCCGAGGACGGCTACCGCATCACCGGCACCAAGGCCTGGATCACCAACGGCGGCAAAGCCGACTACTACACCCTCTTCGCCCGTACCGGCGAAGGCTCGCGCGGCATCTCCTGCTTCCTGGTCCCCGCCGACACCCCCGGCCTCACCTTCGGCAAACCCGAGGAGAAAATGGGCCTGCGCGCCGTCCCCACCACCACCGCCGCCTACGACGACGCCTTCCTCCCCGCCGACCGCCTGATCGGCGCCGAAGGCCAGGGCCTCCCCATCGCCTTCAGCGCCCTGGACTCCGGCCGCCTCGGCATCGCCGCCGTGGCCACCGGCATCGCCCAGCGCGCCCTCGACGACGCCGTCGCCTACGCCAAGGATCGAGAAGCCTTCGGCCGCCCCATCATCGACCACCAGGGCCTCGGCTTCGTCCTCGCCGATATGGCCGCCGCCGTCGACTCCGCCCGCGCCACCTACCTCGACGCCGCCCGCCGCCGCGACGCCGGCCTCCCCTACTCCCGCCAGGCCAGCGTGGCCAAACTCGTCGCCACCGACGCCGCCATGAAGGTCACCACCGACGCCGTCCAGGTCTTCGGCGGCGCCGGCTACACCATGGACTTCCCCGTCGAGCGCTACATGCGCGAAGCCAAGATCACCCAGATCTTCGAGGGCACCAACCAGATCCAGCGCCTGGTCATCGCGCGGAGCTTGGCAAACGGCTGATTTTTCGCGGTCGCAGAGTCCGCGCGGCAGCCCGATTCACTGGTCACCGATGGCGGTGCTGCCCTACTGGTGGCGGTGCTGACGACCGTCTTCGCCGCCACACGCGCGCCGTGGGGAAATACGACGGAGAGATAACCTGCCGAGATCTCGCTGTGCCGATGATCTGACCGTCACCGCGCTGCCGGCCGATGGCTGAGCTGCTGAGATATCGTCCCCGGGCCGCTGCATCGCCGGTAAACTCCCTTATCGCACGCTGCCGGAGCGGATCGGGGTGGAACATGGGCGACGCAGGCGCGACGATCACCGTGGAGTCGGGCTGGATGCCCACGAACGAACTACTGCGCCTGCTGAATTCGGTGGAGCGGGAAGACGGGGTCGCGGTGTCCGCGGAAGGCGCCGAACACCGCGGGCTCGATCCGGCTATGGCGGTTGCTCTGATCTCCGGCAGTTTCGGCATGCTGGCCCCGTTCGTCACCGAATTCGCCAAACGGCTGTTCAAGGCGGAACCCGATGCGACGGTCGACATCGAGACCGACAACGGTCCGGTGGTGCTGCTGTCCTCGCTGCCGGAGGCGGTGCAGGCCCAGCTCATCAGCGACGCGATCAATTCCGGTGCGCTCCGGGTGCGGATCAACCTCGAACAGGAGGAGTGATGTCCACCGAGTGGGCGGCTCGGCTCGACCAGTTGGTCGAACAGGCGCTCGGCTCGGACCCGCCCGAACTGGATTTGCTGAACGCCGGCATGGCATACGCGGAAGCGGTGGATCCCACCGCGGTGCAGGACATCGCGCACGCCTGCGCGCGGATGCTGTTCCTGGCCGACAGACTGGCCCGACGGTACGGGATCGAGACAGCGGATCCACCGCTCATCGCTGGAATGAATGCATGCCTGTCCGCCTATGCTTCGACCGCCGATCCGGATCCGATGCTGGAGTACGCGCGGAAGTTGAATGGTTTTGGGTGGTCCGCACAGGCGATCATGCTGCTCGATTACGCGCTGCGGATCGACGCCCCGGTTCGCCCCGGTGCGCCGCCGCCGAGGGCGAGAGTGCACGCCCTACGCGGTGAGATGCTGCGTCGTCGCCGGGACCTGGACGGCGCTGATGTGTCCTTGACTTCGGCGCTGGCGGAGTTGACCGCGAATGATCTCGAAACGTCGCGCCTGCGCGCCGAGGTGCTCAACAATCTCGGCCTGCTCCACTACGACCGCGGTGACCTGACCGTCGCCAAGCAGATCTTCATCGAGGCACTCACACTCGGCGACCAGGTCGACCGCGATCCGGTGCATACGGCCATCACCCTGGACAATCTCGGCACCCTTGAATCGGCCATGGCCGCGGCGGCGGGCCCGCTGTGGATCGACGAGGAGTATGTGAATGCGGTGACTGCCGAACATCTCCGGGACGCCGAGTATTTTCAGGGCCGCGCCGCCGAATGCTTCGAGGCCGCATTGCCGGCTGCGGCCGAGCACTATGTCATCTCACTGCTCAACAGGGTCGACGTCGCCGCGCAGCAGCGCGAACACGATCGCGAGGACGAATACAGTCTTCGTGCCGTCGAGATCGCCGGTGAACACGAGATCTCCAGTGCCACGGTGAGCTTGGCGCTGGGTACCCGAGGCGATGTGCTCAACCGGCTGGGCCGGCAGCGCGAGGTCGTCGAGTTGCTCGCACCGCGCCTGTCCGACTGGATGCGCATGGCGCCGGAGGATCGCTCGGTCCCCGGCCTGCGGGCCCTGATGTCGGCCGCCTACCTCGAACACGACCCCGACCTGACCGCCCGGGCAGGACAGGCGCTCGTCGCCACCGACGAGGTCCTGCTGGCCCGCCGGATGGCGGGTGTACCGGAGACAACCGCCCGGACCATCTTCGCCGAGTACATGAGCCACACCGACGCGGTCATCGGGCATTGCCTTCCCCCCGAGCAGTCCGGTGACGCGCCGGAGTGGGTGTACGAGCTGCTGCTGAACCGCAAGGGCGTGCTCGCCGAGCGTCAGGGTCAGGCCTGGCTGCGGGCGCGAACCGAGGCGGGTGAACTGCTCGAGCAGGTGTGGGCGCTGCGCGCGGAGGTCGCACGCTGCGATCTCGAATGGACCGGTGAGAGCACCATCACCGCCGCGCGCCGCCGTCAGGAGGAGGCCGCGCGCAGGCTCGGCGCGGCGGAGACGCAACTGTTTCGGGCACTCGGAGAGGAATGGCGTCCGTTGCTGCGGGTCGCCGATGTCCGGTCAGGTCTTGGTGCAGGCCGTACGCTGCTGGACTTCGCGACCGAGCACACACCGAGTGGTCAGCGCGGCTACGTAGTCTTTCTTCTCGGCCCCGAGGGACCAATCCGCTATCGCAGGCTGGGCGATGTGCTCGAAGTCGACGTCGAGCTCGAGCGAGTGAGTTGGGAGCTGGCCGAACCGCCGACACCGGACACCGATCTGGACTGGAGATCGGTTGCCCGGCAACGGATCCCCGCAGTGGTGGCAGCGAGCCCGGAGCTCACCGAGGAAGTTCTGATTGCGCCGACCGGCGTGTGGGGCACACTACCGGTCTGGTGTCTGACGGATTCCGCGGGCACGGTGCTCGCCGACGATCATCTGCTCTCACTGGTGCCGAGCGCTCGTCGACTCGCGGACTCGGGCGGCAGCGCCTCCGACATCGAACCACCGGTCGTTCTCGGCGCGCCCGAATTCGATTTCGAGGTCCCCGAGGACGAACCGCTCGTCTTCTCCATGCGCCTCGCGTCCCTCGAGCACGCCCGCGCCGAAGCCGTCGACGTCGCCGCGCAACTCGGAGTCACCCCGATCATCGGCGCACAGGCCACGCGTGCCCGGCTGCTCTCGGTACGCCGTCCGCGCATTCTGCACATCGCCACCCACGGGATGTTCCTCGATGCCATCGGCCACCGCGCCGAACTCAGCGAACCCAAGGGCTACACCATGCGCTCCGTCGCCGGCGTTCCCGTCAAGATCGACGGCAATGAGCTGTTCGGAGACCGGATCGACAAGGCGCACACGGCGAGAACACGCCACCGCGCCCGGGTCCGCTGGCTGGAAAAGATCGGCCCGGCCGGGCAGCTGTCGCGCTCGGCCCTCATGCTCAGCGGATTCAACGCCTGGCTCGCCGGCGTCGAGACCACCCCCGAAGTGAGCGCCGGCATCGTCTCGGCGGGTGAGTTCGCGCTGCTGGATCTCACCGGAACCGAACTGGTGGTGCTATCGGCCTGCGAAACCGGTGTCGGCGCAGTGGATTACGCCGATGGCAGCCTGCTCGGCCTGCGCACTGCCGCACTAGCCGCCGGAGCGAAGTGCTGCATCAGTACCCTGTGGAAGGTCAACGATGCCGCTGCCGCGACCTTGATCTCGGCATTCTATCGGTATCTGTCGTCCGGTTCGTCGCCCGCCGCCGCGCTGCGCGACGCGCAACGCGACCTTCAGCGCACCCATCCCGCGCCCTACCATTGGGCCGGGTGGGCCGTGGAGGGCATCGGCTGATTCGGGCGGGGCACCAAGCCGATGGTGTCTCTTGTTCAGTACCGCCACACGAAATCCGGTACGAGCCCGATCACATCGTTCAGGAAGTCGGCGTAGAACAGCACTGCTTCCGGGCGCAGCCGGCCCGCGCGCACCGTGATCGCCCACTGGCCTTCGAACCTGAACCCGATTGTGTTCGCCCGGATGTCGGCCAGCAGCCACTCCATGGTCCGCGGGTTGAGCACGTGTGCCGATCAGCTTGCGATCCACTACAAGTCCTTCGACGGCCTCGGTCACACGGGCGTGGTAGCTGCCCTCCTTCTCACTGCCAGGCCACGGAGGAAGAGTGACGGACGGAGGCTGCGCAAGGATGCCCTCGACTCGCTGGTCGATCCGCTCGCGATAGTGACCGTCCATCAAGAACCAGTGACTGTCGCGCAGGAGGCGGAAGGTAGCGCTGTCGCTACCTCCGTTCGGGTGCTGGCAGGATGGGGTCGCACCCGCCGTCTCGGTACCGTGGCGGTGGTGATCAAAACCAGTGATGCCGCCCGAATGGCCTGGTCGAAGCCGGCCGCTGTAGCCGTGTTCGTCATTGCCGTGTTGACCCTCGGCTCCGCCTGTTCGGAGTCCGAACCCGGTGCGGGATCCGGTATTCCGCGCGACCAGCCCGGCACAACCCAGGGCGCGGGCGAAGTCCCCGGGACCACCCGGCCCCAGGAGCCCGAAGCGCCGTTTCCCTACCGGTCCGAGGACGTGACCTACCGCAACGGCGACATCACCATCGCGGGCACACTCACCGAACCCGAGGGCACCGGACCGTTCCCGGCGGTCCTGTTGATTCCCGGCAGCGGCTCGTCCAACCGCGACGAGGAAGCATTCGGGCACAGGCCGTTTCAGCTCTGGGCCGATACGCTCACCCGCGCGGGCTACGCCGTGCTGCGGGTCGACAAGCGCGGCACCGGCGGCACCGGCGGCGTGCTGCAGGACGCCACCTACACCGATCTGGCCGATGATGCCGCCGCGGGTGTGCGCTTCCTGCGTGGTCGCCCCGATATCGAGCACGATCGCGTCGGCCTGCTCGGGCACAGCGAGGGCGGCTTTCTGGCTCCGCTGGTCGCCGCCCGGCCCGATAGCGGTGTTGCGTTCGCCATCCTCCTCGCGGGCGCCGCCGTCCCCGGCGGCGACGCCGTGATCGAGCAGACCGAACTGGTGGCCGCCGCCGAGGGTGAGCCCGCGGACACCGCCGACAGCCAGGTGCGGCAGAACACCGAACTGGTCCGCCTGCTGCGCGCGGGAGATACAGCAGGCGCCAAGAGCTTTCTGAAGGACCAGGGTGCACCCGAGGACGAAGTCGCCAGGCTGACAAGTCCGTACTTCACCGCCCTCATCACTTACGACCCGGCGCCGGCTCTGTCCGCGCTCCGTATCCCGGTTCTCGCCATCTATGGCGGCAAGGACCTTCAAGTTCCCCCCGCCCAGAACGAACAACCCGCACGCGACCACCTGGCTGCCGGCCCGGACGCCACCATCCAGGTCTTCCCCGGCCTCAACCACCTCATGCAACCGACACAGACCGGGAAACCGAGCGAATACCCGACCATCGAAACCACCATCGCGCCCGAGGTTCTGACCTACGTCACGAACTGGCTGACACCACGCTTTCCCACTCGATAGCGCTGCCGCACACCGATCGACGGGAGATCATATTGCGTCGCTCGCCGGGTGCAGGCCGCCCGCGGGTGATACTGCTGGCGTGACCGGTTCCGGCGAGCAGGCGAATGATGATCAGGTTCCGGCCTGGGCGCGCAAGACCGCGGGGGAATCGCGGTGGGCGGCCACGGCGGCGGTGGTGGCGATCATTCTGATTCAGTATTACCTGCCGAGTCAGTTCACCCTGGGGCCGCGGTTGCTGATTCCGGGGCTGGGGCTGGCGCTCATGCTGGTGTTGATCGCGGCCAGCCCGTTCCGGATCGATCGGGAGGAGGTGTGGCTGCGGCGGGCGAGCTTGTTTCTGACCGCGGTGTTGAGTGTGGCGGTGGCGTGGTCGGTGGATCGGCTGGTGATCGGGCTCGTCGACGGGTCGGTGAGCAATGATGCTGCGGGGCTGCTGGTTTCGGGCGGGGCCATCTGGTTGACGAATGTGCTGGTGTTCGGGCTCGCCTATTGGGAATTCGATCGGGGCGGGCCGGCGGCGCGGGCGCATGCCCGGAAGCAGTATCCGGATTTTCTGTTCGTGCAGATGCAGAGTCCGGCGGCGGCGGATCCGGAGTGGGAGCCGCAGTTTCCGGATTATCTGTACTTGTCGTTCACGAATGCGGCGGCGTTCAGTCCCACCGATGTGATGCCGATGTCGCGGTGGGCGAAGTTCCTCATGATGATTCAGTCGGGGATTTCCCTGATCACCATGAGTCTGGTCATCGCCCGCGCGATCAACGTGTTGAAGTGACAGGGGTTTTCAGCGGTTGAACCAGCAGTCGACGACCACGAGCACGACGGCGGCGGCGACCAGGCCGAGGGTCACCGGTAAGGAGCCGGCGACGAGCATGAAGATCCAAGCGGCCTCGAGCAGGGCCGCGACGGGCAGCCAGACGAAGACATCGGGGCGGCCGAGCATGCGCTTGGGGGCGGCGGCGGCGCGCGGGGCGCGGGAGGGGGCCGACTGGCTGCGCCGGACGGGGGTGTTCGTCGCTCTGTTCACCCGCCGGAGATTACATTTCGAAGATCACATGCGCGCGGCGAGTGGGCGATCCGGTGTGGATCGCCCGGTTCGCTCACGGCCTCACAGCGGCTGGGTCGCGCTGACCAGCCAGCGACCGTCGGACTGCTCCTGCAGGGTCACCAGGGTGGGCGCGGTGAAGACGTGCGGGTCGGGGACGTCGATGACCGTCGTCGACTGCTTCACGACCACCAGCACCTTCGCGGTCTGCGCTTCCAGCGACTGCAGCGCGCAATTCGTTTCCAGCGGGTTGCTGCGGGATTGGGCGATGGTCATCGCCTCGCGCATGGGTCCGCTGTTGTTGGCGAAGTCCTGATTCCACGCGCCGGTGGAGCCGTTCAGGACGGCGGTGACGTACGCGTCGAGATTGCCGGCGTCGTAGGTGGTCAGGGTCGTCATGAAGTCGCAGGCGGCGCGCATGGCGGTCGCCTCGCGGTTCTCGGTCTTCTTGGCGTCCGAGATCTGCTGGCGCAGTTGGGTGATGGTGGTCTGCTGAGCGGTCACCGTGTCCTGTTCGCTCGAATACTTGCTGTAGTAGACGAGCGACCCGGCGATGCCCGCGACCGCCAGGACCGCGGCGCCCGCGGTGAGCGCGGTCCCACGCGAGGTCGCCGGTCGGCGCGGCGGCTCCGGGAACGGGACCGAATACGGCTGGAGCGGCGGAAGGGGTGGCCGTGAAGGTTCTTGCAACGACGGTGATTCGCCGCCTGGCGTGGACATGTGACTCCTGTCGGAATTGTTGTGCCCCGCGATGTTAGCCGCTGCATCGGCACATACCGACCGCACCGGGTGGGCGAGAATGGACGGGACCGATCCGGGAAGGGGACGTCATGCCGTTCGCCGCAGTACCGCCGACCGCCGCCTGGTCGCATCTGGGCTCGCGCACGGGATTCGAGGTCGCCTACTTCCGCCGGGCCGAGAACGGGTATCACATCCATGGCTGCACGACCGCCGTGGACGACGACCGCACCTGGTTCGTCGAATACGAGCTGAGTCTGGACGCGCACTGGGTCACCCGCGCGGCGCTGGTGCGCGGGCGCTCCGGGTTCGGACGGCGTACCGCGCTGTTGGAGGCCGATGGGGACGGGCACTGGATGGTGAACGGCGACAAGGCTGCCCGGCTGGACGGCTGCGTCGATGTGGATCTGGAATCCTCGGCGCTGACCAATGCGTTCCCGGTGCACCGGCTGGAGCTCGCGGTCGGGGCCGGGGCGGACGCGCCCGCGGCCTATGTCCGGGCCGCGGACCTGTCGGTGGGACGGCTGGAGCAGCACTACACCCGCATCGAGGACCATCACGGGCAGCAGTGCTACGACTATGTCTCCCCCGCCTTCGATTTCCGCGCACGCCTGGTCTACGACCGCTCCGGACTGGTCGTCAGCTATCCGGAGATCGCGGTCCGCGCGGCCTGAGCTCAGGCGACGATCAGCAGCACGCCGCCGACCAGGATGTCGACCACGCCGCAGAACTCGGCGAACGACCGCGCCACCGTGCGATCGGCGCGATGGTGTGCGAAATCCCAGAGGCCGTGCGCGATCCAGCCGCCGGCCACCAGATAGTGCGCGACACTCAGGTCGGCATAGTGGGCGGAGATCGCGACGGCTCCGAAGCCGACCATGCCGAGCACGGGAATCAGGAACGCGCGATCGAATCGTCCGGTGACGGCCGCCCATCCGCAGGTGAGGACGGCCAGCGCTACCGGGATCACGAAACCGGGAACCCGGCCCTGCAACCCGCTCAGCACGAAAACCACTCCCACCGCGCCGAATACGGGCCACGTGGCAGTCTGCCGCCCCGTGGCGGCGGTGAGCAGGTAGATCAACGGCATGAGCAGCAGAATCGCGGCCAGTACCCGCACGGTGGACTCCGCGCCGGTCGGCCAGATCAGCAAGGCCAAGACCAGCGCTAGCAGGCTCGGCCAGCGCTGCGCCGCGGCCGAAACCAGCTCTCCCGCAGTCCGATGCGCCGGTCCCGTCCGCGGCTTCCGGTCCATCTCGAGATCCCTCACATCCATGCCATCGACCCGCATGACCCCAGCGTCCGGCATCCGAGCCGACCGCTCGACCCCCACCGCCACCGATGTCCGTTTTCTTGGGATATAAGTCCGAACAGACACCGATCCCCCGTATCGTGAACCTCATGCGGGAGCGCACCGTCGCCGTCATCGGCTATGACGGCACCGAACTACTGGACATCGCCTGCATCACGTCAACCCTCAACGGCGCCAACCGCCTCGGCGGCACCCCGCCCTACCGCGTCCACCTCGTCACCCCCGGCGGCCGCCCCATCACCTGCGACTCCGGCCTGCGCCTCAATGGCGAACTCCCCCTGGAGCGCCTCACCGGCCCGCTGGACACAATGGTCATCGCAGGCGGCCTGGGACACCAAGCGGCAGCGGACAATTCCCGACTCGTCGCCCACATCCGCCGTCTGGCCGCCGTCACCCGCCGCATCTCCTCGGTCTGCACCGGCGCCACCCTCCTCGCCGCCACCGGCCTGCTGGACGGCAAACGCGCCACCACCCACTGGATAGCCGCCGACGACCTGGCCGCCCGCCACCCCCGCATCACGGTCGACCCCGACCCCATCTACATCCGCGACGGCGACATCTCCACCGCTGCAGGCATGACCAGCGCCCTGGACCTCATGCTCGACTTCATCGAAGAGGACCACGGCCCCGACCTCTCCCGCGCCGTAGCCCGCGGCCTGGTCACCTACCTCCAACGCCCCGGCAACCAAGCCCAGATGAGCATCTACACCGCCGCACCCCACCCCGACCACGCCCTGGTCCGAAAAGTCACCACCCACATAGCCGCCCACCTCTCCGACAATCTCTCCACCACCGCCCTCGCCACCCGCGAGGGCGTCAGCGACCGCCACCTCACCCGCCTCTTCGCCCAGCACCTCAACTCCACCCCCGGCCGCTACGTCCGCCGCGCCCGCGTAGAAGCCGCCGCCCACCTCCTGGCCACCACCGACACGCCAATAGCCTTGATAGCCACCCGCTGCGGCTTCGGCACCCCCGAATCCCTCCGCCAAGCCTTCCTCCGCCACTACGCCGTCTCCCCCACCCATTACCGCGCCACCACCTCCCGCCGCAGCCGCGAGTCCAGAACCGCGGACCTCTGAACTCACTGCATGTTCTCGAAATGCGGGTGGTCGAAGGAGGTCGGGCAGACGTAGATCTGCATGTGGTAACCGCGGCCGATAATCACCCTCGGCTGGTTCGACGCCTCGTGCAGCCCGACGGTGTCCAAAGGGTGCCTGCGGTCTTCGAGCGGGATCCAGCTGCGACTTCCCCCCTGCCATTCTCCGGAACTGATGGTGAGCAGCGGCCGATACTCGGCGTCGCAGACTTCGCAGTTCATGGGCTGCGGGTCGCAGAAGCTCCACGGTCCCCAACCGCCTACTTTCCACCCGGGAGCGACGGAGAGCTCGTACTGGTAGTAGGCGGAGCCGGGGCTCGACTCCCACTCCGGATCCTCTTCCGCCCAGTACCTGTCTCCCCAGTCGCGAAGTCGCTGCGCGAGTTCCTTCGGCAACTCGAGCGGCGCGGGGTACTCGCTCACGACTTCGGGATGCAGGACGCACGGGTCGAGAACGTAGCTCCCGAACTGCTCGACATCGGCGGGCTCCGGCGGATCGGTGAGCAGCTCATGGACGCTGCCGGAGCTCCTCCAGACGAGGCGGGTTGCGGGGAAATACTTTTCGTGGTCGAGGGGGCACCACAGCACTTGCAGGAGGTCCGTTCCCTCGGGGCCGGTCAGTCCGGGTATGTCCTCGAAATAGAGCTGAGCGACCGGGAGCATCGCATTCGGCTCGTCGTGCGCCGGATGTCCGGTCCGGAGGTCAGCGAGGTACTGCGGCGGTATACGATCGCGGGCTCCCTCCAGCATCCGGAGTCGGCGGATATTGGCGAGGGATTGCGGTAGGTCCCAGTGGATGTGCTCTTGCGCGCAGACCGGCCATTCTTCGTCGGCAGGCCAGAGCAGCCGACCGCCGATGGAGCTGTCGTGTTCGGTCGGCAAACCGAAACGGGGGTGCAGGCGCACTGCCCGCCGCACCAGCGGAGCCAGTTCCGGGAACACGGACGCGATGTCGACCGGCCGCGGTGGGGTGGTTCTCGCCATCGGAACTCCTTACAGCGCCAACGAGTTTCGGCGGCACTGTATATGCAGGGTCCGACAGAACCAGTCTTCTCAAGGTTCGGCGACCCAGCCTGCGACCAGTACCAGGCCGGTGGGGCGATGGACGGCGAGGAAGGCGAAGGGGCGGTCGAGGGTGAGTTCGAGGCGGCGGGACTTGGTTTCGGGTGGGTGCAGGAGGGCGGCGACCTGCATGGCGAAGGTGGTGACGGCGGCGGCTTCGAAGCCTTCGGCGGAGAATTCGGCGATGACGTCCTGGGAACCCGCACTGACGAAGAGGTCCTTGTCGAGAGTCGGGAATTGACCGGCGCGGGGGTCGGCGGCGGATTTCAGGCCGAAGAGGGGCGCGCTGGCGAGGAGGTCGTGGGCGGCGCGAATTTTGAAGGGGGGCAGGGTGAGTCGGAGGGTGTCTTTGGCTCCGTCGACGCTGCGGATGGTGAAGCCGTTGCCTGTCGCGCCTACGGGCAGGTTGGCGGCGGTGGTCGTCGGGATGGCGTTGACGAGGGCGGCTACGCCTTGGTCGAGGATGGCGCCGGGTTGCGAATCCGGTGTGCCCAGGAGGAGATGCACGTCGATGTCGTCGCGGCCGGCGACGATTACCCGGGTGACGGGGTTTTCGCCGTTGAGGACGGTTACCGCGTCGAGGTCGGTGGTGGTGCGGGTGAGCCAGTCCGGGTGGCCGGCCCATGAGCCGGTGGCCTTGTGGCGGGTCGGTTCGAAGAACTTGGTCCAGCGCGTCTTGACGGCGAGGGCCGTGGCCAGGACGAGCATGTCTTCGGCACTGAGCTGCAAAGGGAGTTGCTTGATGAGGCCCCGGGTGTGCTCGGCTACCCAGGAGTCGACCTGGGATTGGCCGGTCAGGGTTTCCACTGTGCCGTCGGGGAGGGCCGCGGACCAGGAGGGATCGGCGAGGGTGAGGCCCGGGCGCAGCCACAGGGCCAGGGCGGCCGAGGCGGCGTCGGCATGGTCGATGATGTCGAGCAGTTCGATGGCCTCGGCCTGGGCCGAAGCTGCGGGCCTGCCGATCGCGGCGGTCAATTCGGACTTCGCGGCATCGTCGGCGGCCGAGGCCAGCAGCGCGAGCAGCGGCCATAAACCGGCACCGGAGAGGACGGTGTTCGTGTCCGTCCGCAGGGTGTCGCACCAGCGGGCCGTCAGGTCGTTCGATGCGCGGACCGCCGCGCTGACCGTGGTCGCGTCCATGGCAATCAACGATAAACCGTTGCTGCGGCGCATCGGCCGCCGGACGCGCGTGATCGGCCCGGCGGATGCCGGGCCGATCACCGAACTGCGTTGGGAGACAAGGTCTGCGGCTGCTACCTCGCGGACTTCTTATTGTGCCTGCCTGCCATACCGGACCCGGCCGCGACCAGCTGCTCCTCGCGTTCCATGGACTGCTGGCCTTGCATCGACTGCTGGCCCTGGATGGATTGACCGACCTGATCGCGGCGGCCGGCGGCGTGTTTGCCGCCCTTGGACTTGGCCTTGCTGCGCTGTGACATCGAAACCTCCGTACCGATTCGATTCGGCCCGGCCTGAGCGGGCACATGAACCACCAACGGAACTCTCACAGCAACCGTTCAGACAACGGTGCACAGGAAATCGTGGTCCGGTACCGCGACCATGTCAACACCCCGCGCACAATCAGCAGGTCAGTTGCCCAATACGGCAGCGGTCCGGTCGCGAACGCGAGGTTTCCCGGGCGAGCGATCAGGACCGCACGGGACGGGCGGGGAGTTCGCAGCAACCGACGACGCACGGGGTCCCGTTCACCGTGCAGCCGAGGCTGGTGGTGGCGCTCAGGCGCAGCGGGGTGCCGCCCTTGCGGTACTCCTCGACGAGGTCGGCGACCATGCGGGCGAAGCGCGGGTCCGGACCGGGCGTGGCGGCGCGGGCGAAGGCCATGCCGTGCTCGGCGGCGCGCTCCTTGGCCTCGTTGTCCAGATCCCAGATGACTTCCAGGTGGTCGGAGACGAAGCCGACGGGGCACACCACGACCGCGTCGACACCCTGTTCGTGCAGGGCGTCGAGGTGGTCGACGATGTCGGGGGCCAGCCAGGGAATCTGCGGCGGGCCGGAGCGGGACTGCCAGACGACGTCGTAGTCGTCGAAACCGGTTGCGGCGGCGCACAATCGGGCGGCCTCGGCGACCTGGGCGCTGTAGAGGCCGGTGACTTCCGGTGGGCCGGAGGCATTGTCGGCCGAGATCGGGATGGAATGTGCGGTGAAGACGAGGCGGACGCGATCCCGGCGATCCTCGGGGATCTCGGCGACGGCGGCGCGGATGGCGTCGGCGAAGGCGTCGACGAACAGCGGGTGGTCGAAGAACTGGCGCAGCTTCACCAGATCGGGGGCGTCGGCGACGGCGGCGCGGGCGCGGACGATGTCCTCGTGGTACTGCTTGCAGCCGGAGTAGCCGCCCCACGCGGAGGTGGGAAACACCAGGGCGGAACGGATTCCGTCGGCGCGCATCCGCTCGACGGTGGCCTCGACCATCGGATGCCAGTTGCGGTTGCCGAAGTACACCGGCAGATCGATACCGCGGGCAGCGAATTCGGCCTCGATGGCCTTGATGATGTCGAGATTGAGGGCGTTGATCGGAGATACCCCGCCGAAGTGCAGATAGTGTTCGGCGACTTCGGCGAGGCGCTCGGGAGGTATGCCGCGGCCGCGAGTGACGTTCTCCAGGAACGGCATCACGTCCTCGGGGCGTTCGGGGCCGCCGAAGGACAGCAGTAGCAGCGCTTCCACCTGCTCGACGGCGGCCACGACAGAACTCCTTCGAAATCAGTGGGCGGCGGACCCGTTGGCGGCGAAGCCGTCCGCGGGGAACCAGGTGTTGTGGCTGGCGCCGCCGTCGACGTAGATGATGGAACCGGTGGTGCCGGGCAGCCAGTCCGACAGCAGCGCGCACACCGACTTGGCGACCACGGTCGGGTCGTCCACATCCCAGCCGATCGGGGAGGCGCCGTCCCAGTAGGTGTTCAGCATGTTCAGCTGCTTGGCGTCATCGGTGGCGGTGCCGGCGATGGCCTTGGCGGCCAGGGTCTTGATGGGGCCGGCGGCAATGAGGTTGGAGCGAATCTTCTTGGCCTCGCCCACTTCCCGCGCCACATAGCGGTTCACCGACTCGAGCGCGGCCTTGGCCACGCCCATCCAGTTGTAGTACGGCATGGCGGTGCGCGGATCGAAGTCCATGCCCACGATGGAGCCGCCCTCGTTCATGACGGGCAGCACGGCCCGCGCCAGCGAGGCGTAGCTCCACGCCGAGATCTCGAAAGCCTTGGCGGCGTCGGGACCCGGGCCCTCGAGGAACGGCCGGGCCTCGGGGCCCATGAGGGTGCGCGGGGCGAAGGCGATGGAGTGCAGCACGCCGTCCACGCCCTCGGGGGCGAGCTCACGCAGCTTGTCCGGCAGGGCCGCCAGATCCTCTTCGCTGGTGACGTCGAGGCCGATGGCCGGGGGGACCTCCTGCGGCAGGCGCTTGGCGATCCGGTCGATCAGCCGCAGCCGCTCCGGGATTCCGGTGATCAGGACCTTCGCGCCCTGCTCCTGCGCCTTGGCGGCGGCGTGGAAGGCAATGGACGAGTCGGTGATGATGCCGGTGATGAGTACGGTCTTGCCTTCGAGCAATCCACCCATGGGTTGGTCGGTTCTCCTCGTTCAGAAGTTGTGGTGGCCTATGGAATTGGTGTGCTAGCTCAGTGGCCCATACCCATTCCGCCGTCGACCGGGATGATGGCGCCGGAGATGTAGGCGGCGTCGTCGGAGGCGAGGAAGCTGATGGCCGCGGCGACCTCCTCGGCCTGGCCCATGCGACCGGCCGGGATGACCTTGAGGGCGAATTCCTTCATCTCGTCGGTCATCTCCTCGCGGGTCATGTCCGTGTCGATGAGGCCGGGCGCCACCACATTCGCGGTGATGTTGCGGGAACCGATCTCACGGGTGATGGCGCGGGCCATACCGACCAGTCCGGCCTTTGAGGCCGCGTAGTTGACCTGACCCGGTGCACCGCCCTGGCCGACGACCGAGCCGAGGAAGATGATGCGGCCCCACTTGGCCCGCAGCATGGCGCGATTCGCGCGCTTGGCGACCCGCCAGGCGCCGGTCAGGTTGGCGTCGATGACATCCGAGAACTGGTCCTCGCTCATGCGCATGAGCAGCGTGTTGGCCACGATGCCAGCATTGGCGACGACCACTTCGACCGGACCCTGCTTGGCTTCGACCTCGGCGAAGGCCTGATCGACCGACTCCGAGTCGGTCACATCGCATTTCACCGCGAGCAGGCCCTCGGGCGCACCCGAGCCGCGGTGCGTGACCGCCACCTTGTGCCCGTCGGCGAGCAGGCGCTGGGCTACCGCGAGGCCGATGCCGCGGTTTCCGCCGGTCACCAGTACCGACCGGGGTGTGATGTTCGACATAGAGGCAAACCTATCTGTTCGTGTTCGGGACTCGGCGCGCGGTACCGATTTACGGGCAGTTACGGCGTTTACGGCAAACGCTGACGATAGAGCAGTGCGGTCACCACACCGGAGGCGGTCACCAGCAGACCGAGCAGCAGCCACGGCCGGCTCGCATCACCCATCGTCATCTCATAGCCGATTTGTTGCTCGAGTGTGTCGTAGACCGCGGTGAGCTCTTCCAGGCTGGAGGCAGTGTAGAAGTCGCCGCCGGAGAGTCGCGCGATCTCGCGCAGCGCGTCGTCGTCGACCGGCACCCGGACCCGCTGCGAGCCCTTGCCGTCCTGGTCCGGGATCTCCACCGTGCCCCAGGTGGTGCCGAACGAAATCGTCGACACCGGAATGCCTTTCTCCTTCGCCAGACGCGCGGCGGTGAAGCCGTGGCGGGGATTGTCGACATCCTTGTCGTCGGGCACGGTCTGCTTGCCGTCGGACATGAGCACGATGCGCGCCGGCGGCGGGGTCTCCGCGCCGCCCAGCACCGAGGCGAGCGTGTCGATGGACTGCAGGCCGGCGAGGATGCCCTCACCGGTGGCGGTGCGCTCGGACAGCTTGATGTTGTCGATGGCCGCCTTGACCGCTTCCCGGTTGGTGGTCGGCGACATCTGCACCGAGGCGGTGCCGGCGAAGGTCACCAGGCCCAGATTGATTCCGGGCGTGAGGCCGTCGGCGAATTCCTTGGCCGCCTTCTGCGCGACCTGCAGGCGGCTGGGCGGCACGTCGGTGGCTTCCATGGACAGTGATACGTCCATGACCAGCACCACGGTTGCCCGGTTGCGCGGAACCTTCTTGGCCGCGGTCGGGCCGGCCGCCGCGACGGTCAGGAAGACCAGACCGACCAGCATGAGCGCAATGGGCACGTGCCGGAATCGCCCGGGCTGACTCGGCGCGACCTTCTCCAGCATCTCCATATTGGAGAAGCGCAGCACATGCTTGCGCCGCCGTTGCTGCACCAGCACGTAGATGAGCGCGATGAGCCCCACCACGATCAGGAAGGCCAGCCAGTATTGAGAGGTGAAATGCGAAATGCTCACTGTCGCGGCACCCGCCCGGCATTCGGGGCGCCGAAGGTGTGGCGCCGGGTGGACACGAACCGGACCACATCGGCGATCCAGTCCCGATCGGTTTGCAGCTCCATGACCGGCGCACCGCAACTGCGCAGCGCCAGCTCGACCTGATCGCGATGCTTGCGCGCGGCCTTGGCGTATTCATCGCGCAGTTTGGGCGTCAGGCTGAACTCGCGGGTGCGCCCGGTCTCGGGATCGTGCAGCACCACATCGCCGATATCGGGCAGCGAGATATCCCGGGGATCCAGCACCTCCACCGCCAGCAGGTCGTGGCGGCCGGAGATGGCGCGCAGCGGGCGCTGCCAGTCGATATCGCCGAGGAAATCGGAGATGACCACGGCCAGACCGCGTTTGCGCTGCGGCCGGCGCAGCGAGTCGATGGCGCCGCGCAGATCACCGCGCACACCGTCGCCGGCGTGCGGGGTGGTGGCGATCTTCTTCAGCATGGACTGCGCGTGCACCCGGCCGCTGCGGGCCGGAATGCGAATCAGCTGTTCGCCATTGGCGACGATGGCGCCGATCCGATTGCCGCCGCCGGAGGTCAGATGGGTGACCGCGGCCGCCGCGGCAATGGCGAGATCGCGCTTCTGGCAGGCGGCGGTGCCGAAGTCGAGGCTGGCGGACAGGTCCACCACCAGCCAGGTCTCCAGCTCGCGGTCGGCGATCATCTGCCGCACGTGCGGATGCGTGGTGCGGGCGGTGACCGACCAATCCATCTGGCGCACATCGTCACCGGGCTGATACATGCGGGCGTCGCCGGGTTCGGAACCCGGGCCCGGAATCAGTCCGAGGTGGTCGCCGTGCAGCACGCCGTCCAGACGGCGGCGCACGGTGAGTTCGAGGGTCTTCAACGCGGCCGACAACCGCGGGTCGGTCAGCTCCCCCGCACGGAAGGAGGGCGGGGCGTGTGAGGAACCGCTGGGCGATGACATAGTCACGGGCGCAACCTGATCCGAGGCTCGCGCCTCACTTGGGCTGCGGCTGGCCGGGCACCCCGGGCATCTGGCCGTTGGGCGGCTGCGGGATGGCGGGCTGCGGCGCGCCCTGCGGCGGCTGCGGAATACCGCCGTGCGGGCCCATGTTCGGGGCGGCGGGCGCGGCGGCCGGGGCCGGCATGGGCGCGGGGGCGGCCGAACCGCCGGGCGCGACGGCCTGGGTGGCCACCTGCGGCAGGCCCACGGTCTGCAGCACGCGGCGGATCACGTCGTCGGGGCTGACCTCGTCGGCGAGGGCGTCGTAGGACAGCACCAGGCGATGCCGCAGCACATCCGGGATCACCTCCACGACATCCTGCGGGACCACGTAGTCGCGGCCGCGGATCAGGGCTACCGCGCGGGCGGCGGCGATGATGCCGAGGCTGGCGCGCGGGGAGGCGCCGTAGGCGATCCAGCCGGCCACATCGTTCATGCCGAATTCGGCGGGCTTGCGGGTGGCGGCGATGACGCGCACGACGTAGTCGACCAGCGCGTGGTGCACGAAGGTATTGGCGGCCAGCTGCTGCAGCCGCACCAGCTCCTCCGGATCGAGAATGCGCTTGGCCTCCGGCGGGGTGACGCCCATCCGGTAGATGATCTCGCGCTCCTCCTCGACGGAGGGGTAGTCCACGACCACCTTGAACAGGAAGCGGTCGCGCTGCGCCTCGGGCAGCGGGTACACGCCTTCGCTCTCGATGGGGTTCTGGGTCGCCATGACCAGGAACGGGTTCGGCATCGGGTAGGTCTTGCCGCCGATGGACACGTGCCGCTCGGCCATCACCTCGAGCAGCGCCGACTGCACCTTGGCGGGTGCGCGGTTGATCTCGTCGGCGAGCACGAAGTTCGCCACGACCGGGCCCAGCTCGGTGTCGAACTCCTCGCGGCCCTGGCGGTAGATGCGCGTGCCCACCAGGTCGGTGGGCACCAGGTCGGGGGTGAACTGGACGCGGGAGAAGCTGCCGCCCACCACCTTTGCGAAGGTCTCCACAGCGAGGGTCTTGGCGATGCCGGGAACACCCTCGAGCAGTACGTGACCCCGCGCGAGCACGCCCACCAGCAACCGTTCGACCAGCCGATCCTGACCGACGATCACTCGTTTGACTTCGTAGATCGCCTTCTCCAGGGTCTGGACATCGCGCTCGAGGGTGCTGGGCGCCGGCTCCTTCGCCGTGCTGACCGTGCTCACACCATCTGTCGAAGCCACCAATTTCCCCGCTTTCGCCTCAGTCTCTGTGCGTTCCGCCCCAACTATTCCAGGTATCGGCGACTATTGCCGCACCCGGTTGGGATCAAACGCCCGCGCGCGCCTGTCGGAAGGGGCCGCGGGCGGCTTTCGAGACTGCCGCGGCGTGTCTCAGTGCCGGATCTCGGTGTCCGAATTCGCGCGATCGCCCTGCGCGACCAGGTCCCTGATCAGCGGCAATCGCGACATTACGAAGTCGACGCCGGGATTGACCACGCCGCGCAGCAGGGACAGCACTTCCCATTGGCGTGGCGCCACGACCTGGGCGGCGCGTTGCTCGATGCCGCGCACCAGGGCTGCGGCGCCCTGTTCCGGGGTCAGGCGCTGGCTCAGCGGCCACGGGACCAATCCGGTGCCGCGCGCGCCCAGCGGATCGGTCGACTCGTCGAATCGCACCATATCGGTGTCGACGAAGCCGAAATACACGACCGAGGTGCTCGCACCGTGCGGAGCCAATTCCACGCGCAGCGCCCGGCCCAGCTGCTCGACACCGGCCTTGCTGGCGGCATAGGGGGCCACGAACGCGCCCTGGGTGAAGGCGTAGATCGAGGCGACGAGCGAAATATGGCCGCGCCCTTCGAGAATGTGCGGCAGCGCCGCATCCGCGGTGTGGTAGGCGCCGAGCAGATTCACCCGGACCACGTTTTCGAACTCCTCCGGGCGCATACCGCGCACCGTGGCGACTTTGGCGGTAACACCCGCATTCGCGACCGCCACGTCGAGGCGGCCGAATTTCGCGACGGTCTCGTCCACCGCGCGCTGCACCGCCTCCCGATCGGCGACATCCGCGCCGATTCCGAGGACGCCGGTTCCGATGCTCGCGGCGACGGCGGCGGCATTGTCGGGATCGCGGCCGGTAATGGCGACTTCCGCGCCCCGCGCTTGCAGCGCCTTCGCGGTCGCCAATCCGATTCCGCGGGTTCCGCCGGTCACCAGCGCGACCTTGCCGCCCAATTCGAAGCTGCCCACGAGCGGTTCTCCCTTCCGGTCCGCGACCGGTGTCTCTGCGGTGGGCGAACAGCTCCGGGCGCCCGGAATACGTTACTTCAGCAGCGAATTATAGAGCGCTGCAGTCGGTTTCGCAGTTCTTCGCGAACCGTCCGGCGCTCGCCGCTCCCCCGGTTGTGCTCAGGCCTTACCCAATGCCTTGGCCAGTTGGGATTTCGTCATCGTGGAGCGGCCCTTGATATTCCGCTTCTTGGCCTCGTTGTAGAGCTGATCGCGGGTCGGCCCCTTCGGGCCCTTGCTCCCGGACCGCTGACCACCGCGCTGCTGCGGGGACTTGTCCTTGACCGAGCTGCGGCTGGCCGTTTTGCTCTGCCCCGACTGGGCGCGGTTCTTGTTCACCGTGCGGGCCGCGATTTCCTTCGCGCGCTTGGTGCCCTCGCCGCGCTCCTCGGCCGATTCCTTGATGTGCTCGTACTGGCGTTCCTGCTTGCCGGTCCATTCCTTGGGCATTTCACACCTCCCGGATCGAATTCGCCATCCGTGCCGTCGCCATACCCGGCCCGCGCCCGCGCAAACGAACGGCGCACACCGGGTATCGGAGTTCACGTCCGGATCAGGCGGCGCTCTCCTCGATGGAGATCACCATTCCCGTCATGGCGTCGACTTCCACCTCGTAATCGGTTCCGGTGCGGGTCCGCAGATCGATTTCCCAGGCCGGGCTGCCGTCGGCCATATCCAGTTCCACCGATTGCACGGTCGCGCCCATGAGGGCGTCGCGCGCCATCTCCATGGCCTGCTGGTCATTGACCACGGGCTGCACGGCCGGGGCTGCCAGGGCGGGCCCGGCGCCCACGCCGAGGGCGGCCGCGGCGAGGACCGCGCCGAACGCACAGCGGCGCACGGTGCCGCCGCGTCGATTGTTTGCCGTCATGATGATGCTCCTCCTTGATCACTGATCCCCGTGAGCGCGGACGGGTCGGTTTCGGTGAAGAGCGCTCTTGCGACGGCACTACCACCGATTCGCCGGTTCATGCCCCGATACGGCGGCCGACCGCGTCGTTCCGGGTCAGGAGAAGGAGCTCGGGCGAAGTTCTCAGCCCTGCGGGGGTTTCACGGCTCCGCGTTGTTCGGCGGCGGTTTCCAGATAGGCGCCGAGTTCGGTTTCGAGGGTTCGGTCCAGGGCCTGGGCGAGGCTGTTCTGGACCGCGGTGACGCCCAGTTCGCGCAGGTGATTGAGCATCTTCGTGGTCGCGGCGGTCTCGGCGTCGGTGTCCGGTAACCAGCCCGGGCCGTGGTCGGCGACGATCTGGTCCTTGGCGGCGGTGACCATGAGGCGGGCGATGTCCTCGACCCGCTGCACCACGGCGGCGTAGACGTCGATGAGGCCATTGAGGCCGAAGCCGTAGCCGTGTAGGGCGGCGAAGGTTTCCAGCAGTTCGGGCTGGGTGAATTCGACGGTCTCTTCGTCCAGTCCGGCCAGCCCCAGGGCGGCGAGGCGGTCGAGTTCGTCGCCGGTGACCGGATCGTCCTCGCCGCCGAGGAAGGTGTCCACCAGTTCTCGCGGAACCACCAGGGGCTCTTCGGATTTGCCCCAGGTGGCGGTGACGGCCTGTTGCAGGCCGAGGACTTCGCTCAGATCCTTGCCGGTTTCCCAGCTGGTGATGAAATCGGTGATGTGGGCGATGGTGAACCCGCGTTGCAATAGCGCGTCGATGATTCGCAGCCGGGCTAGGTGGGAGTCGTCGTAGATGAGGGCGCGGCCGCTGCGGCGGGTGGGCGTGGGTAGCAGGCCGCGTTCCTGATAGGCCCGCACATTGCGGGTGGTGGTGCCGGCGGCGCGGGCGAGATCGTCGATGCGGTACTCCGCCATCCTGGTCGCGCCCTCCCTGTCTCGCGGTTGCCGGTCGATGAAGCGCAGCGCCCACGCCCCGGTGCGGGTGAGCACCGAGGGCATGGGCGGCACACCTCGTGTCGACATTAGCCGAGGGTGGCGATCGTTCCGTGCCCGGCGCTCGGGGTCTCGGCATAATCCCGGGCGGTTCGCGCCGCATTGCCCGGATCCCGGGGCGTGAGGACGTAATCCTCGAGCCGGACCTGCGCCAGCTGCCGCACGAACTGGGTGCCGAAGCCGGGGTACATGGTGGCGTTGAAGCCGTCCTCGGTGAGATACCAGCTGCGGCAGCCGGAATTCCAGGTGGTGGCCGACAACCGCCGCTGGATGCGGGCGTTGTAGCGGTCCTGCCGGTCGCGGCGCACCTCGAGCATGCGCAGGTCCCGTTTCAGCAGCACCCCGATGGCATCGGTGAGGTACTCGATCTGCGCCTCCATGTAGACCAGTGCCGAATTGTGGCCCGGACCGGAGTTCGGCCCGAAGGTGAGGAACAGATTCGGGTAGCCCGCCACCGTCACGCTCTTGAAAGCGTATGCGCCCCTGCTCCATTCCTCGCCGAGCAGGCGGCCGTCGCGCCCGGTGACCGGGATCGGCGCCCCGGTCTTGGAGATGTCGAAGCCGGTGGCGAACACGATGCAGTCGAAGCGGTGCTCGATGCCCTCGGCGGTGCGGATGCCGTGCGGGCTGATCCGTGCGATCGGCCAGGTGACCAGCTTGCAGTTCTCCCGTTGCAGGGCCGGGTAGTAGTCGTTGCTGATCAGCAGCCGTTTGCAGCCGGCCCGGAAATCCGGGGTGAGCTGGCGGCGCAGCCACGGGTCGGCGACCTGGGAGCGCAGGTGCAGCCGGGCGACCGACTCCACCACCCGCGTGAGCGGGGTATTCCACACCACGCCCAGCGCCACCGATTCGTGGCCCCAGAACCAGGCGTCGCGCGCCAGTTTCTGGGTGACCGGCGCCTGGCGGTACAGCTCTTTGGTGAGGGGGTTGGTGCGCCGGTTCACTCGCGGCAGCACCCAGCCGGGGGTGCGCTGGAAGACCTTCACCGAGGCGGCCCGCTCGACCAGTTCCGGAATGATCTGCACCGCACTGGCTCCGGTGCCGACGACGGCGACCTTCTTGCCGGTGAAGTCGTAGTCGTGATCCCAGCGGGCGCTGTGGATCTTGTGGCCCTCATAGGTTTCGATGCCCGGTATGTTCGGCAGGCTGGCGTTCGACAGCGGACCGGAGGCGACGACGACACTGCGCGCCTTCACCTTTCGTCGCTTGCCCGCGAAGCTGATATCCCACAGCCCGCTCGGCTCGTCGAATTCCAGGCCGGTGACGGTGTGGCCGAATCGAATGCCGGGTCCGATGCCGAATTCCTCCACCATGGCCTCGATATAGCCGAGGATCTCCCCGCTGCCGGAGTAGGTGTGCGACCAATCCGGGTTGGGCGCGAAGGCATACGAGTACAGCCGCGACGGAATATCGCAGGCCGCACCGGGATAGGTGTTGTCGCGCCAGGTGCCCCCGACGCGGTCGTCCCGCTCGAAAATCGCGAAGTCGGTGATGCCCTTCTGCCGCAACCGGATCGCGGTGCCGATGCCCGCGAAGCCGGCGCCGATAATGGCCACGTCCAGTGGCTTGGCCGCGGCGTTCATGCGACCGGCTCGTAGGTGAGTTCCTTCGACCACGTGGGCTGCGGTTTCAGGAAGCGTTCCGGGATGCGGGCGGTCAGCCCGACCATGGCGTCGGCGAACAGGTGGTAGGGGTGGCCGCGGTCGATCACCCAGCTGGCGTGCATTTTCACAATGCGATACATGGGCACGCGGTTGGCGATCGGGGTGCGCTCGCCCACCGCGCGGAATCGGCGCATGGCGGCGTAGAGCTTCTCCTCGTCGACGCCCATCTCGACGATATTGTCGCGCATCTTGTTCAGCAGCGGCACGTAGCTGAGCACGCCGACGATGAACGACGGCTTGGCCCAGCCGCCGACCAGATCGATGGCGAGCTTGCGGGCGGTGGCGTGGCCCAGCAGCTCCATGACCGCGTAATCGGTTGCCAGATGCCGGGATTCGTCGGCATTGATCTTCTTGAAGACCTCCTGCGCCACCGGATCGGAGATCTCGTCGGTGATGAATTTGATGAGCGCGCCGTCCAGGGCCACCTCGAGCATGGGGATCACCGTGCCCAGGAACGACAGCGACATCTCGTCGGCGTGCTTGTCCAGGAAGTCGATCACGAGCTTCACATTGATATTCGGCTCGGGAATCTCGTCGCCGTCGAGCATCCCCCACCGGCGCATGAGCGCCAGTTCGGCATTGGCATGCCGCTGCTCCTCGGCGTGAAAGTAGCGGTAGATCTGCTTGAGCGTCTCGGTCGGGGCCTTCTGCGCCATGGCGGCGAAGCCGCGCGCGCCGACATTCTCGATCCACATGAGATCGGCCATGAACGGCTTGAGTTTCGCGTGTAGTTCGGGCTCGATGAGCTCCGCACCCGGTGCGTCCCAATCGATATCGGCCAGCGCCCACTGCCGGGACGCGATCTTGGCGAGCATATTGTCGAAGTCGAAGGACATGTCAGACTCCAATCTTCTCGGACTGCGGGAGCACCCGGTTGAGCACGCCGAGGGCATGGGTGTAGAGGGCCGGGAACTGCCGTTTGAGCAGCCAGACGGCGTGCGCGTCGAGCTGCGGCAGCACGTAGAGCCGGCCGTGATCGTGGGCGTCGAGGGTGGTGCGGGCGACCCGCTCGGGTGCGAACCCGGTCCAGCGCATGAGCTCATCGGCCAGGCGGGCCGACGCCGAGCCGATGCGACCGTCGCGCACCACATTGGTCTTGACGAAGGTCGGGCACAGCACGGTGACCGCGACCCCGCTGCCGGACAGTTCGGCGGCCAGGGTCTCCGACAGCGACATGACCCCGGCCTTGGACACGTTGTAGACGGCCATACCGGGTGCGGCGGCGAATCCCGCCGCGGAGGCGACATTGATGATGCCGCCGCGCCCCGCCGCGCGCAGCTGCGGCGCGAAGATCTCACAGCCGTGCACCACACCCCACAGGTTGATGCCCAGCGCCCACTCCCAGTCGTCGAAACCGATGTCGCCCACCGGTTTTCCGCCGATGCCGACGCCCGCGTTATTGATGACGAGGGTCGGCGGGCCGTCGAAGGCCAGCTCGGCATGGTCGGCCAGGGCCTCCACGTCCGCGCGGCGGGACACATCGCAGAACATCGAGTAGGCGGAGCGGCCGTAGGTGCGCTCGATCAGCGCCACGGTCTCATCGGCGCGGTCCTTGTCGATATCGGCGCACAGCACTTCGCCACCGCGAGCGGCGATTTCGAGCGCGAAAGCGCGCCCGATACCGCTGCCCGCGCCGGTCACCACCGCTTTCGCGTTCCGTGTCCGGCGTTCCCCGAATACCGGCAGGACACTGTCGAGAATCCCCATGATCAGCCCACTTTCGTCCGGGTCGACGCGTCCGCGCGCGATAGCGCCTCGGCAATGAAGTCCCGCGTGCGCCGCAGCGCGGGCACCGCTTCGGGAACCAGCAACGGCAGCGCCTGGAAGACGTGAATGCGGCCCGGCCACAGCTCGAGATCGCAGCGCACACCGGCGGCGACCGCCATATCGTGCAGCTGCCGGGCGTCATCGGCGAGCATCTCTCCCGCGCTGGCCTGCACCAGTAACGGCGGGAGCGCCGCGCCCGGCGGCACGCTCAGCCGCAGTCGCGGCGAATCCGGCTGCTGCCCTTCGGTATAGAGCTCGATGAGCCGCCGCCCGACGGGTGCGGGGGCCATGGGGTCGGGCAGCCGCCGGTCGCGGCGCTCGGCCAAGGTCAAGGTCAAGTCCAGCAGCGGCGAGTACATGAATACGCCCGCGGGCTGCGGTGTTTCGCCGCGCAGGTTCTGCAACAGCAGATCCAGCGCCAGATGCCCGCCTGCCGAATCCCCGCCGACCACCAGGTTCTCCGCGCGATACCCATTGGCCAGCAGCCACCGGTAGCCGGCCTCGACATCCTCGGCCGCGGCGGGGAACCGATGTTCGGGGGCGAGCCGGTAGTCGATCGAGAACACCGGCAGCCCGGTCACTTTCGACAGCCGCGACGCCAATCCCCGATGGGTGCGCGCCGAGCACACCACATAGCCGCTGCCGTGAATGTAGTAGATGGCCCGGTCGCCGTGCGCCACACCGGCCGCCCGCACCCATTCGCCGCGCACCGCACCCGCCCGCACCCGCGTGACGCGCGTGCCCGGCAGCGGCGGCCCGAACGCGGCCATCACACCGGCGATCAGTCCCCGTCCGGCTCGAATTCCCACCCGATTGGGCGGCAGTACGCCATTGATTCGTCGCAGGCCGACCACCGACGCAGCCGCCGCCACCCGCGCGCGCCGCGAGGCCGTTGCGGGTACCGCCGCCGAGCCGAAGGTCGCCGTTGACCCTGTTCTCGTCATGGTTAGAGAATCAGTTACTAATGTGCCACTTGTCAATGGCACATTCGTGGCAGGATCGAAACGGTGGTGTCACCCCGGCGGGAGCCGGAACCCCACTTCCGCGCCCCCACCGGGGTGATCGCCGGCGAAGACGGTCCCGTCGTGGGCGGCGATGATGTCGTGGACGATGGCCAGGCCGAGGCCCGATCCGGGCGTGGATCGGGTGCGGTCGGCGCGGTAGAAGCGGTCGAAGATCGCCTCGCGGTCGGCCGGATCGATGCCGGGGCCGCGATCGCGCACGACCAGGCGGGTGCGGTCGATGTGGACGGCGACCGGGGTGTCGGCCGGGCTGTATTTGGTGGCGTTGTCGAGCAGGTTGTCGACCACGCGGGCCAGGGCCTGCGGGCGGGCCGTCACGATCATCGGCTCGTCGGCGGTGACGGTGATCGTGCGTCCGGTGCGGCGGCGGAACCGTTGTGCGCAGTCCTCGGCCAGGTCGGCCAGGTCGACCGTGGCGAGCGGTTCGGCCGTGTGCTGGTCGGTGGCGAGATCCACGAGCTCGCCGACGAGGGCGTCGAGGGCCTTGGCTTCCTGGACGAGGGTGGTGAGGACCTGGGCTTCGTCGTCCGGGCTCAGTCTGCCGCGGGCGCGTTGCAGCAGTTCCGCGCTGCCGCGCACCGAGGTCAATGGCGTGCGCAGTTCGTGGCCCGCGTCCTGGACCAGGCGCTGCTGCTGGGCCCGGGACATGCGCAGGGCGGCGAGCATGGAGTTGAAGCTGCGGGTCAGCTCGCCGACCTCGCCGCTGCCCGGGTCGGGCAGCAGGGTGGACAGATCCTGGGTGGTGGTGATGTGCCGGGTGGCGGTGGCCAGGCGACGGATGGGACGCAGGATGCGCCCGATCAGCAGCCAGCTCAGCACCGCCACCACCGCGACGGCGGCGGCGGTGATCGAGGCTGTGCGCCAGAGGAATTCGTCGTCGATGCGTTCGATCTCGGCGTAGTTCTGGCTGACCATGACCGCTCCCCCGCCGTGCGGGCGGGCCTTGGTCAGCACCCCGTAACCGATTGCGTCGATATCGATTTCGGTTTCGTTGGCGCCCTGCCCGGCGGCGGCGATGGCACGGTCGGCGTCGGTGACCGGCAGGGGTGCGCGGCCCGGCGTCAGGACCTGCACCGTGCCGTCGGGCAGCAGCAGCTGCTCGGTCATGTCCGGGCGCACGGGAAGCGGGGCGCCCGCGTCCAGGATCGCGAGCACGGTGTCGGCGCGATCGGACAGGCCGCGATCGACCTCGGCGGCGATCAGTGGGGCGACACTGCGGTAGGCGGTGACCATCGAGACCAGGATGGCCGCGATCACCGCGGCCACCGCCACCGCGGTCAGACGGGCCCGCAACATCACGGCACCCGCACGGTGTAGCCGACATTGCGGACGGTGTGGATGAGCCGGGGCGCGCCGTGCTGCTCGGTCTTGCGGCGCAGATACCCGATGTACACATCCAGCGACCGGGATTGGGTGTCGAAGTCGAAACCCCAGATGTGTTCGTAGATCTGGCTTCTGGACAGCACCACCCGCTCGTTGCGCATGAGCAGTTCCAGGACGTCGAATTCGGTGCGGGTCAATTCGAGCAGTTCGCCGCCGCGGCGGGCCTCCCGGGCGGCCGGATCCAGCACCAGATCCGCGACCGTCAGCAGTCCGGCGGTGGCATCCTGGCCGGGATCGGGCGCGCTGCGCCGCAACAGCGCCCGCAGCCGCGCCAGCAACTCCTCGGTATCGAATGGTTTGGGCAGGTAGTCGTCGGCCCCGGCATCGAGCCCGGCGACCCGATCGCCGACCTGGTGCCGCGCGGTCAGCACCAGGATGGGCAGCCGGTCGCCGCGGCGACGCAGCATCCGGCACAGCGACAGCCCGTCCAGGCGCGGCATGGCCACGTCCACCACCGCCAGATCCGGTCGCTGCCGCTCCAGCAACTCCAGGGCCTGCCGGCCGTCGGCGGCGAGCACCACCTGGTAGCCCTCGAAACGCAGCAGCTGATCCAGGGTGGAACGCACATTCGGGTCATCCTCGACGATGAGCACCGTCGGGGCGGGCGCGGCGGAGTTTGCGGCAATCACCGGGTTATTCTGGCTGGCGGGGGACGTGGTCATCGGAATCGGCTCGCTCAGTCGGTGACCGGAGCCACCGCGATCGGCGGAATCGCGGCCACGCAACCGGTGTCGGTGGTGGCGCCGGTGCGAATGAATTCGCCGACGATGCCCACCACGCAGCCGCTGGGTTCCATATCCGGCACATGCCCGGTGTTGGGCACCGAAATGAACGTCGAGCGCGGGAATTTCGCGGCGGCGAGCTTGCCGTTGGCGTCCGGGGTGATGGCGTCCAGATCACCGGAGATGACCAGCACCGGCACATCCGGCATCGGGTCACTCACCTGGTCGGGCCGCTGGTGGTTCGCCACTCCCGGCCAGCGGATGCACGAGTCGCCGCCGTCGCGCTGCCCTTCGCCGAAGCCTTCGGCACTGAATGCCCCGACCCCCGCCGGCGCCTTGGCCAGCGCGTCACGATACTGCTGTTCCCGCTGCGGGATGCTCGCTTCCATCGACCACAGCGGCGCGTAGTCGTTGCAGGTCACCGTGACATAGGCATTGATGTTCTCGTAGGAGGGCTCGACAGTCGTGGCTTTCACGAATTCGACGAGCTTGCTGTCGTCACCGCGCACGGAGGCGTGCAGCGCCGCGGGCAGCATGCCCAGCGGCGTCATCGCCTGCGGATTCGCACCCACATTGCTGGTCGCGGCCTCGAAAACGAGTGTGGCGAGCTTGCCTTCGGTCAGCGCCACCGGCTTACCGACATCGACGGTGAGCGGCTGTGTCCGCAACCGCTGCGCCACCGCAGTCAGATCCGCCACCGCGGTATTCCCGTCACACACCCCGCTGCGCTCGCAGATCCGTTGCAGCGCCAGCGAAACCGCCTCGGCGTTGGGCCGCTGCAACCGGTCGAAATCACTCGGATAAGCACCCGAGAGCACCATCGATTGCACCGTCTCCGGATGCCGCTGCGCGTAAACCGGCGTGAGGTAGGTCCCATACGAGATCCCGTACAACACCACCTTCGGAATCCCGAGATGCTCTCGCACAGCATTGAAGTCGTCAGCCGTCGCCGCCGACGTATACCCCGCCGCCCGCGCCCCCAGCCGTTCCCCGCAGCGCCCCACCGCTTCTCGCTGCTGCTCCCGCGTCCCGAGCCGGAATTCCTCCTCCCCCACACCGCAATCCACCGGACTCGACAACCCGGTCCCTCGCGGATCGATCAACAACAGCGAGTGCTCATCCAGCACCCCCGCCGACAACGCCGCCGCCTCGGCCGCATGCGAAATCATCGGCACCCCCGGCCCACCCGGATTGGGCACGATCGTGCCCTTGTTCGCCAAGTCACTCCGCCCCTGCCGCACCAGCGCATAGTGCACATCCACCTTCCCGAGCGCAGGCTGCCCCTCCACCAAAGGCCGCTGCACCACCCCGCAATCCACCTGATGGCCCGGCACAGTCGGACACCACTCCGGCCGGCCGGCGACCGAGGACTCCCCACTCGAGCACCCCGCGATCACCCCACCCGCCACCACTGCGGCCATCGCCAGCCCCGCGGCCGAGCGCACAACCCCGCGCATACGAATCTCCCTCGTCGATCCCGATCCCGGAACCTCTCCGGAATGTCGAGACCGATCCTGCGCACCGGAAGTCAGAGCCACCGCAAGCCAACGGCAAAACCAGGTAAGAATCCGCCGGGGGCGGGTGGATTCCGCCCGCACGGTGTCGGTGCCGGGTGCGTGCGCCGTGCCGAAGCGCGCTATGGAATGAGAGCCAGCTGGCGGGACTGGGCTACGAGAGAGCCGGTGGAATCCCAGATTTCGAAGTCCTCTTCGTGAAAGCCGTCGATGACGTAGTTGGTGGCGATGCGGCAGCGGAGCCAGCCGGGGGCGGGACGGCGGCGGATGTGGACGGTGAGTTCGATGGTGGAGGAGCCGGGGACGCCGAGGTCGAAGATGACGGGGGCGGCGGCGTCGACGAGCAGGGCCAGGGCGATGGGGTCGGCGGGGCGGTCGTCGGTGAAGCGGGCCCAGCAGTCGACGGTGGTGGTGCCGCCGGGTTCGCCGCGCCAGAAGCCGGGGAGTTCGGGGACGCGGAATTCCACCTGTTCGCCGATGGTGGCGCCGCCGGGGGTGGCGCCGAGGGCGGCCATCGGGTCGACGCAGCGGTCGGGGGCGGGGAGGGACGGGGGTTCGTTGCGGACGAGAGTGCGGCCTCGAGCGGCCGAGAAATCGGTGAATGTGGCCAATACACGGATGATTTCGCGGTCGTCGCGGGTGAGGACGGCCTGGCCGGCGCCGGTGCGGCGGCCGATGCGGGCGATCTCGGTGCGGATGCGGGCGGGGCCGACGCTGCCGGGGCGCAGGTAGTGGGCGGAGGCGGAGAGCAGGTCCGGTTGCGGGAGTTCCCGGCGCAGGGCCTGCAGGCAGGCGGCGATCAGGTAGCCGCCATTGGCGTGGCCGCCGAAGGATTTCCAGCGATCGGAGACCTCGAGCCCGTACTCGTGGTCGCCGAGGCGGGTGCTCGCGGTGTCGGTGTCGAAGGCATGGGACGCGGTCGCGGTCATCGCAATTCCTTTCGCTCGCACCCATGCTCGGGCGGGGATCGCACGCGCGTCGATTCCCTGTGAGGTAATGCGCGGCACGGATTTCCGGGAAACGGCAACGAAATGATCACGGCTGGGTACAGTTTTTTGAAACGTCGACCCTCCAAAGAATCGATCGTTCGCCGGAGTCCCGGACTCCGCTGATCCACCGAGGACGTGCTGTGCCGCTTCACCGAGATACCCCCGGTTCCCTGTCCGTCCAGGATCTGCTCGGTGTGATCGACACCGGTGCGGCGACCAGTCATCGCGCGGACACCGGCGCGTCGTGGCGGGTCCGCTCCGTCTCCGGCGCCGCGGTCGCGGCCGGCGCGCTGCTCGCCACCACCGTGCAGATGACCCCGGCCGCCGCCACACCCGCGCCACCGCCCGTGGAGCCGGATCCGATTGCGAGCGTGCTGAAGTCGATCGAGGAGGCCATTGCGGCCGCCACCGGCGCCGCGCCGGTCGCCGCTCCCCCGGTCGAAGCGCCCGTGGCGGAACCGGAGCCCGAAATTCCCGCCCCCGCGGTGGAAGTCGCGCCCACTGCCGAACCCGCGGCCGCCCCGTTCGGATTGGCAGGTCTCCCCGCCGAGATCCGCGGTCCGCTCGCCCAAGCCGAACAAGCCATCAAGGGTCTGCAAGAGCAGGTCGCCCCGCTGGTGCCCGCACCCCAGATCGCGGCCCCGCCCGCCGTCCTGCCCGTGGGCGGCGCGATCAGCTCCGGCTTCGGAACCCGCTGGGGCTCATTCCATTACGGCGTCGACATCGCCGACGCCCTCGGCACCCCGATCCATTCCGCCATGGGCGGCACCGTGGTCGAGGCGGGCCCGGCCTCCGGATTCGGCCTCTGGGTGCGGGTCCTCCAGGACGACGGCACCACCGCCGTCTACGGCCACGTCAACGACATCTACGCCCACGTAGGCCAGCGCGTGAATGCCGGCGACGTGATCGCCTCGGTCGGCAACCGCGGCCAGTCCACCGGCCCGCACCTGCACCTCGAGATCTGGGACGAGAACGGCAGCAAGATCGATCCGGTGGCCTGGCTGGCCGCCAATGGCGTTCTCATGGAACAGCATTGGGGCGCGGACTGACGAGGAGCCGCCCGTGCGCACCGGCATCTTCCTGAGCTACGCCGGAGACTTTCCCGAGGCCGCCGGATCGACCCTGCCACACCTGGTCCCCCGACGGGCCACCGCACGATGCTCTTACTCCGCGTCCCCCGTGCGTGGTTCGTAGCGGGGGCCGACCACGGCGATGGCGGCGTCGACGGCGACGTCGATGATGTCGCGGATGTCGCCGCCCGCTTCGACGGTGGAGGCGATGAGTTCGCGGAAGCCGCCGTAGAGGAAGGTGGCGGTGCGGCGGTTCGGCGGGTGCTGCACGCCGGGGGCGTCGAATTCGGGTGTGGCGGCCAGTCTTTGGATGAGGTCTATGAAGGCTTCGGCGGCGTCGTGGTGGAGTTTGGCGGCGGCCTCGCCGAGGGCGGGGGTGTCGCGAATCCAGGCCAGGGTGATGGTGGGGTCGTGGCGGGAGGCGTCTATCCAGGCGTGAATGGCCTGGCGGACCTGGGTGCGCCAGGGGGCGGCGGGGTCGACGGCGTCGGAGATCTGCTGGATGGTTTCGCTGTTGCGTTCGGTGAGCAGGGCGATGAAGCAGTCCTGTTTGCTGTCGAAGTGTTCGTAGAAGGTGCGGCGGGAGGTGCGGGCATTGCGGACCACATCGGCGACGGTGGTCTCGCGGTAGCCGCGTTCGCGGACGGCCTCGGCCATGGCTTCCAGGAGCCGGCGCCGGAAGGCGGATTCCGGCGCGGGCTCGGTGGCGGTGCTGGTGGCAGGCTCGGCGCGGGTCACGACCAACAGGTTAGTTCGCCCCGCGCCGGGCCGATCACGGCGTGGCGCGCAGTGGAACATGAGCCGGATCCGTGGCTCGCGCGAACCGGATGGTGCCGTCCTCGATGCGGCCGTGGCGCAGGGAGAGCACATCGTGGGCGTAGTTCATGCCCAGCCGCCAGGGCCGGCGCGAACCGGCGGAGGGGAAGCGGTGGATGGCGCGCTGGACGTAGCCGGATTGGAAGTCCAGCAGCGGCGCCTTGGCGATATCCGGATCGGGCCACGGGGTGCAGCGGTCGTAGCCGCCCGAATCCATGTGGCGCAGTAGGCGGCAGACGAATTCGGCGGCCAGGTCGGCCTTCAGCGTCCAGGACGCGTTGGTGTAGCCGATGGTGAAGGCGAAGTTGGGGACCCCGCTGAGCATCATGCCCTTGTAGGCCATGGTGTCGGGCAGGTCGACGGCGCGGCCGTCGACGGTGAACTGGACTCCGCCGAACGCCAGCAATTGCAAACCGGTCGCGGTGATCACGATGTCGGCGTCCAGTTCGGCGCCGGAGGCCAGCCGCAGGCCGGTGGCCGTGAACCGGTCGATCCGGTCGGTCACCACCTGGGCGCGGCCCGCTCGGATCGAGCGGAACAGATCGCCGTCGGGTACCAGGCACAGCCGTTGATCCCACGGGTTGTAGTCCGGGTTGAAATGGACGTCCACCTCGTAGCCGGCGGGCAGTTGCGCCGCGTTCTGCTTGCGGATGAGCTCGCGGATCATGGCCGGGCGCCGACGGCTGAGCTGGTAGATGAGCGTGCTGATCAGCACGTTCTTCCACCGGGTGATGGTGTAGGCGCGCCGCGGGCCCAGCCAGGCGCGCAGCCGCGTGGCCACGGCGTCCTCGGTGGGAATGGACATGATGTAGGTCGGCGAGCGTTGCAGCATGGTCACCCGGGCCGCGGTCTCGGCCAGCGCCGGGACCAGGGTCACCGCCGTCGCGCCGCTGCCGATCACCACCACCCGCTTGCCGGAGTACTCCAAGTCTTCGGGCCAGTGCTGCGGATGCACCAATTGCCCTCGGAACTCCTCGATTCCGGCGAACTCGGGCGTGTAGCCCTGATCGTAGGTGTAGTAGCCGGTGCACATGTACAGGAACCGGCACGTGAGCATGGAGGTCCTGCCATCGTGCTCGACGGTCACCGTCCAGCGCCCGTCCGCCGTGCACCACGCGGCGCCGATCACCTTGTGCCCGAACCGGATACGCCGGTCGATGCCGCCATCGGCCGCGGTATCGCGAATGTAGTCCAGGATCGAGGGGCCGTCCGCGATCGCCGCGGCCTGCGTCCAGGGCCGGAAACGGTAACCGAGGGTGTGCATATCGGAATCCGAGCGCACCCCCGGGTACCGGAACAGATCCCAGGTTCCGCCGATTGCCGTGCGCGCCTCCAGAATCGCGTACCGGCGGCCCGGAAACGCCTCCTGCAGATGGTGTGCCGCGCCGATGCCCGACAGGCCCGCGCCGACGATCAGCACGTCGAAATGCTCGCTCATGTCGTGGCTCCCGCCCTGGCGCGGGCCTCGAGCCGCCGCTGCAGCACCGCGATCACGTCGTAGTAGTGGGTCGGTGCGACCCGCGTGAGCACATCGAACACGTACGCGTCGGGGCCGACCATGATGCGCGCCTTCCCGCGTTCGACTCCGCGGCAGATGATTTCGGCCGCCTTCTCCGGCGAGGTCTTGGCGAGCGCCTCGAACTCCGCGGCCAACTGCTCGGGGGTGCGGCCCAGACCCTCGGGATCCTTGCGGACCCGGGCATTGCGCGCGATATTGGTGGCGATCCCACCAGGGTGCACGTTCACCGCCGAGACCCCGGTCCCCCGCAGCTCCTGGCGCAAGGCGTCGGTGAACCCTCGCACCCCGAATTTCGCGGCACAGTACGCACTGTGATACGGCACGCCGGCCAGCCCGTACACACTCGAGGTGTTCACGATGACGCCCAGATCCTGCTCGACCAGGATGGGCAGGAACGCGCGGGTGCCGTTGACGACCCCGTCGAAGTTGATCCGCCGCAACCATTCGTCGTCCTCGGGGACCGCGTCGAGCACCGAGGACGCCACCGCCACACCGGCATTGTTGAACACCGCCGCCAGCGGCGCGGTCAGCCAGTCGCGGACCTCGGCGGCGAAGGCCAGTTGCGCGCCGGCGTCGCTCACATCGAGCACCCGGGTGAGCACCGGGCCGCTCAGCGAGGCCGCGGTCTGCTTCAGGCCGCTCTCGTCGATATCGGCGATCGCCACGGGTGACCCACGGCGAGACAGCAATTGGGCGAGACCGCGGCCGATGCCGGAGGCGGCCCCGGTGATCATGACGGGATGACCGGACAGTGGTCTACGCGTGCGGGGCATCGGTACTCCTGGCGGTGCGGATATGGGAGTCGATCAGATCGGTGAGCGCCGGCCAGACGCCGGCGGGCAGGTCGTGGCCCATCCCCGGCAGCGTCTGCGACCGCGCGCCCGTGATGGCCCGCGCGGTGACCGTTGCGCCGGTCGGATTCACCATCAGGTCCCGGTCACCGTGCAGGACCAGGGTCGGGGCGACGATGGCGGCGAGTTCCCTTGTGCGGTCGCCGGATTTGAGAATGCCCGCCAGTTGACGGCCCACGCCTGCCGCCGGGCGCGGGTCGCGATCCCAGGCGACCGCCGCCGCGGTGCGCACGGCGTTCTCGTCGAACGGGTAGCCGCGCGAGGAGATGTGCCGGTACATGCGGACCGCGCCGGCTATGTGCTCCGCGCGGGTGCGGGCCGGGCGGGCGAACATCAACCGCCAGGTCGACAGCGCCGGTCGGCCCACCCGTGCCGCGCCGGTGGTGGACATGATCGAGGTCAGCGAGGCCACCCGGTCCGGATAGCGGGCCGCGACGGTCTGCGCGATCATCCCGCCCATGGACATGCCCGCCAGGTGCGCGGACTTCAGCCCGAGCACGTCCAGCAGCCCGACCGTATCGGCGGCCAGCTCGCCGAGATCGTATTGCTCTGCGTGCCAGCGCTTTCGCAGGAAGTCCACCGCACCGGGCGGCCGAAACCGGAAATGCGTCGACCTGCCGACGTCACGATTGTCGAAGCGAACGACGTCGTAGCCGCGCCCGGCGAGCAACTCGCACAATCCATCCGGCCACTCGTGCAGCTGCTGCCCGAGTCCGGCGATCAGCACCAGCGGGACCTCGCCACCACCCGATCGCCGGTAGCAGAGCGTGACGCCGCGGCCCACATCCACGAGCCGCTCGGTCATGCGGTCACCTGCGCGCTGTGCGTGTCGGCCACGACAGCGGGGCGAGGCGGGCGGCGGTGCACCACGGCGCGCCCCTTCTTGGCGGGAGCCAATGCGACGCCGCGGAAGTGAGTGCGCTCATCCGGCGCGGTGGTCGGCTCGAGTGTGAAATCTCGCAGTAGCGTGCGCAATACGATGTTCATCTCCATCGTGGCGAAGGCCGCCCCGATACACCGCCGCGCGCCGCCGCCGAACGGGATCCACTTGAACGTGCCCGGCCGGACGCCGACGAAACGGTCCGGATCGAAGGCGCGGGCCTTCGGGAAGAGCTGCTCGTTGTCGTGCATGAGCCGAATGCTGACCAGGACGTTCTGCCCCTTGGGCAGCGTCCACCGCCCCAGTTCCAGCGATTCCGCCCGAACCTTGCGCACCGTCGAGTCGATGACCGGCCGCACCCGCTGCACCTCCAGCAGCGTCGCCTCCCGCAATTCCGATCCGCCCGCATCCACCTCGGCGACCAAGCGCCGCAACACATCCGGATGCCTGCGCAACCGCTCGACCGTCCAGGCCAGCGAGGTCGCGGTGGTCTCGTGACCGGCGGTGAGCAGGGTCAGCAGCTCATCGGCGATCTCACCGCGGGTCATGGCGCCGCCGTCGTCGTAGCGCGATTGCAGCATCATGGCCAGCACATCGTCGCGCTCCCCGAGGTGCTCATCGGCGGCCGCCCGGTCGATGAGCCGGCCGACGATCTCGTCGTAATGCCGCCGATGGGCGGCGAAGCGCGCCCACGGCCCGAAGCGGCCCAGGAACTTCTCCGGCACCGGCAGGGCGGCCAGCGCCGACCCGAGCAGCACGAGTTTGGGCACCAGTTCGCGCAGTTCGTCGAATTCCTTGCCCTCGGCGCCGAATACGGCCCGCAGGATCACATTCAGCGTGATCCGCATCATGGACTCCATGGTCGCGAACTCGCGCCCCTCCGGCCAGGTGGCGAACTCCCGGACCGCCTCCTCCTCGATCAACGCCTCGTAGACCTCGAGCCTGCGGCCATGGAACGGCGGCGTCAGCAGTTTGCGCTGTTTGCGGTGCTCCGCCCCGCGCAGCGAGAACAGCGAGCCCGGCCCGAGGAACTGCCCGAGATTGACGTCGACATTGTCGGCCGCCTCCGGGGACGCGGTGAACAGCGCCTTCACCTCGGCCGGATCGGACAGCACCACCATGCGACCGAATCGGGGCATGTAGATGGTGAAGGCCGAACCGTATCGGTCGTGCAGGCGTCGCCACGCGCGGGTGCGCCCGACCATCACCTCCAACCCTTGGAGAAAGTCCGGAGTCGTTGGCCCGTCGGGCAATTTCACCGTGGTCATGCCGCATCTCCCAGCGTGGTACACCTGTGTACCGGTCTGACGGTACAGCGACGTACCAGACTGTGGCAAGGGTCACTTTCGCGCCGGATGCGGCTGCGTCAGCAGCGAATTCCCGGCTCGCTCCAGATATCCGGGACCACCACCGCGATCGAGCGGCCCTGCGGGTCGAGCACGTGGCCGAGCAACTTCTCGTGCCGCAGCGTCACAAGGCGTTCGGCGATATCGAGCTCGGGATGCTCTGCGGTGAGCCGGGATTCGAAACGCAGCACATCGGCGACCGAATGCAGGCTGGCCTGCAGCACGAGATTGTGCGGGCCGCTCACCGCGGCGCAATTGCGGGTCTGCGGCAGCGCGACGAGGGCGTGGCCGATGCGCTGGATATCGGCCGCGGGCACGGAGGCGCGGAAGGTGACGGCCACGGGCCAGCCGCCGAGGGGGCGGGCGAAATCGCAGCGGAAGCGGAGCAGGCCGAGTCGGGTGAGCTCGTCCATCCGGCGTTTCACCGTGGCGGTGCCGGCGCCGAGGACGGACGCGAGGGCAGCGTAGGACGTGCGGCCGTCGTGAGCCAGGGCGGCGAGCAGGTCGCGGTCGAGATCGGTGACGCGATTGCGGTCACGGGCCGAGGGCGGCCGCGCGGACGGGGTGACGAGCTGGGTGCGCTGATCCGGGGCGAGGGCGTCGATGCGCCAGTCGCCGCCCTCGGTGAACAGGTGGGTGATCAGGTGTGCGCGGACGTCGGTGATGTGCGGGATGGCGGGCAGGACATCGAGGGTGTAGCGCGACATGGCGGCCAGGTCGCCGGTGCCCACGGTGGCCCAGATGTGGTGTCCACCGGCCACGCGTTCGAGCGTGAGCAGGTGCGGGTGCCGCGCCAGCTCGGCGGCCACGGTCGTGGCCCGCCCGGCGGCGCAGGCGATTTCGAGATAGGCGGTACAGATCAGTTCGAGCAGCCTGGGTCCGGGAGAGGTGCCGACCCACGCCGCGCCGCGGCCGTTGAGGCGCTGCCAGCGCCGTGCCGCGGTGACCGGGTCGACGCCGAGCGCGGCGCCGAGCTCGGTCCACGAGGCCCGGGGCCGCAGTTGCAGCGCGTGAATGAGCGCCAGCTCGTCCTCGCTCAATAGCTCGCGGTTATCCTGCATCAGAGGCACTCGATCCGTTTCTTTCCTGCATCTGCACCGTATCGACAGGTTAATCCTGCACGGTGAACGGCACACCGTCGAGGAAGGAAGGTCCCGGCAATGGCGTTCGGCGACTATCAGAACGAGATCTATTTCAACGGCCTGCGCGGCGTGGTCCCCACCCTGCCGGTGCACTTCGCGGAGCTGCGCGACCGCGCCCGGGCCGCGCTGCCGCCCTCGATCTGGTCCTATGTGGCCGGCGGCGCCGGCGACGAGCGCACCCAGGACGCCAATGTCGCCGCCTTCGACCGCTGGGGCCTGATCCCCCGCATGTTCGTCGGCGCCAAGGAGCGCGACCTGTCGATCGACCTGTTCGGAATGACCCTGCCCACACCGGTTTTCCTGGCGCCCATCGGCGTCATCGGCCTGTGCGCCCAGGACGGCCACGGCGATCTCGCCACCGCCCGGGCAGCGGCCCGCACCGGCGTCCCCATGGTCGCCTCGACCCTCACGGTCGACCCCTTGGAGGACGTCGCCGTCGAATTCGGCGACACCCCCGGCCTTTTCCAGCTGTATACCCCCACCGACCGCGACCTCGCGGCCAGTCTGGTGCAGCGCGCCGAAAAGGCCGGGTACAAGGGCATAGTCGTCACCCTCGACACCTGGGTGACGGGCTGGCGTCCCCGCGACCTGTCCACCGCCAACTTCCCTCAGCTGCGCGGCCACTGCCTGGCCAATTACTTCACCGACCCGGTCTTCCGCGCCTCTCTTCAGCGCACGCCGGAAGAGGATCCGCAATCGGCGATCCTGCGCTGGATCCAGGTCTTCGGCAATCCCCTCACCTGGGACGACCTCCCCTGGCTGCGCTCACTGACCGATCTCCCCCTGATCGTCAAGGGCATCTCCCACCCCGATGACGCCAGGCGCGCCGTCGACGGCGGGGTGGACGGCATCTACTGCTCCAATCACGGTGGCCGCCAAGCCAATGGCGGCCTCCCCGCCCTCGACACCCTCCCCGACGTCGTAGCGGCCGCCAACGGCGTCCCGGTCCTGTTCGACTCCGGCATCCGCAGCGGCGCCGACATCATCAAGGCCCTGGCCCTCGGCGCGACAGCCGTAGGCATCGGTCGCCCGTACGCCTACGGCCTCGCCCTCGGCGGCGCCGATGGCATCGTCCACGTCCTGCGCTCCCTGCTCGCCGAAGCCGACCTCATCATGGCCGTCGACGGCTACCCGGCGCTCGATGACCTGACGCGCGAAGCACTTCGGCCCGTTTCCTGATCAGTCCTGGCTGACGATGGTTGTCGTGGTGAAGGTGGGTGCGGGGTCGGGGTAGCACGCGACCGGGATGTCCAAGGGGCCGAAGGGTGTTCGAACGTTGGCGGTGAGCGTCAGGCCCGGGTCGGCGTAGCTGGTGCCCGCCAGCGTGGTGGTGATGGCGCCCGCATCGCCCGCCGTCACATTGGCCGTGATCGACGGCAGAGTGAAGGTGGAGCCGCCCCGGATCGGCTCGGTCACCCTGACCGCGAGCCTGCCGCCCGAGTCGTCGAGGGTGGCGGCGACCGTGCCGCCCGACAGCGAGGCGGAGACATAGGTCGAGTTGGCCGGGTACGGGGCCAGCAGCTGCATATCGCGCACATTGTTGATCGTGTAGCCGCCGGCGGTCGCGGGGACCGATCCCGCGGCCGGCGTCAGCGTAATCGCGACGGGGGCACCGGGATTGGCGGATGCGGGTGCTGTGCCCGTCACGTCGATGGTCATTGTCATGGTCTGGGGACCGCCGATCGGCGGCGTTGCCTGACATTGGAAATTGACCGTGGTCGTGTTCAGCGGCGCAGCACCCGTGGGTGATGCGAGCGCACTTGTGGCCGCGAGCGCCAACGGCGCGATGGCGGCGAGTTGAATGAGCAGGGACGCTTGCGATTTCATCGGTGTCTCCGTCCTCGAATAGAGGGCAAAGACTAACGTTTCGAACTGGACTTGCGACCATGTCGGCCGACTGGGGAGCCGCGATATCCCTCGCGCGGATGCATTCCCCACTTGAATTCCCCAGACCACCGCACAACCGACTGTGCAATGGTTGGCATCTCTCTCCACTGGACCAGAGGTGTGTCTTGCGAAATCTAATATCTCCCTTGGTATTCGGCGCGGCATTGGGCCTGGCGGTAGTCGGCCTGCCCGGCCTGGCCGATTCCGCCGCCGCAAACAACCCGCCGCCCACCGAACGCAGCGTGACCGATATCGTGCCCATCCCCGTACAGGCCGAACCGGACTCGACCGCGAATTTCACGCTGACCGCGAACAGCGTGATCCGCGCGGAGTATCAGGCCCAGGAGGTCGCCGACTACCTGGGCGGCCTGCTGCGTCCCGCCACCGGATTCTCCCTGCCGGTGGTGGATCCGAGCGACCGGGAGCAGCCGGGGATCACCTTCGAACTCGGCGACGCCGGACCGCAGGTCGGCGATCAAGGCTACCGGCTCGCGGTGGCCGAGGACGGAATCACCCTGAGCGCCAACACCACCGACGGGCTGTTCGGCGGCGTGCAATCGCTGCGGCAGCTGTTCCCGGCGGCGATCAACGAATCGTCGGTGCAGCAACGGGATTGGACGGTCGGGGGCGGCACCGTGCTCGACTACCCGCGCTTCGCACAACGTGGCGCGATGCTCGACGTGGCCCGGCACTTCTTCACTCCCGATCAGGTCAAGCGCTATATCGACCAGATCGCCCAGTACAAGATCAACACACTGCATTTGCATCTGACCGACGACCAGGGCTGGCGCATCGAGATCAAGAGCTGGCCGAAACTGGCCGAAATCGGCGGGCAGACCGCGGTGAACGGCGACCCGGGCGGCTATTACACCCAGGAGCAGTACACCGATATCGTCAACTATGCGGCCTCGCGGCACATCACCGTGATCCCCGAGATCGATATGCCCGGGCACGTCAATGCCGCGCAGGCCTCCTACGGCGAATTGAACTGCGATGGCAAACCGGTGCCGCCGCGCACCGATATCGAGGTGGGCTACAGCTCACTCTGCATTTCCAGCCCGACGACCTACCAATTCGTGGACGACGTCATCCGCGAGATCGCGGCGCTGACACCGGGACCCTATATCGATCTCGGCGGCGACGAAGCCCATAACACCTCGGCCGAGGATTACAACACCTTCTTCCAGAAGGTGACGCCGTTGGCAGCCCAGTACGACAAGAAGATTCAGGGCTGGCACAATATCGTCGTGACGAATCCGCCCACCTCGGCGATTCCGCAGTATTGGGACACCGCGAACCGCAATGCCGACGTCGCGGCGGCAGCGGCACGGGGCAACAAGATTCTGATGTCGCCGGCCAACAAGGCCTATCTGGATATGAAGTACAACCCGAATTCCCCGCTCGGTCTGCATTGGGCCGGCTATGTCGAGGTGAAGGACGCCTACGACTGGGATCCCGCCACCTTCCTCGAGGGCGTGTCGGAGAGCCAGATCATCGGCGTCGAGGCGCCGCTCTGGTCGGAGACGCTGCGAACCAGCGCCGATATCGAGTACATGGCATTCCCGCGACTGGCCGGCGCCGCCGAAATCGCCTGGTCCCCGCGTGCCACCCACAATTGGGAGAACTACCGCGAACGGCTCGCGAAACAGGGGCAGATCTGGACCGCGCAGGGCATCAATTTCTATCGCTCTCCGCAGGTCGACTGGAAGCCGGCCGGTTAGGCCCGAGCGTCACGAAGTCCGCCGTGAGCCTTCGAGATACGCGACGATCGCGTTGGTGAGGCCGCGGCGGGCTTCGTCCAGGTCGGAGTAGGTGCCGAGTTGTTTTTCCGAGGTGATGCCGCGCATCGAGCCGGGGAGGAAGGCGGCGACCTCGCGGACGCGGGCGGGATCGACGTCGAGGCCGGCGAAGGCGCGTTCGCAGGCGCGGGCCCAGGCGTCCTTCCAGGAGGCCAGTTCGGCTGCGGTGCGGGGGTATTGGTTTTCCAGTTCGGCGCGGTCGTGCGGCAGGGCGGCGCGCAGGGTTTCGATGGCGCGGGAATCGCTGGCGGTCAGGCCGCGGTAGAGGATCTCGACGGTGGCGGCGACGCGGTCGCGCAGGGGCGCTTGCGGATTCACCACCGAGACGGGGAGGTCGCCGCGGCGTTCGGCGGTGCGGTGCAGAACGGCCGCCCAGAGGCCGTCGATATCGCCGAACTGGTATTTGACCGCGCCCCAGGTGGCGCCGATCTCCTTGGCTATACGATTGGCCGAGACCGCGGTGCGGTCGCCGGTGGCGAGGGCCTGCAGGGCGGCGTCGAGCATGTTCTCGCGGGTGGCCACGCCCCGGCGATTGGTGCGCCTGCCATTGCTCTCCGCCTCGGTCATCTTCGGCATCCTAGCGCGCGGGCCGGCCGTGGAATCGCCACGGCTCCAGGTCTTCCCAGGTTTCATAGAACCTTCTACGATTCTGGGATGGCGAAACCACCGCTGTCCATGGTCCCGACCGGCTGGTTCCAGGTGGCATGGGCGGCCGAGATTCCCGTCGGCGCGGTGCATCGGATGAAATACTTCGGGCGCGAGCTGATCGCGTGGCGGTCGGCGACGGGGCAGGTGAGCGTGATGGACGCCTACTGCGAGCATCTCGGGGCTCATCTGGGGTTCGGCGGGCATGTCGAGGGTGAGCGCATCGTCTGCCCGTTTCACGAGTGGGAGTGGGATCGCGACGGGCGCAATGTGCGCATTCCGTACGAGGATCGGCCGAATCCGGTGCGGCGCATACGCAGTCATCCCGTGATCGAGCGGAACGAATCCATCTACATCTGGCATGACGTCGCGGGGCGCAAGCCCTACTTCGATGTGCCCGATGTCTTCACCGGATTCGGCGACGGGCGCACCGCCGCCGACTACTACCCCGCCTATCCCGGCGGAACGCTGTATCGGGAACGCCTGGAATTGCATCCGCAGTATGTGCTGGAGAACGGCGTCGACTTCGCGCACTTCAAGTTCGTGCACAAGGTGCCGTTCGTGCCGACGTTCACCCGCCAGGAGTTCGACGGGCCGGTGTCGTATGTGGATTTCACGGTGACCTTCGACGCCGAGACCGGCGTGTCGGCCGAGGACGTGCACAGCGGGGTGGAGGCCGTCAATGCCGGGCTCGGGGTGGCCGTGACCAAGAGCTGGGGCATGATCGACAATCGCACGATCTCGGCGGTCACCCCGGTCGACGAGGGCACCTGCGATGTGCGGTTCACGGTGTGGATCGGCTGCCCGCCCGGGCGTGATCGCAGCCAACCCTCGCGCAGCGCACAGCAATTCGGCCAGGCCGTCATCGATCAGCTCCTCGCCGACATCCACATCTGGTCGCACCAGCGCTATTCCGATCCGCCCGCGCTCGCCCGCGCCGAATACGCCGGTTTCAAGGCGCTGCGCACATGGGCCACCCAGTTCTACCCAGACCCACCCGGAAAGACCGCACCATGAGCGAGACTCGCAACCCGATCCGCGTATTCCAGGTCGCCACAGGCAATGTCGGCACCGAGATGATCAAACGCATCCGCAATCATCCCGACCTCGAACTCGTCGGATTGCACTGCTACACACCGGAGAAGATCGGCCGCGACGCCGGAGAGATCGCCGGGCTCTCCCCCATCGGCGTCACCGCCACCGGGTCGGTCGACGAGATCATCGCCGCCGCACCCGATGTCCTCACCTTCCACGGCGTGTTCCCCGACGAGGACCTCTACGTCGAAGTCCTGGAAGCAGGGATCGACATCGTCACCACGGCCGACTGGATCACCGGCCACCACCGCAACCGGAATCACCCCCACCCCTCCGGCAAACCCACCACCGAAATCCTCGAAGAAGCCTGTCGCCGTGGCGGATCCACCTTCTACGGCACCGGCATGAATCCCGGCCTCATGCAGATCCTCGGCATCGTGCAATCCTGTGACGTGGCCGATCTGGAGAACGTCACCGTCATCGAATCGGTCGATGTCTCCTGCCATCACTCCGTGGACTCCTGGCAGATGGTCGGCTACGGCCGTCCCGTCGACGATCCGGCCCTTCCGGCCATGCTGGAGAAGGGAACCCGGGTGTTCGCCGACGGCGTGTACCTGATGGCCGACTGCTTCGGCCTGGAACTCGACGACGTCATCTTCAGCTACGAACTCGGCGCCTGCACCAAGGACATCGACCTGGGCTGGTACCACCTGCCCAAGGGTTCACTCGGTGCCAACTACCTGAAATACCAAGGCGTCGTCGACGGCGTGCCCAAGGTCGAGGTACACATCGAATGGCAGATGACCCCGCACACCGACCCACACTGGAATGTCCAGGGCTGCTACATCACCACAATCCAAGGCGACCCCTACATCTCCAGCAAGCACCGCATCCTCCCCAAACCCGGAACCGACTTCACCAACCCCGCAGCCTTCGCCTCGGTCGGCATGACGGTCACCGGCCTGCCCGCCCTCAACGCCATCAACGCCGTGGTCGCCGCACCGCCCGGCGTGATCACCAGCGCGGATCTGCCGTTGCGTGCCTTCGCCGGCCGCTTCAAACCGTGATCCCGGGTTCGCGGGACCGCTCGCTCATCGGGCACGATGGACCAAACGAATGCTCGAAAGGATCGGCAAGACATGAAGACTCGGCTCAACTGCCCCTGCGGCGAATACATCCTCGGCACCGATGAGGACGACCTGGTCGCGAAGACCCAGGCCCACCTGGCGGAGAAACACCCCGGCCACGACTACAGCCGCGACGAAATCCTGTTCATCGCCTACTGACGAGTTCGGGGCGGTCAGCCTTTGACGACCTGCGTCCCGCCCGCGATGTTGTCGTGCCAGCCCTGCTTCGTAGAGCTGGCACTCACGGTCACCGCAATGCCGATAGCGGCGAAGAACCAGAGGATTCCGCCGATCCACGGGATCAGATTGAGCAGCATGTACGCATTGCGCAATGCCGACTCCTTGACATTCGGCTTCGCAGCGCCGCCCGCCCCGTTCACATGCAGCCCGAGAACCTTCTTCCCCGGCGTCGACCCGGTCGCCACCTCGAACAGCACGAAATACAGGAATCCGAACCCCGCGCCCGGCAGGATCGAAATCCACCCCGGCACATCCGCCACCCGATCCAGCAACCAGAACAAAACCCCGCCGATGATCCCGGCAATGATCCAGTCGATGAACCGGGCCACCGCCCGCCCCCCGATCCCCGCCGGCGCCACCACTCCCCGCCCGATGCTCTGCTCGTATCCACCCGCGGTCATCGTTCCTCCTCGTACCTCGATCAACGAACGACTTCCGCCAATTCTTCCGTAATCTCCCGCTGCTGCACCAGATCCACAATCGGCGCCCTCGCGCTCAGCTCCCCGTTCAACTCCCCCGCCGCGGTAACGGTCCCCACCACCATCCCCCCGAGAATGACGTACACCTCCCGCAGATTCGAATAATCCAGCACCACAAGCACTTCCTTATCGGGCAGCGGCTCTACCCGGCAGTCCGCACCGCGCGGCGGCTGATCCCAGGGCACCTGGCACGGCTCGGCCCCCGCAGGAATACTCCCCGCATACTCGTAGATATTGACATGGAACCAACCGGATTCCGCCCCTTCGGCAATGCCGGCTTCCGTCATGCGCAGCGCGGCGTTCAGTTGACTGGCACTGAACCCGGGCAAGGTCCACGGCACCCCACCACTCTCCCCCGCCCCGATATTCCGAGGCTCAGCAGTCAACGAGGGCACCTCCCCCACCACCACGAACCCCCGCCCCTCCAACCCCGCCCGCAGCACCCCCGGAACATCCACCGAAGCCTCCGCCGACCGACCCCCCGCTGGATCGCCCGAACGCGGCGAACCACACCCACCGGCGAGGAGGGCCACAAGAACAAGAAGCATTACCGGCCAACGCATTACCGATATTGTCTCGCGCCCGTGATTCACCGGGGCGGGTTTGGGCTCGTGCGCCTGCAGTAGAGCAAGCGCGACCAAATATCGTTGGCGCAACCAACATATTTAGGTATAGTTGGCGACGCCAACGTTGGAGTCTCCAACGTTTGGCCATCGCTACGACAACGAAGGAGGACGCCATGTCCACCACCGCCCTGGTCGCCGACCGCATCGAAATCGCCGACCTGTTCACACGTTTCGCGCTCCTGCTCGATGAGCGGCGGTGGGACGACGTCGGCACCGTGTTCACCGATGATGTGGCGGTCGAGTCGCCGCGCATCCACGTCCGCGGCATCGACAAGGTCGTCGACTTCCTGCAGGAGTCCGAGGTCGACGGGGAACAAACCCAGCACACGAACACCGACTTGCTGGTGGAGGTGGACGGGGATCAGGCTGCGGTTTCGGCGAATTCGATCGTGTACTACTTCCGCGAGGGGCAATCACCCCATCAGACGGGCGGTCTCCGGCAGATCAGCACCGTGGTGCGGACGCCGGCGGGGTGGCGGATCAGCGAGACGCGGATCGTGCCCGGTTGGGTCCGTCAGGTGTAGGTCCTCGTCTCGACCCGCTCGGATCGTCGCCGTCGAGGCCGAGAGCGGTGGGCGCCAAGTCTGGGACAGCGAAAGCGGCGTGCCATTGGCCACGGCCGTGCCCTTCCCGGCGCCTTTCCTCCGGTCGTCGTCGACAACCGCTATTACATCGATGGCGGGGTGTGGTCGGCGACCAACGCCGACATCGCCGCGGACTCGGATGTTCTCGTGGTCATCGAGCCACTGGCACACCGGGTTCCGCGCGGGCACCTGCGAAACGAACTCACCCGCACGTCCGCCAAGCGGACTCGCTGGCGCAGGAGTTGACGAACTCGGGCCGGCTGGCGCCGGAGCGGTGATTCGGCGTGGCCGGCAACGGATTCGAGTCGGGCAGGTTGCTCAGGAGGCGATGCGGACGGCGTAGGGCATGATGCCGTCTTCGCGGACCGGGGAGACGCGGACTACGTCGCCGGATTGGGGGGCTTCTACCATTTTGCCGTTGCCGAGGTAGAGGGCTACGTGTTGGCTGCCGCCGGGGCCCCAGAAGATCATGTCGCCGCGTTCGCGGTCGGAGACAGGGACCCGGGTGCCCATGGTGTATTGGTAGCCGCTGTAGTGCGGGAGGGAGACGCCTATGCCGGCGAAGGCGTAGATCATGAGGCCGGAGCAGTCGAAGCCCACTTTGCCGTAGTCGCCGTGGCTGTCGGCTACGCCGCCGTCGCGGATACCGAGGGTGGGGCCGGCTTCGTCGCCGCCGCCCCAGGCGTATTGGACGTCGAGTTGGGACATGGCGCGGTCGACGACTATTTCGACCAGGTCGGCGCGGGAACCGTTGGGGCGGGTGGGTTGCTGGTTGTAGCGGGCGGGCGGGGGTGAGTCGTCGAGGGCGGTGTGGGGGCGGTGTCCCTGGGCCGCCTCGGCGGCGCGGTCGTTGGAGGCGCGGTCGGCGGCCACGCGGGCCGCGGCGTCGGCGGCGGCAGCGCGGGCGGCGGCCTCTTCGGCGCGGCGCTGCTGGTCCCAGGCCAGGTAGGCGTCGCGCTGGCTTTGCAGACCGGCGACCTGGGAGCGGGCGAGGTCGAGGCGCTGCTGGGCCGAATCGCGTTGGGAGAGCAGGTCGTTGCGGCGCGTGGTCTGCTGGTCGAGTTCGGCTTGGGCGGCGGCGACGGCGTTCTGGGCTTCGGTCTTCTTGACCTCGGCGTCGGCCGCGGCGGCGTCGGCGACCTGCTGGGCCTGCTTGGCGGTGGAGGTCTTGTTGGCCTGATCGACCTGGGCGCGGCGCAGGTCGTTGACCACGTCCTGCTGATTCATCGAGGCGATGGTCAGCACCTGGGCGCGCGCCAGAGCGATCTCCGGGCTGGGAGCGGCCAGGTAGTTGATGAGCGAGGTGGAACCCGGGCGCATGTAGACCTGGGCGACGTATTTGTCGAAGTCGTCGTGTGCGCGATCGACATTCGTGCCGGCCTCGGCGAGCTCGGTCTGGCACTGGGTGACCGCGCGGGCCGCGGCGTCGGCGGCGTCACGGGCGATCTGCAGGTCGACGAGAGCCTTGTTGACGGCTTCGCGGCGGGCGGCGACGGCATCGTCGAGCTGGCGCAGCTGCTGTTCGACACCGGCCACCTGATTGATGAGCGCGCCGACCTCACCGAGGTTCGCATCGACCTGGGCGCCCGCGTCGGCGATCTCGCCGTCGCTGGGATTGGGCGGTGGCGGCGGTACGGCATGGCCGGAAGTCGCCCCGATGACCAGCACGATCAATACGACCAGCAACTCGGTAGCGATCCTGAGCATGCGCAGACGTCGCCGCCTCGGCTGTCGCATCGCACCTCCCGGTCGCCCCTTACGACACTCTGTCCCCATCAGTGCCATCGCGAAACCGTACGACACTTATGGGTTTCAGAGCTTCAGGCGCGCCAGGGAGACCCGAAGGAATTTTGCTCGTTGCCAGTAATTTGCCTACCGGCAGCAAATCGCCGGAGACCTGTCAGGCGACGGGCGTGCGCTCCTCGGCAGCCGCCTCCGAACGCTTCTTCTTCACCACGTACAGCCCGCCGATCACCGCGAGCAGACCCGCCAGAATCACCAGCGTGATGACCGTCCACGACACCGTCTCCGGCTGCTCGAGCCGATCGACGAAGATCTGCGCCGCCTCCACCGTGTGGTTGGGCCCGCGATACTTCGCCTTGTCCTCGGCCCATTCCAGCCGCGCCCGCGTGAATTGATCGCTGTAGGTACCGATCCAGTCGTCGCCGAAGACGACCACGGTGCCGTGCTCCTCCTTGCCGACCTCGGTCGCGAGATCGCGCAGATTCGCCTCGATGCCCGGGTTGCCCTGCACCACAATGATGTTGAGATCGATGCCGTGCTCGCGCGCGTCCGCGGCGATCACCGCGAGCTTGTCCTGATCCCGGCCCTTGGGCGCGGCGACGTGATTGTCGGCCAGATCCAGCAGGATTGCCTTCAGATCGGTGTTGGGCGGTAGTTCCGCCTTCATGGGCGCGAAAACCGAGGTACGCGAGACGGTCACGAAGGCACAGTACGCGACAACTTGTCACATCACCTCACCACGGCACGCCGTAAGCTGCACTGGCCGGTCGGAACCCTCCCCCGTGCGTTCACAGGACAAGCGTACTGTTAGGCTCGAACACGGACGAGGCCTGCGCCTCGACGAGCCATCGGCACAGCCCCGCCGGTGGCCAACCATTCACAGACGAGTGGAGCTGAACGTGACGAGTATCGATACATTTGGCGCCAAGGGCACCCTGCAGGTCGGCGAGAACTCCTACGAGATCTTCCGCCTGTCGGCCGTGCCCGGCACCGAGAAGCTGCCCTACGCCCTCAAGGTCCTCGCGGAGAACCTGCTTCGCACCGAGGACGGCGCGAACATCACCGCCGACCACATTCGCGCCATCGCGAACTGGGACCCCAACGCCCAGCCCGACACCGAGATCCAGTTCACGCCCGCCCGCGTGATCATGCAGGACTTCACCGGCGTCCCCTGTGTGGTCGACCTCGCCACCATGCGTGAGGCCGTCACCGCCCTCGGCGGCGACCCCAACAAGGTCAACCCGCTCTCCCCCGCCGACATGGTCATCGACCACTCGGTCATCCTCGACGTCTTCGGCCGCGCCGACGCCCTCGAGCGCAATGTCGACCTGGAGTACGAGCGCAACTCCGAGCGCTACCAGTTCCTGCGCTGGGGCCAGGGCGCCTTCGACGACTTCCGCGTCGTCCCGCCGGGCATGGGCATCGTGCACCAGGTCAACATCGAATACCTGGCCCCCACCGTCATGGTCCGCAACGGCCAGGCCTACCCGGACACCTGCGTCGGCACCGACTCGCACACCACCATGGTCAACGGCCTGGGCGTGCTGGGCTGGGGCGTCGGCGGCATCGAGGCCGAGGCCGCCATGCTCGGCCAGCCGGTCTCCATGCTGATCCCGCGCGTCGTCGGCTTCAAGCTGACCGGTGAGATCAAGCCGGGCGTCACCGCCACCGACGTCGTGCTCACCGTCACCGACATGCTGCGCAAGCACGGTGTGGTCGGCAAGTTCGTCGAGTTCTACGGCAAGGGCGTCGCCGAGGTGCCCCTCGCGAACCGCGCCACCCTGGGCAATATGTCCCCCGAGTTCGGCTCCACCGCCGCGATCTTCCCGATCGACGAGGAGACCATCAACTACCTGCGCCTGACCGGCCGCAGCGACGAGCAGCTCGCGCTCGTCGAGGCGTACGCCAAGGAACAGGGCATGTGGCACGACGCCGACAACGAGCCGGCCTACTCGGAGTACCTGGAGCTGGACCTGGGCACCGTGGTGCCGTCCATCGCCGGCCCGAAGCGCCCGCAGGACCGCATCCTGCTCGCGGAGAGCAAGACCGCCTTCCGCAAGGACATCCACAACTACACCAACGATGCGGAGACCGGCCCCGCCGCCGTCACCCCGCACTCGCACCTCGACGAGGCCATCGAGGAGTCCTTCCCGGCCAGCGATGCCGCCGCCCTGTCCTTCGCCGACGACGACGCCATCCTGCCGTCCGCCGCGAACGGCAACACCGGCCGTCCGTCCAAGCCGGTCAAGGTCTCCGATCCGGAGCGCGGCGAGTTCGTCCTCGACCACGGCGCCGTCGTGGTCGCGGGCATCACCTCCTGCACCAACACCTCCAACCCGTCGGTCATGATCGGCGCGGCCCTGCTGGCCCGCAATGCCGTCGAGAAGGGCCTCGCGTCCAAGCCGTGGGTCAAGACCAACATGGCCCCGGGCTCGCAGGTCGTCGCCGACTACTACGAGAAGGCCGGCCTGTGGCCGTACCTGGAGAAGCTGGGCTTCTACGTGGGCGGCTTCGGCTGCACCACCTGCATCGGCAACACCGGCCCGCTGCCGGACGAGATCTCCAAGGCCATCAACGACAACGACCTGTCGGTGACCGCGGTGCTGTCCGGCAACCGCAACTTCGAAGGCCGCATCTCCCCCGACGTGAAGATGAACTACCTGGCCTCGCCGCCGCTGGTCATCGCCTACGCGCTCGCGGGCACCATGGACTTCGACTTCGAGACCGACGCGCTGGGTCAGGACAAGGACGGCAACGACGTCTTCCTGAAGGACATCTGGCCGTCCCCGCAGGAGATCGACGACACCATCAAGTCGGCGATCAACAAGGAGATGTTCACCAAGTCCTACGCCTCCGTCTTCGCGGGCGATGCGCGCTGGCAGGGCCTGAACACCCCGGCCGGCGACACCTTCGCCTGGGACGAGAACTCCACCTACGTCCGCAAGGCGCCGTACTTCGACGGCATGCAGATGGAGCCGGCCCCGGTCGAGGACATCAAGGGCGCGCGCGTGCTGGCGCTGCTGGGCGACTCGGTCACCACCGACCACATCTCCCCGGCCGGTCCGATCAAGCCGGGCACCCCGGCGGCGCAGTACCTCGACTCGCACGGCGTCGAGCGCAAGGACTACAACTCCCTGGGCTCGCGTCGCGGCAACCACGAGGTCATGATCCGCGGCACCTTCGCCAACATCCGTCTCCGCAACCAGCTGCTGGACGACGTCTCGGGCGGTTACACCCGCGACTTCACCCAGGACGGCGGCCCGCAGGCGTTCATCTACGACGCCTCGCAGAACTACCAGGCCGCGGGCATCCCGCTGGTCGTGCTGGGCGGCAAGGAGTACGGCTCCGGTTCCTCGCGTGACTGGGCTGCCAAGGGCACCCGCCTGCTGGGCGTCAAGGCCGTCATCACCGAGTCGTTCGAGCGCATCCACCGCTCCAACCTCATCGGCATGGGCGTCGTCCCGCTGCAGTTCCCGGCGGGCGAGTCGGCCAAGTCGCTGGGCCTGGACGGCACCGAGGTCTTCGATATCGAGGGCATCACCAAGCTGAACGAGGGTGTGACTCCGAAGACCATGAAGGTGACCGCCACCAAGGAGAACGGCGAGAAGGTCGTCTTCGACGCGGTGGTCCGCATCGATACCCCCGGTGAAGCGGATTACTACCGCAACGGTGGCATCCTGCAGTTCGTGCTGCGCAATATGATTCGCGGCTAAGAACACACCGCGGCTCGGCTGTGAAGGGCTGTTTCACAGCCGAGTCCTGGTGACGGGCACCGGTTTTCACCGTGCCCGCCGCGCGATCCGCCCGGATCGCTTCGCTCGTCGCTCGTGCGGGATTCCGCGCCGGACGCTTCCGGTGCGGAATCCCGCACACCCCGTTTCGGAGGAGTCCATGCCCAAGGTCAGTGACGACCACCTCGCCGCCCGCCGCAGCCAGATTCTCGACGGAGCACGCAGCTGCTTCGCCGAATTCGGCTACGAGGGCGCCACCGTCCGCCGCCTCGAGGAGGCGACCGGCCTGTCCCGGGGCGCGATCTTCCACCACTTCCGCGACAAGGACGCCCTCTTCCTGGCCCTCGCCCAGGAGGACGCCGGCCGCATGGCCGAAGTCGCCGCCACCCAGGGCCTCGTCCAGGTCATGCGCGATATGCTCGCGCACCCCGAAGACTTCGACTGGCTCGGCACCCGCCTGGAAATCGCCCGCCGCCTGCGCAACGATCCCGATTTCCGCACCAACTGGGAACAGCGCTCCGAAGAACTCACCGCCGCCACCGTGGCCCGCCTCGAAAAGCGCAAAGCCGAAGGCGCCCTCCGCGACGACGTCCCCACCGAAGTCCTGCTCGGCTACCTCGACCTCGTCCTCGACGGCCTCATCGCCCGCATAGCCTCCGGCCACGCCAACGACAACCTCTCCGCCGTCCTCGACCTCGTCGAAGCCTCCATCCGCCGCAAACAGTGAGCGTTCGGTAGGTTCGGGGTCGGATTCCGGGGTTTCCCCGGACGCGCCGGCAGGAAAGCGCCGCTAGCGTCGAAGAATGCGCGGCACACGGGCGACCGTCTGGACCGAACCGCTACAGCGGCTCACCTCGGTCTACTCGGTCGCCACCACCGCCGGCACCGCCCTCGTCCTCGGCTACGTGACCCCGGAAGTCCTCCTGGCCCGCACCGACATCGAACCCGCCGATGTCGACCAATGGCTACTCGCCTACCGCGCAGTGGGATTCATCTTCCTCCTGCTGAACGCGATCGGCATCGCAGCGGTCCGGGACAAGCCCTGGGTCTTCTGGATTGTGCTGCCCACCTGGTTGTTCCAGGGCATCGGCTTCTTCGCCGTCGATTGGCCCGCCACCGGCCTCCGCGACCTCGCACTGATCGCCACCTACGTCACCGACCTCGGCAGCGGCCTCCTCGCCTTGATCCTCCTCGGATTCCTGATCCGCTACCGGACCGCCTGGGCCTACCAGCGCATCCGATAACCCGCCCGCACACGCGGGATAGGATTCACACCGCGAGGAGAGAAGGTGTGAGAGGCAGAGAATGTATCGACCTGGGAATGGTTTGCCGGGCAGCCGTTTTCGAAAATGGGTGATTGTCGGCGCCGCCGGGGTGCTCTTCGCGGTCGCGGGGGTTGCGGCGACGAATATCGAGGTGACGCGGGAGCTTTCGTTGTCGGCCGACGGCGGCGGGCTGTCCCGGCCGTACGTGAGCGACAGCATTGCCGTTGGAGAAAATCCGGAGCACCTTGCCCTGTACGGGAGTACGGCGTTCGTCGCGGATCTGAACGGCACCGTGCGGGTCGTCGATCTCGGCACGAGCACTGTGCAGGGCACGATTCCGGCCGCGGCGAATGACTGGACCGCCGTGGGACTGGTTGTCGACGAGCGGAGTCACACCCTGGTCATGGCGGTGAACGATCGGGCGGGCAAGGGGCACCTCGTTCTGATCGATGCGGTCACGCGGCAGACCGGTGGCATCGTGCCACTGGGCCGGGAATCCAATGGCGCCATGGCGATCGATCCGGGGCTTCGCGCAGTGTATGTCACGGCCGGGGACGACGGCGCGCCGCAGTCGGTGGTGGCTGTCGATCTCGATACCCGGTCCGTCACCGGCGAATTCGCGCTCGACGCCGCACCGGGTCCCATAGCGGTCGATCGGGACACGCACTCGGTCTATGTTTCCGGATATTCGGGGGTGTGGATCTTCGACGGCGTCACCGGGACGCGCACCGGCACCATCGACACGATCGCGCTCGGGCTCGCGGTGCACGCGGGCAAACTGTATGCGACCAACGATGATCCGCACGAGGACGCCATCACGCCGTACAACACGGTTCTGACCATCGTCGACCTGAGCACCCGCGCCGTCACCGCCACCGTGCGCTCCCGCAAGCTGGGCCACGACATCGCGTTCGACACCTCGACCGGAATCGTCTATGTGACCAACGCGTATGTGAACGGGCTCGACCCGCTGGGCACGTGCTCCAGCGGATTTCTCACCCTCGTCGATCCCCTCCGCGGAGCAAGCGTGGACCTGGTGTGCCTGGGCGGTGCCACGGGCCGGGGAACGCCGACCGTGATCGACCCGGTGACCCATCGCGCCTACGTCCTCGCCGGGGACAACTTGCTCGTCGTCACGCCTTGACGGCGAGCTCGCACATTATTGCCGGCCCTCCAGGTCGGCGAGCAGCAGGCGGGTCAGGCGGTCGAGTTCCTTGCGGTCCTTCGCGGAAAGCACTGAGAGCAGGCGGGTTTCGTTCTCGGTGTGCTCGGTGACGACCAGGTCGACGAGTTCGAGGCCGCGGTCGGTGAGGGCCACCCGGATGGCGCGGCGGTCGCCCGCGTCGGCGGCGCGGCGGACCAGGCCCGCCGATTCGAGGCGGTCCAGGCGGCCGGTCATGCCGGCGCGGGAGAGCATGAGAGTTTCCGCGAGGACCGACGGGTTGAGCTCGTAGGGGGCTCCGGAGCGGCGCAGCGCGGCGAGCACGTCGAATTCGCCGCGTTGCAGGCCGTGGGCGGTGAAGACCGCCTCGATCTCCTTGCCCGCGACGACCGAGAGCCGGCCCAGGCGGCCGATGATGGCCATGGCCTCGAGGTCCAGGTCCGGTCGTTCGTGCCGCCACTGTGCGGCGATGGCGTCTACCGCATCCGTCGTCATCTCACCCATGGACAGGATTCTATTCGATGCCGTATAATTCGACAGCGAACTATCAACCACCGAATAATTCGGAGCTTGCCATGAACATCACCGCTCGCCAGGTCGCCATCCGTCAGCCGCACGCGGCCGAGACCCTCGGGAACGAGAATGCCCGCGTGCGCCTGCTCATTGATTCCAACGAGGCCGGCGGGACGGTCAGCACACTCGAGGTCACCATGGCCCAGGGCGCGGATGGGGCTGCGCCGCACTATCACACGAAGTCGGACGAGCTGTTCTATGTGGCCGAGGGAGAACTCCAGCTACTCGCTGGCGATCGCATCGTCACGGTGGGCGCGGGCGGGTCGATCGTGGTGCCGAAGTTCATGCCGCACGCCTTCGGCGCGACGCCCGACAGCGCGGCGAAGATCATGATCGCGCTCATGCCGGGCGTGGAGCGCTTCGAATACTTCCGGCTGCTGGATCGGATAGGGAAGGGCGAGGCCACGTTCGAGGATCTGGCGGCCTCGCAGGAGGAGTTCGACAATCATTTCGTGGATGCCCCGCACTGGTGGGCCGAGCGCAATGCGAACCGGCGGTAATGTTCCGGCCAACCTCGCGCCAACCCGGGGCAATGCGTCCGCGACCGGAATTGCCGGGGGTAGCCTGGCAATCGCCGGAATTGTGCCGTAGACCACGGAAAATGAGGAATGGACGCCCCCGGACGACAGGTTGGTGGTTGTATGGTTTTCTCCGTCCCCGTCACCGTGCGCGGTTATGAGCTCGATATCAATGGCCATCTGAACCAGGCCGTGTACCTGCAGTACGCCGAACACGCACGGTGGGAACTGCTGCGCTCGAGCGGCGCCCCGGGCGAGAAGCTGGTGGCCGGTGGCGTCGGACCGGTTGTCCTGGAAACGAACATCAAGTATTTCCGCGAACTGCATCTGGGTGATGAAGTCACCGTGAGCTGCGAATTCGAGTGGGCGGGCGGCAAGGTCTTCAAGCTGCACCAGCAGATCACCAAACTGGACGGCACCCTGTCCGCGCAGGTGGACGTCGTGCTCGGGCTCATGGATCTGAAGGCGCGCAAGCTCGTTCCGAATCCGGCCGAGGTGTTCCGCTCGCTGTCGGACTCCCCCGAGGTGCTCGGCCTCTAGCCGCGCGCGAGGGCCGTCGAAAAACTTTCGGCCGTAGCGGTTTCCGGGACTCCGGCAGAGTTTGCCGGAGTAGCGGAAATCTTTCGTTGCGAACCGGACTCCCCCGGTCAGGGGATATGATTCAGATCACGCTCGGCCTCGTAGCAAATCCCGAGCAGATCGGAGTTCAGCATGACCGGCGCCCTCCGCCCACCTGCCTGGACCAGTGTCGCAGGCATCGCCCCACCGCTATCCGGCTACCTCGTGGCCGCCACCGACCGGCATATCAGCGTGCGCGTCAGCGACGGCACCTGGACCTTCCGCCGCGCCGACATCATCGATCTCACCGACTGGGAAATTGAGTCCACGCAGGGATTCTGCGAGGGCCGCCCGGTATTGGTGCGGGTGCGCACCGGCGCCACCGCCGATTTCACCGTCCCCCGGCGCATCGAGCTCGTCGACCGCCCGCTGACCATTCCGCAGGACCACACCCCCGCCCGCGGCGACGAGGAATTACGGGAGCTCACCGAAATCTGGGCGCGCGCACTGGAATTGACCACGCGCCCCGGTATCGGCGGCGCCACCATGACCTGCTGCCAGACCCGCTCGCAGCACGGTAGCGACGACGGCGCCGCCTGCGACAGCCTGGACTGAGTTCCCGCATGGCCGCCCGCACAACGGGATCGGTGCTCATGGTCACCGAAGCCGACGACCTGCACGGCGACGCCCTCGCCGCCACCCTGCGCAAGGTGCACGCGCACAGCCCGATTCGACTCGATATGCGCGACTTCCCGCGCGAGAACGGCACTTTCCGGCTGGGCCGCGACGGCACCGCCCGCAGCCTGTCCCATGTACTGGGCCTGGACGATGTCACCGCGGTGTGGTGGCGCCGGCCGCAGCCGTGCCGGGTGCCGCTGGGGGCCAGCGGCGAGGACGACGCCTACCGGCAGGCCGAATGCGACGGGTTCCTGCAGGGGCTGCTGTGGTCGATGCCCGCGCTGTGGGTCAACGATCCGGGCGCCGACCGCACCGCCAATCGCAAGATCGTGCAGTTGGAGACGGCCTATCGGGCGGGTTTCGCGGTGCCGGAAACGCTCATCACCAATGATGTCGAGGAGGCGCGCGCCTTCCTCGAGTCGCGCCCCGGTCCGGTGGTCTACAAGCGCACCGGCACCGGGCGCGGCGCGTTCACCGAGACGCGCATCGTGACCGCGGCCGATATCGCCCGGCTGCCCACGATCCGCAACTCCCCCACCATCTTCCAGGATTACATCCACGCCGAATGCGATCTGCGCATAGTGTGGGTGGACGGCATCGAGTGGGTGGTGCGAATCGATTCGCAAGCCGGTGTGGGACGCGTGGATTCGCGCCTGGACACCTCGGTGGCCTTCACCGCCGACCGGTTGCCCGCCTCGGTGAGCAAATCCCTGACCACCCTGATGGGCACGCTGGGACTGGCCTTCGGTGTGCTGGATCTGCGGGTCGGCCGCGACGGCGAGTTCTGGTTCCTGGAGGTGAACCCGCAGGGGCAGTTCGCCTATCTGGAAATCAAAACCGGGCTGCCGATTTTCGAGAGCCTGGCCAACCTACTGGTGTTCGGCGACGGCACCGTGCCGCACTGATATCGGCGCAGGCACCCGTTCGCCGCCGCACGCACACGATCGACCGCCGTCCGAACACCGCCTCGCGGCGCGCGAAATCGCGGAGTGTCCAACGATTCTCGCCGCAAGTTCAGGGGGACCGAGCCTACTTGCTGCTCGCCTTGGCGGTGGACTTCCGCCGATTGGCCCCACCGCGGCTGCGGAGCTGCACATGCGACTCCACCAGCACATTGTGGATGAAGCCGTACGACCGCCCGGTCTCCCGGGCCAGGGACCTGATACTCGCCCCCGCCTCGTATTGCTTCTTCAACTGGGATTGCAGGCGGTCTCGCGACTTTCCCGTCACGCGCGTGCCCTTCCCCAATACGGCTTTACCCTGTCCGGGCCTGTCACTCATGACTTCCTCCGAGTCGCCGTGGGCGCCTTATTCCAGGTTAGATACTCGGATGGCTGTGATCAACGAAATGTTGTGATGAGAATCACGGAGACTGCGCGGTTCGCGAAATCGGCGTCGGGGCACCGCAACCCGCGCAGTGTCGTCCACGGCATCACAGCGATGTCGTCCGCGGCATCGCGGTCGGCGATACCGCGGACGACGGATGCGTCTCAGGCGAGCTGAATGAGCTCCAGATAATCCTGCGACCAGTGATCTTCGGTGCCGTCGGGCAGCATGATCACGCGTTCGGGATTGAGGGCCTCGGCCGCGCCCGGGTCGTGGGTGACCAGGACGACCGCGCCCGCGTAGGAGCGCAGGGCGTCGAGGACCTGTTCGCGCGAGATCGGGTCGAGGTTGTTGGTGGGCTCGTCCAGAAGAAGGACATTCGCGGCAGAAGAGACAAGTCCGGCGAGCGCCAGGCGGGTCTTCTCACCGCCGGAGAGGGTTCCGGCGGGCTGATCCAGCTGCGGGCCGGAGAACATGAACGCACCGAGCAGGCCGCGTAGATCCTGTTCGCCCGCATCGGGCGCGGCGTGGCGGATGTTCTCCCAGACCGTGGCCTGATCGTCGAGGGTGTCGTGCTCCTGGGCGAAGTAGCCGATCTTCAGGCCGCGGCCCGGATCGATCTGCCCGGCGGTCAGGGTCTCCACCCCGGCCAGCAGCCGCAGCATGGTGGTCTTGCCCGCACCGTTGAGGCCCAGGATCACCACCCGGCTGCCCCGGTCGATGGCCAGGTTCACGCCGGTGAAGATCTCCAGCGACCCGTAGAGCTTGGTCAGGTTGGTGGCCAGCAACGGCGTCTTGCCGCAGGGCGCGGGCTCGGGGAACTTGATCCGCGCCACCTTGTCGGCCACGCGCACCTCGTCGGCCTCGGCCAGCATGCGCTCGGCGCGCTTGACCATCTGGTGCGCCGCAGCGGCTTTGGTGGCCTTGGCGCCGAGCTTGGCGGCCTGCTGCTTGAGCGCGGACGCCTTCTTCTCGGCATTCGCGCGCTCGCGGACGCGGCGCTGTTCATCGGTGGCGCGGGCGTCGAGGTACTTCTTCCAGCCCATGTTGTAGATGTCGGCCTCGCCGCGCACGGCATCGAGGAACCACACCTTGTTGACGACGTCGTTCAGCAGCTCGACATCGTGGGAGATGACGATGAGGCCGCCGTCGTGGTTCTGCAGGAACCCGCGCAGCCAGTTGATGGAGTCGGCGTCGAGGTGGTTGGTGGGCTCGTCGAGCAGCAGCGTGGTGTCGGACTTGCCGCCGCTGCCGTCGGAGGCGGCGAACAGGATGCGCGCCAGCTCGATACGGCGGCGCTGACCGCCGGAGAGGGTGCGCAGCGGCTGGGCGAGCACGCGATCGGGCAGGCCGAGGCTGTTGCAGATGCGGGCCGCCTCGCTCTCGGCGACATAGCCGCCCAGGGCGGAGAAGCGGTCCTCGAGCTGGCCGTACTTGCGGACCGCCCGCTCGCGCTCCTTGTCGTCGGCGACCTCGGCCATGATGGCCTGCTGCTTCTCCATATCGCGGATCAGCTTGTCCAGACCGCGCGCCGACAGCACCCGGTCGCGGCCGAGCACATCGAGATCGCCCTCGCGCGGATCCTGCGGCAGGTAGCCGAGATCCCCGGAGCGAATCACCTTGCCCGCATACGGCTCGCCCTCACCGGCGAGGATGCGCAGCGTGGTGGTCTTGCCGGCGCCATTGCGGCCGACGAGGCCGATCCGGTCGCCGGCCTGCACCCGCAGCGCCGAGCCCGGCGCCGTCAGCAGAGTGCGGACTCCGGCCCGGACCTCCAGGTCGGTCGCGGTGATCACAAGGGTCTCCTCGATATCGGTGGTGACAAACCATTCGATTGTGCCGTCGGCAGGCACACAAGAACCACTTATTTTACCGGCGTGAACACTCGGAAGCCGAATCGAGCACACCTCCCGTTACCGGACGCGGCACCGCCTCCCGCCCCGGTCCTGCGGTGACGCGCCCCGGCCGTGGCGCAGGTCACTGCCCGGAGGCGATTTCGTGGTCACTCGCGACACGGCCCCGCGAGCGGCGACACGACACCGTGCACACCGCCGTGAACTTTCCGGCATGTCGCCGAACCGCTTCTGTCACACTGGTTTCGGCCCCGGGTGTCAGGGCAGCTCTCCGCCTACGACCACTTCCGCGATCCGAGCAGCTGCCAGTGGGAGGTAGTTCGCCATGACCACCATTCCGAACGAGCTGCGCTACACCAAGGATCACGAATGGCTCCGCCTGGAAGGCGATCAAGCCATCATCGGCCTCACCGACTACGCACAACGACAGCTCGGTGACTGCGTATTCGCGGAGCTCCCGAAGATCGGTGAAACCTACGACGCCGGCGAGCCCTTCGGATCGGTCGAATCGGTCAAGGCGGTCTCCGAGATATACATGCCCGTCGCCGGCACGGTCACCGCCACCAACGACACCCTCCAGTCCGACCCGGAGCAGATCAACGAGGACCCCTACGGCGACGGCTGGCTGGCACAGATCACCATGGCGGACCCGAGCGCGACGGGCGGCCTGCTCTCCGCGAGCGAATACCAGGACTACATCGCCGAGGAAGCCGCTGAATGACCACCCGTTCGGATTGAGATCCTCGCTGCCGCCGCGCGGGATACCATTTCGAGGTATTTCGACGCGAGGGGGAAGCGTGGTTGTCGAACGCAAGCGGGTTGTGGTCGTCGGGGCGGGCATCTCGGGGCTGGTGACGGCAAAAGTGCTGTGCCAGGACGGGTTCGAGGTGATGGTGCTGGAGAAGGAGTCGGCGATCGGTGGGGTGTGGGCGGCGTCGCGCACCTATCCCGGCTTGCGTACCAACAACTCTCGGGACACCTACGCCTTCTCCGACCACCCCTACGACCGCGGTGCGGACGTGTTTCCGACGGCCGAGCAGGTGCGCGGGTACCTGGCCTCGTATGTCGCCAGGTTCGGGCTCGAGCCGCTGATTCGGCTGTCGACAGAGGTGGTCGAGGTGGCGCGGCACGGGGCGGGGTTCGCCGTGACGGTTCTGGGCCCGCGTGGGCGAGCCGAATTGTCCTGTGACTTCGTGGTGGTCTACGCCGGTATCTATTCCGAACCCGATATGCCGCGGATCGATGGCGCGGAACAGTTCAACGGCAAGCGGGTCGTGGTGGTGGGGGCCGGGAAGTCGGCGCTGGACTGCGCCGCGTGGGCCGCCGAACACGCCCGGCACTGCGCGCTGGTGTTCCGCACGCCGCATTGGATGGCGCCGCGCTGGTTCCCCGGCCGCATTCCCGCCGACCGGGTGCTGATGGGGCGGAAATTCGAAGTCTTCCTGCCCTACCACCGGCTCAGCCGGGCCGAACGGTTCCTGCACGGCCGCGGCCGGAGCCTCACCCTCCTGTACTGGTGGGCGGCCGGGCTGCTCTTGCGCACGCTGCTACGCATGCCCGCGAATATGGTGCCCGACCAGAAGCTGCCGCACGGGCTGGAGAACGCCGGCCTCGCCTCGGAGTTCTACGATCTGGCCCACCGCGGCCGAATAGACCTGCGCCGCACCACGATCGCGGCCTTCGGGACGGACACCGAGGTGCGTTTGACCGACGGCGGCCGGCTCGAGGCCGATATCGTCATCTTCGCCACCGGCTGGCGCCGGACGCTTCCGTTCCTGACACCCGATCTCGCGGCCGAAGCCGTGCAGGACAGTCGCTTTCGTCTCTACCGTCACATCCTCCCGCCCGCCGAACCCCGGCTGGGCTTCGTCGGCTACGCCTCGTCCACGGCCTGCCAGCTCACCTCGGAGATCTCCGCGCACTGGCTGTCCCATGTCTTCGGCGGCGACCTCGCGCTCCCCGATCCCGCCGACATGAACACCGAGATCGATCACGTGCAGTCCTGGCTGTCCGACGCGTTCCCGGCCCGCTCCGAGGGCTTCCACATCGGCCCGCACGTCCTCCACCACATCGACGAGCTGCTCACCGACATGCGGGTCCCCACCCGGCGCACCCGCAATCTCGTGGCCGAATACCTCGGAACCTTCACACCCGCCCGCTACGCCGACCTCACCGCGCAGCGCCGCGCGCTCACCCGCGCTGGAATAACGCGGCCCCGTCTCGACCGCGCAGGGTGACCGCACCCGGGCTCACCGTTGCCCCGGTCACCGCACCGTGGATGACTCGTCGTCCGATCAGATCGGCTCGGGCAGTGGCGGGGAGGGGGTGAAGGTGACGGGCAGGGCGGTCAGGGCGCGGTGGAACGGGCCCGGGCGCCAGGTCAATTCGCCGATCGGTACGGCCAGGTGGATTTCGGGGAGGGCGTCGAGGAGTTGGTCGACGGCTTCCTGGGCGATGAGGTAGGCCAGGGAGCTGGCGGGGCAGGCGTGCGGGCCGGCGCCCCAGGCCAGGTGGGAGCGGTTGCCGGAGATCTGGCCGGTGCGGATTTCCGGATCGGTATTGCAGGCGGCCATGGAGATGACGACCGGTTGGTGGGCGGGAAGCCAGCGGTCGTCGACGAGGATCGGCTGGCGGGGGAAGCTGATGCAGAAGTTGGCCATGGGCGGGTCGTCGAAGAGGACCTCGTCGAGGGCGTCGCGGGTGGAGAGGGAGCCGCCCAGGACGCCGCCGCCGAAGCGGTCGTCGGTCAGGCTGAGCAGCAGGGTGTTGACGATCAGGTTCTGTTGCGGCTCGATGCCCGCGCCGTAGAGGGTGGCCAGCTGATGCACCATCTCGGTGTCGGTCAGGTCGGCGGGGTGGTGCAGCATGCGGGTGGTGACGTCGTCGCCGGGTTGGGCGCGCTTGTGCAGGGTCAGGCGCTGCAGGGCGTCGATGAGCAGTGTGTTGCCATTGCCCGCGCCGACGCCTTCGAAGATGGCGCGCATGCCTTCCGCCGCCTGGCCGGCGATATCGGCCGGGCAGCCGAGCAGGTGGTTCAGCACCTTGAACGCCAGCGGAAAGGCGTAGTCGCGCACCAGATCCGCCGAACCCGTAACGCAGAAGGAATTGGTCAGCGACACCGCGACCCGCGCCACGGTGCCCTGCAGGCGGTATCGATCGATGCCGGTCAGGCCCGCGGTATTGGTTTGCCGATAGCGCGCGTGCAGATTTCCCGCATTGCGCAGGGCATTCGGCCGCCACTGCATCATCGGCAGCACCGGGCAGTCGGCGGGCACCCCTTCCTGCCAGGCGCGCGGATCGGCCGGGAAACGCTCCGGATCATTGAAAATGCGGACCGCCGTGCGATATCCGAGCACCAGGGTGGCGGGAATCCCGGGCGCCAGTTCCACCGGAGCCAGCGCCCCGAACCGCGCCCGCATCTCCCGGTAGGCCCGGTGCGGATCGGCGGCGAACTCCGGGGTGTAGAGCGGCACGCGCGGACCGAACTCGTCGAACGGAGCCTGCGGGGCACGGGCGGGGATGGGATCCAGCATCGAGTGAGCTCCATGCGGTGAACGACAAAAACCCCCGCCGACCACCGCATATCCCGGACGTGGAACGAGCACACACTACCGATGCGAGCGCTCCCGCGGGCCGATATTCGCGGGTTCGATTCGCGGGCGATCGGGTCGGCGCGTGCACGGCTCGTTCCGATAGGCTGCGAACAGCAGCTTCGAGGAGGGCGAGTGCCGCTGATCGGCCGGGAGAACGCGGAATCGGTACTGCGTGAGGAGTTGCGCCGCACCGTATCCAGCCATGGCGGGCTCATCCTGGTCGCGGGCGAAGGCGGCATCGGCAAGACCGCGCTCATCACCGAGATCGTTCGCGAATTCGAGCACGACGCAGTGGTTTTGACGGCCACGGCATGGAGTGGTGAGGGCGTACCCGGCTTCTGGCCTTGGATGCAGGTCCTGCGCCGCCTGCGCGGCCAGTGCGATCCGGGACAGTGGACGGCGATCACGAATGCCGCCGGAGCTGCCCTGGCCATCCTGACCGGTGATCCGGCGACGCCCCCGACATCGGCACGCCGAACCACGCAGCCGGTTGCGCCACAGCCGAACACGATGCTCTTCCGCATTGGCGACGCTGTGACCTCGGCCTTGTGCGCTGCCGCGCAACAAAGGCCGGTGATCGTCGTCATCGACGATCTCCACCGCGCCGACCCCGAATCGGTCAAGCTGCTGACCTTCGTGGCCCGGCATTCCTGGTTCGAGCGCATCGCCCTGGTGGCGGCGATCCGAGACACCGAAGTCGACACCGAAAAACACCCACTGCGAGAAGCTTTCGCCGAACTGTCCGCGGCAGCGCGCCTCGTCGAGCTGACCGGCCTCACCCCCGATCAGATCGGCGAATTGGCCGCACACCTGACCGGGGGCCCGCTGCCCGCCACGGTGGTCACCCGTATCTCCGCGCTCACAGGCGGCAACCCGTTCCTGGCCGAACAAGCCGTACGCCTGTGGCACAGCGGCGGCTCCATCGAAACCCTCACGCCGGGCGTACGACAGACACTCGAAGCCCGATTGGCGCCTCTCCCGGACCGAGTGCTCGATGCGCTCACCACGGCGGCATTCCTGGGCCGGGAATTCGCGATCCCGGTAGTCGCCGCCGCGACAGAGGTGACAGCGGCGGCAGTGAACACCGAGGCCGCCGTGAAGGATTCACCTGCCGGGGAGGAAACCCTGCTCCCAGCGGAGACAGCACCTGCCGTGGTGAAGTCATCGGCCTCGACGGAGGCCGCACACGCGGCACCGAGAGAGGCTCCCGCGGCAGCAATGATCACGCCTGCGGCACGAGAGTTCCCTCCCACAGCAGCAGAGACGGCGGCAACGGAAGCCGCGCCCTCGTCAAGGGAAGTTGCGCCCCTGCCAGCGGAGACTGCGCCCACGCCAAGGGAGAATGGGCCGCCGGCCGGGCAGGACGTGCTGGTCAACTTGGCGGACGCGTTCGCCGTGGCAGTGCGTGCGCGGCTGGTGAATTCGCGCGGTGACGGGCGTTTCGCTTTCGTGCATGATCTGATTCGGGAGGCGCTGCTCGCGCGGGTGAGTCCGGCGGCGGTGCGGGTCCGGCACGAAGGCGTGCTGGCCGCGCTGGAGCGGCTGCCGCGCGAAGTATCCGGCGCGACCGCAGGCGATTTCGCACAGCATGCGTATCAGGCGGCGCACTCGGGCGACCCGGTCGCGGATGAGCGGGCGTTGCGATATCTGCTCGCGGCCGCGGCGGATGCATGCGGCCGCATGGCGGCGGGCGAGGTCGCCGCGCATCTGCGCCGTGCCCTATCGCTGGTTCCCCTTGGACAATTCGCGCAGCGTGGGCGCATCGGCCTCGACTTGGCCGCCGCCGCGCACGACGCCGGTGATCTGACCGAAGCGCGGCGCGCCTATCGGGAGGTGCTGCGTCTGGCCCGCGAACACTCCGAACCCGAACTGTTCGCTCGTGCCGCGCTCGGCTTGCACGAACTCGGCATGCCCGATCCGGAACGCCGCGCCGACCAAGAGATCGAACTCGTCGACCAGGCCCATCGCCTGCTTACCCGTGAGCGACCGCCCTCCGATCCACTGGCGGTGCGCCTGCTCGCCGCCGCGAGCCGGGTCCGGGTGCACACTGGACGGTCTCGGCAGCTCGCGGATTCGGCACGAACAGCGGAAACCATGAGCGCCGAAGCCGTCCGGCTGGCACGGGCCTCGGCCGACGATCACGCGTTGGGCCTCAGCTTGGTGGCGCGCCACGACGCCCTCTGGCGGCCCGGCACCGCTGAGCAGCGGCTCGCACTGGCCGAGGAAATTCGCGCGGTCGCCGATCGCAGCGGCGACGACGATCTGCGAGTCCAAGGCTTCGTCCTACGCATTGCGGCCCTGCTCGAACTCGGCGACCCACGCGCCCACACCGAACAGGCGAACTTCATGGCCTACGCCGAGCGAACGCGACTCCCACGGCCGAGATTCATCGCCCGCTCCCGCGCCGGGGCACTCGCCACCGTGGCCGGGCGCTTCGACGAGGCATCCCGAGCGATCGACGCCGCGTACGCGCTGGGCGAACGCATCGGGGAAGTCGATCGCATGCCGCTGTGGCTGGAACAGCGCTGGGTCCTCGCCCTGACCGCCTCCCTGTACGTGGAGAACCCCGGCGATGCCCTGGACAGCGACGCGGAAACCGTTCTCGAGCGTTATGTCGAGTTGGGTGGGGTTTATCCGGCCGTGCCGCGGTTGGTTGGGGCTGCGCGGCGGGGGGATCTCGAGGGTGTGCGGGGTGGGGTGGACGGGTTGTGGGCGTTGCTCGAGAGCTATCCGCGGCATTTTCATGCGGGCCCGTTGGTGGCGCTCGCGTATGCGGCTGTCGTGCTGGATGATTCCGGGTTGCGGGTCGGCGTGCGGAAGGTGCTGGAGCCGTTGGGGCAGCTGTGGGCGGTCGTGGCGGGTGGGGGCGCGGTGTACGGGCCGTACTCTTATTGGCTCGGGCGCATCGCTGCGGCGGAGGGCGATGTTGCCACCGCCGCATCGGAATTCACCTCGGCGATTGCCGCCGCGCGCCGGCTGCGGGCGGGCCCGTGGGCGGCCGCAGCGGAACGTGAACTGGCGCGGTTGGATTCCGGGGTGGCGTCGCCGGTGCGGGCGGCGGCGTTGCGTGCGCATTCCGGGATCGAGCCGGATCACAATGTCTTTCGCCTCGATGACGCGGTGTGGACGTTGCGGTTTGCGGGACGGACTCTGCATCTGCCGGATGCGAAGGGGTTGCGTGATCTGCACATGTTGTTGTCGCATCCGGGGCAGGATGTCGCGGCGCTCGAATTGCTCGGCGGTGTCGAGGACACCTCGCGGGCGGCTCGGCGATTCGGTGCGGACACTGTGCTCGATGAGCGGGCCAAGGCCGAGTATCGCCGCCGTCTGCGGCGGCTGGACGAGGAGATCGAACGGGCCACCGCGCGCGATGACGACCGGTATGCCGCCGAACTCGATACCGAGCGGGCCGCGCTGCTCGATGAGCTGCGGCGGGCCGCTGGGCTGGCCGGGCGGACCCGGAAGCTCGGCGATGAGGGTGAACGGGCGCGCAAAACCGTGTCGGCCCGCATTCGGGACACGTTGCGCCGCATCGATAACGGGCATCCCGAGCTGGGCGAGCACTTACGTGCCTGCGTTTCGCTCGGCCTGGTGTGCCGCTATCAGCCAACGCGTGAGGTTCGCTGGGCGCTCTGAACGGGCCGCGGCTGGGCACGATCGCGCGGATCTCGCATTGCTGGATCGCATCTCGCGCCTTATCGGTGACAGCGAAATCCGTGGCCGTGAGGCCACCGGGGAAGGAGCACACCATGGAGCAGATCTCCTCCGACCTGTGGGTCACCGAGACCGAGAACCCGTTTCCGGGGCTGACCACCCGCGCCTATCTGTGGACTCGCCCGGACGGCAATGTGCTGTTCTACAACACCACGCTGGCCGGCGAGCTGGACCGGATGGCCGAGCTGGGTGGCGTCGCCCATCAGTATCTGAGCCATCAGGACGAGATCACCTCGACCTTGGCCACGGTCAAGCAGCGGTTCGGTGCGAAGCTGCATATTCACGGGTCCGAGGCGCACCTGGTCGAGACCACCTCGGTGGACGATCCGTTCACCGAACGGCATACAGCCCTGGGCGATATGCAGGTCATTCCGGTTCCCGGACATACGCCGGGCAGCACCGTCTATCTCGCCACCATCTCCGGCCGCCGCCATCTGTTCACCGGCGACACCATCGTGCGGGGCGAAAACGGCTGGTGGGCCGGGTATATCGAAGGCCACAGCAACCGGGAGTCGCTGTTGGAGGCCCTCGATGTGCTCGCCGAACTGAACCCGGAGGTCATTGTTTCGAGCGCCTTCATGGGCGCATCCGGTGTCACCGAGCTGGCAGCGGGGGCTTGGCCCGACGCCGTCGACGAGGCCCGGCGCGGTCTGCTCAGCGGTCAGCAGATCACTCCCTGAACAGGGCGCCGGGACCACACTCGAGCGTGCCGGAGCCGGACCTTACCCTGGTAAGCCCCCATTCCGGCATCCTCCGCAGGTCGGATTTCTGGCCGCCGCGATTTCGGTACCTTCGGAATAATGCAGTGGCCCTTGATCGTTCGCTTGCGCGGCTGGCTGGTGGTGGGTGTGCTCGGCGCGTTCGTGCTCGGCGCGACGCTGGTGACCGCTCCCCCGGTGCGCGCCGACGGGATGGCGAGCGGCGCCGATCTCTCGGTCGCCCAATCGCTGGGCGACCGGGAGTTGACGGTCATCGTGCGGCGGGCCCAGCCTGTGCCCGGGCCGTTGCGCGTGGATGTGGTGGCGCACAGCGGGACGGCCGCGGGAATGCTCACGCTCACCGCCGCGCCGTCCGATCGGGCCGGTGAAACATCGTCCGCCAGTGTGGAACTCGGTGACCGGCCGGGTCCGTACCCGGCGACGCTGCGGGTGGTGCACGCGGGGCCGTGGGAGTTGTCCGTCTCCGATGGGCAGCGCACGGCCCGCATCCCCTTCGTGGTCGCCGCGCCGGTCGTGACCCCGTGGGAGCGGGCCGCTTACGGTGGATTCTGCGCGGCGGGCGCGCTACTGCTGGTGGCGCTCGGCAGTGCGGTGCTGACCCGGCGGGGCTGGCCGACGCTGGTCGCCACGGGCGCGATGATCGCCGCGTTCAGCGTCGGGGTGACGGGTGCGGTGCTGTCGTCGAGCGCGCCGCCGCCGCGCGCGGCGGGCAGTCTGCTGGATCCCACGTCGGATACCGTCGCCGACCCGTATCCGGAGGTCGATCTGCCGCTGACCACGAAATACTCGCGCCCACCGGTGAATATGACCGTGCGCGCCGACCCGCGGGCCGGTGGGCCCGCCGAGGTCCGATTGTCACTGACCGATTCGGCCACCGGGCGTCCGGTGGACGATCTGCTGGTCACTGATGACGCGCTGCTGCATTTGATGGTCGTCGGCCCCTCCGGCCGCCTGTGGCACCGGCATCCCATTCGCACCGCACCCGGTGAGTTCCGAGTCGGCCTGGGCGGTGCGGAATCCGGCGAGTACGCGATCGCCGCCGAGATCGCCCGCCGGGGCGGCGGCCTGCAACTGCTGCGATCCTCGGTATCGATCACCAGCGAAACGCCGCCCGGCACAGCCGATCCCACACCGCCCGGGGCGGAGCTGGTCATCGGGGACCCGGTCGCGGGCGAACCCACCACGCTCACCGCGAAATTCGGCGGTGCGGCCGACCTCCAGCCGTGGCTCGGCATGCTCGGCCATCTCATCGCGGTCGGCCCGTTGCCCGCCGGAGTCGCGCCGGGGACGGCCGCGCAGACCGCTCCGATCTGGGCGCACGCACATGCCATGACGCCCATGCCGCCGACGGGCGGGCAGCCACCCGACGAAACGGTCGCCGCCTACGGCCCGAATGTCCCGTTCACCTTCACGTTTCCACTGCCCGGCCGCTATCTGGTGTGGGTGCAGGCCGAGCGCGGCTATTCGGTGCTGACGGTGCCGGCCACTATCGATGTCCGCGCGGGAGCAGCCCGATGACCGCGCCGGACACTCCTCGCAGCGGAGGCACGGTCATCACGCGCCGGATACTCCTCGTGGCCGCGGTTCTCGTCGTGATAGTGGTGGCGGCCTGGTGGTTGTGGCCGGGCACGACCGGCAAATCCGCGCCGCGCATGACCGCGGGCCCCTATCTCGTCCAGCTGACGGTCGCCGACGGCACGCCGCGCACCGGAGACAACACCGTCGAGATCGAAATCACCGACCAGCAGGGCGTTTCCGCGACCCCGGACAAGGTGTCGGTGGAGCCCGCCATGCCGCAGATGGGCCATGCCGTCCCGCCCGGCATCGCCGAGACCGTGACCCCCGGCCACTATCGCGCCACCGTGAACCTGCCCATGCCGGGGCAGTGGGAGATCGCCGTGCACCTGTCGGGACCGCAGGGTTCGGGCAGCGCCACCTTCTCCGTGCAGGCCAACTGACGTGCAGGCCAATCGAATCGAGGAAAGGAACAGCATGGATCTCACCGCTGACGGCCGTGGCCGCACCGCGGACGCGGCCGCGCCGTTCACGCTGCGCCCGTGGCTGCCCGCAGCCATTCTGCTCATTGCGAGCACGACGTTCGGGATCGGCTCCACGTGGGATATCCAGTGGCACTCCGATGTCGGCCCGGACACCTTCTTCACGCTCCCGCACCTGTTCATCTACGCGAGCGCGGCCGTCGCCGGATTCACCGGTCTCGCGGTCATTCTCGCGACCACGGCGGCAGCGCGGGCGGGACGGCGGGTGGACGGCGCGCTCGGCGGCCCGGGTATCGGCGTCTTCGGCCGGACCTTCACCGCACCGCTGGGCTATATGGTCGCCGCCCTGGGCGCGGCGTCGTTCCTGCTGTACGGGCTGTGGGATCTGTGGTGGCACAGTATCTACGGCTTCGACGCGGTCATCGATTCCCCGCCGCACATCGGATTGTTCCTGTCCAGCACGGTCATCTCGGTGGGCATCGTGATCGTGTTCGCCGCGGCGCGCGACCAGCGCTGGGGACGGCTGGTCGCACTGTTCGCGCTCGCACAGCTGCTGACCGACAGCACGGTCACCGCGCTGGCCGTGCAGCAGCTCAATGTGGGCAATGTCCGCTGGACGGTCGCCGTCACCGCGTTCATGGTCGTGCTGCTGCTGGTCGTGGGCGCGGCCTTCCAGCGGGGCGGCGCGACCATCGTGGCGGTGTACGCCTCGGCGATCCAGGCGGTGTTCTGGTGGTTCGCGCCGTGGGCCGCGCGCACGTATGCCGATTACGTGGGATTGCCGCTGCGCGAACACATCCGGGTGATTCCCGCGACTCCGGCGCTGATCCCGTTCTGTTTGATCGCGGTGGGCCTGGTGATCGATCTGCTGGTGCGCCGGTCCGCCGGTGGCACGCGTCTGCTTCCGGCGCTGGCCGGTGCGTGCGGCGGCGCGATCATCGCCGCCCTGGCCCCGGTGCAACGGGTCATCATCTACGACTCGCGCCTCGAGCCCGCGGCGATCACCATCGCCACCGTAGTCGCCGCGGCCGTGCTCGGAGCCCTCGCGGGATTCCTCGGCCGCCGTTTCGGCGACATGCTGCGCCTGACCGCCCCGAACACGGAGGTCCGGGCATGATCACACGCTTGTTCTCCACCGCCGCAACGGTATTGGCCCTCATTACTGTCCTGACGGCCACGACCGGCACCGCATCCGCCTACGAACCCGTCAATATCGTGCACACCGAACGCGTGCAGGCCGGCCCGTACGGTCTCACCATCGGTTTCAGCGAATGGCCCGTGCGCGCATTGCAATCGCTGGACTTCACCTTCATCCCCGACGGCGGCATCGCCGACAAGTCCGGGACGCTCACCGAGGTCCTGCCCAATGGCAAGACCCGCTACGGCGAACCGCTCTCCCGCCATCCCCGCAAACGCGATGTCTGGGGCCTGGACGTCCGGTCGCTGGACAAGGAGGGCACGTGGATCTTCCGCTTCACCATCGACGGTCCCCAGGGGCGCGGTGAAGGCGAACTGCGTGACCTGGCGGTTCTCCCTCAGCCCGGTCCGCCCCTCGCGCTCAGCTGGACCCTCAGCAGCCTTCCGCTGCTGGGCTTGATCGCCTTCCTGGTCTATGCCTGGCGGCGCACCCGGCCCGTCGCGGCGTAGGTCGCTCAGAGCGGTCCGAAGAACCCGATCACACGGCGGATTCGTCCGTCGTCGGTGAATTCGATGAGGTCCAAGCCGTCCGGCAGCGCCGTCCCGTCCGCCTGCACCACATGCCATGCGAAGCGTGCCAGGTCGTGATGGGCGTCGACGCGGCTGGTCCGCAGCACGGTGGCACCGGGGCGGCGGGCCGCGACGGTCTCGATGTGGGCAAGCAACCCGTCCAGGCCCGTGACGTGCACCGTGGGATCGGTGTAGGTGGCGTCGGGAGCCCACACCTTCTCGAGGACCGCGCGCCGGCGAGCGGGATCGCTCTCGCTCCAGGCCGCGCAGTAGGTGTCGATGAGTTGCTCGAAAGCCGCATGCAGCGCTGCCATTTCGTCATCCTCGGTGACGTCGCCGAACCCGCCGGGCGCGGGGGTTCATCTCCTCGGATTGTCCGCCAGTAGGATTCCCGCGGTGCACCGATCGCTGAAAGCGCTGCGCGCTGTCCGCCGATACCGGCCCGACCCGGTGCCGCGCGCACTCATCGAGCAGATTGTCGACGCGGCCCGCTGGACCGGTTCGGCCCGCAACCGTCAACCGTGGCGGTTCGTCGCGGTCACCGATCCGGTGAAACTGGACGAATTGAGCCGCTGCGGCGCCTACGCCGTGCATCTGGCGTCGGCGCCCGTGGTGCTGGTGCTCGCCTCGGTGGAGAACAGCTTCTCCGACACGGTTTTCGATATGGGACGCATCACCCAGTCGATCTGCCTGGCCGCGCAGGAGCTCGGATTGGGCACCTGCCCGACGACGTTTCACCCCGAGCCCAATGTGTCCCGGGTCGCCGCACTGCTGAATCTGCCCGCCGGTTGGCGGCCCGGACATGCGGTGGCCATCGGCTATCCGGCCGCGATTTCCTCGCCTTCCGCGATACCCACGGGCCGCCTGTCCACCGCCGAACTCCTGCACTGGGATTGATCCGGCGGGCGGGTCAGGCGAACAGGGCGTGCACCTGATCGACGCCTTCGATGCCGTAGGCCACCGCACCCACCGGAACCGCGCCCCGGACTTCCTCGATCACTCTGGCCGTCCAGATCGGGCCGAAGCCGCCGCACAGCTCGATCAGCTGTGCGCCGCCGTCGACGAGGCGGCGGGCTACCGCAATGGCTTGTTCCGGGTGATCCACGCCGACGAATACCGAACGGCAGGACGGTGTTTCCACGATGGTCTCCCGGTTCGGGTCGCTGCCGGTCGCCGTGTAGATGAATCCCCATGCGGTGAGCGCCATATCGTGCCTCTCGTGCTGTATCCGGTTCGCCCGCACCGTGTTCTACGGCGCTGTGGCCTGATCGGATTCCAGCAGACCCGATCGCGGGGCGTGCCGTCCACGAGGTAGCGCCGGATGCGTGTGCGGCGGTTCCGAACGCGCCAGGTCATCGGCGATTTCGCGATAGCGCGGGGCGGCGGAATCGGTGGCGTTCCAGGTGAGGGCGTAGCGGATGCGGGGCGGATCCGCGATCAAAGGCAACCAGGCCAATCCGTCACCCGGCCGCACATCCCACCTCGGGCGCAGCGCTACGACGTCCTCGCCGTGGGTCAGCGCGGCGGTGAACAGCGTTCGGCGCGGGGCGCTCTCGTGCACCACCGCCGGATGCCATCCCGACCGGGTCCACCACTCGCGCACCGCGTCGTAGTATCCCGGCGCCGACGATCGCGCGAACCACAGCAGTGCGCTGCCGTCGAGGTCCACCGGCCGCACCGCCTCCCGTCCGGCGAGCCGATGATCGGCCGCGACCACCACGCCCAGCTCGGCATCCGCGACCACCGCATGGTGCAGACCCGGCATCTCGGCAGGTAGGAGCACAACACCGGTGTCGAGCGTGCCCTCACGCAGCCGGGTCAGTTGCTCCGAGGTCTGCAGATCGGCGACGTCGAGGACGAACTCTCCGGCGGCGCGCCACAAGGCCGCCGCCAGCCACGGTGGCGCGCCAGGCGTCACGGCGACACGCAGCGCCTCCCGTTCCCGCATCGACTCCCGGGCGCGCCGAGCCGATTCCACCACCGCCCGAGCGTGCACCATCAACCGCGCACCGGCCCGCGTCGGCGTCATGCCCGAGGAGGTGCGCACGAACAATGCCACCCCGAATTCGCGCTCGAGCGCGATGATCTGCTCGCTCAACGAGGTCGGCCTGATCCCGACCACATCCGCGGCCCGGGTGAGGTTGCGCTCCTCCGCGACCGCGAGGAAGTACCGCAACTGTCGCAGTTCCACCCGGCAACGCTACCGAACCACGCGCCCCGGCGGCTGGGCGTGGCGTGAACCATCCCGACGGCCTGGATGGTCTGATCGAAAAGGAGTATTCACAGGCGAAAGGATGTCTTGATGCCGGAACGGCGGTCTCGAATCGGTCGGGCGTTCGCGGGAGCAGTGGCGGCGGTGATGGTGGCCGCGGGGATGGCGATCGCCTCCGGAGCGACCGCCGCGGCGGCCCCGGGCGCCTACCACCGTTACGTCGCACTCGGGGATTCCTATGCGGCCGTTGGCGCTTGGACCTCGATGAACGGAAATCCCGTGGGGTGTCTGCGAGCCTCGGACAGTTACCCCGCCGATGTGGCGCGAGCAGTAGGGGCGGGTGTGTTCGTCGATGCGAGTTGCAGCGCGGCCATCACCGCCGACATGACGCGGCCGCAGGTGCCGAATCTGTACGGCGTCCCGGTCGGCGGGTTGAATCCGCCGCAGTTCGACGCGCTGACCCCCGACACCGATCTGGTGACATCAGCATCGGCGGCAATGACATCGGCCTGTCCGATATCCTGCAGGCCTGCATGGCCCGCGCCCTGGGCGATCCGGGCGGCAGCCCCTGCCGAAACTACTACACCGAAGGCGGCTTCGACCGGCTGACCGCGTCCATCGATGCCGTCGCGCCGCGCATCGCCGCGACCCTCGACGGTATCCGCCAGCGCGCACCGCGGGCCGATATCGCGGTCATCGGCTACCTGCCGATCCTGCCGTCCGACGGTCGCAGCTGTTTCCCGTCGGTCCCCATCGCCGCCGGTGACGCCCCGTATCTGGCCGAGGTGCAGCGCCGCCTCAACGGCATGCTCGCCGACCAGGCCGCCCAGCACGGCAGCATCTTCGTCGATACCTTCACCTCCGGTCACGACGCTTGCCGGCCGGCGGGTTTCAACTGGAGCAATCCGCTGTTCTTCCCCAACCCGTTCAATACCTGGCCGTTCCATCCGAATATCGCGGGTCAAGCCTTCATCGCCGACCGCATCACAGCGGCTCTGCCCAGGTGAGATACCCCGGCCCGAGTAAAGTGGACGGTTGGTCACCGTGGAGTTTGCCCTCTGGTAACCCTCGTGTGAAACAACGAACGCGCACAGCGCTGATCGTTCTATGAGAGGTGGACATGGCGTGACGCCGCAGGTCGAGACCGCGATGGGTGCATCCCCGTTATTGCGAGGCGCACTCGCGCCGCCCGCCCGCACCCTGGTCGACATTCTCGCGGCCACCGCGCGAGCGCATCCGGACGCACCCGCCATCGACGACGGCGAGGCGGTGCTCAATTACGCGGAGTTGCTGGCCGCCATCGACCTGGAAGTGGGCAGGCTCGCGGCCGCCGGCGTGCGCGCGGGTGATCGCGTGGGCGTGCGCATGTCGTCGGGCACCAGCGCGCTGTACGTGACGATCCTGGCGGTGCTGCACGCGGGCGCGGCGTACGTGCCGGTGGATGCGGACGACCCGGACGAGCGGGCGCGGCTGGTGTTCGGAGAAGCCAAGGTCACCGCCATCGTCACCATCGACGGGATCGAAACCACCGCGGCCGCATTCGAATCCAGGGGTACGCAGACGGGCGTCGCCGCGCCCGCCCCCGCGGACGACGCGTGGATCATCTTCACCTCCGGTTCCACCGGAACCCCGAAAGGCGTTGCGGTGACCCATCGCAATGCCGCCGCCTTCGTGGACGCCGAGGCGCGGCTGTTCTTGCAGGACGCGCCCATCGGCCCGGACGATCGTGTCCTGGCCGGGCTCTCGGTCGCCTTCGACGCCTCGTGCGAGGAGATGTGGCTGGCCTGGCGGCACGGCGCGTGCCTGGTGCCCGCGCCGCGCGCCCTGGTGCGCACGGGCGCGGATCTCGGGCCGTGGCTCGTGCGCCGGGAGATCAGCGTCGTCTCCACGGTGCCGACCCTGGCCGCGACCTGGCCGGCCGAGGCCCTGGAATCGGTGCGGCTGCTGATCTTCGGCGGCGAGGCGGTGCCGCCGGAGCTCGCCGAACGCCTGGCCGGGACCGACGAGCGCGAGGTCTGGAATACCTACGGGCCCACCGAGGCCACCGTGGTGGCCTGCGCCGCGCTGCTGAACGGCGGCTTCCCGGTGCGCATCGGGCTGCCGCTGGACGGCTGGGATCTGACGGTGGTGGATCAGGCCGGAAATCCGGTGGGCGAGGGCGAATCCGGGGAACTGGTCATCGGCGGCGTGGGGCTGGCGCGGTATCTGGATCCGGCCAAGGACGCCGAGAAGTACGCGCCGCTGCCGTCGGTCGGCTGGGAACGCGCCTATCGCAGTGGCGATCTGGTGCGCAATGACAGTGCGGGCCTGGTGTTCCTGGGGCGCGCCGACGATCAGATCAAGCTGGGCGGGCGGCGCATCGAGCTCGGGGAGATCGACAATGCGCTGCAGCATCTGCCGCAGGTGACCGGCGCGGCCGCCGCGATTCGAAGCACCAAGGCGGGCAACAAGATCCTGGTCGGGTACCTCACCGGGCCCGAGGCCGGATACGACCTCAAGGCCGCCAGAGCACTACTGGCGGAACAGCTTCCGGCTCCGCTGGTGCCGCGCCTGGCCGTGGTCGCCGAACTGCCGACGCGCACCTCGGGCAAGGTCGACCGCGACGCGCTGCCCTGGCCGCTGCCCAAGGCGGCCGCCGCCGAGGCCGAGGCCGGTCTCAGCGCCACCGAGCAATGGGTTGCCGGACTGTGGGATTCGATCCTCGGCGCGGAGGTCACCGATCCGGGCACCGATTTCTTCGATGTGGGCGGCGGCTCGCTGGCGGCCGCGCAGCTCGTCGCGGCGCTGCGGGAACGCTTCCCGCACATTGCCGTCGCCGATCTCTACGATCATCCCCGGCTGGGCGCGCTGGCGGCCTACCTCGACGAGAGCGCCCCGGCGGCGGCGGTCGAGGAACGTATCGTGCGGCCGACTCCCCTGCCCGCCCAGCTCTTCCAGGTGCTCGCGACGATTCCGCTCACCACGCTGACCGGCTTGCAGTGGCTGACCTGGCTGGGCGTGGTCGGCAATATCGCCGCCTGGTCCGGATCGCTGCCCTGGCTGCCGCAGCTGTCGTGGTGGTGGGCGCTGGTGGCGTTCCTGCTGTTCATCTCGCCGCCGGGACGTATGGCGCTGTGCGTGATCGGCTCGCGAATCCTGTTGCGGGGCCTGCGGCCCGGCAGCTATCCGCGCGGCGGCCGGACGCATCTGCGGCTGTGGACCGCGGTGCGGCTGTCCGAGGCCAGCGGCGCCGAGAACCTCTCGGGCGCACCGTGGATGGTGCCGTTCGCCCGCGCGCTCGGCGCGAAGATCGGCAAGGGCGTCGACCTGCACACGCTGCCGCCGGTGACCGGCATGCTCGAACTCGGCAAGGGTTGCAGCGTGGAACCCGAGGTCGATCTGTCCGGATACTGGATCGACGGCGATCTCGTGCACATCGGGCCGATCAGCATCGGCCCGGGCGCGGTGGTCGGCGCGCGGTCGATGCTGCTGCCCGGCACCACCATCGGCCGCAATGCCGAGATCGCGCCCGGCTCGGCGGTCTCCGGCAAGGTGAAGGCCGATCAGGAGTGGGCGGGCTCGCCGGCGGTGAAAGTCGGTAAGGCCCAGCATCGCTGGCCCGATCACACACCCGCGCGGGCCGCGCACTGGGTCGCCATTTTCGGCATCACCTCCATGGTGCTCGCGGCCGTGCCGATCCTCGGCCTCGCCGCCGGCGGCGCGTTCATCGCCTGGTGGATTCGCGATACCGCCACGCTCACCGCGGGTCTCGGGCGCGCGTTCGCCATCCTGCCGGTCGCCATGCTGCTCAGCCTCGGCGTCTACGCCGTCGTCACCGTGATCGCGGTGCGCCTGTTCAGCATCGGGCTGACCGAGGGTTATCACCCCGTCCGCAGCCGGATCGGCTGGCAGGCCTGGGCCACCGAACGCCTGCTCGACTCGGCGCGCACCTTCCTGTTCCCGCTCTACGCCAGCCTGCTGACGCCCATCTGGCTGCGCCTGCTCGGCGCGAAGGTCGGCAAGCACGTCGAGGCGTCGACGGTGCTGCTGCTGCCCAAGTTCACCACCGTCGCCGACGGGGCATTCCTGGCCGACGACACCATGATCGCCAGTTACGAACTCGGCGGCGGCTGGCTGCGCATCGGCGAGGCCAAGGTCGGCAAGCGCGCCTTCCTCGGCAACTCCGGGATGACCGCGCCCGGTCGGCGCGTGCCGAAAAACGGCCTGGTCGCGGTGCTTTCGGCCGCGCCCTCCAAGGCCAAGGCGGGCTCATCGTGGCTGGGCAGCCCGCCGGTGCGCTTGCGGCGCGCGGCCGAAACCGCCGACACCGCACGCACCTTCGATCCGGCGCCGCGGCTGCGCATCGCGCGCGGCATCGTGGAAACCTGCCGGCTGATCCCGGTGCTGGTCACCTTCGGCATCGGGCTCGGGGTGCTGTTCGCGCTCGCCTGGCTCGCGAACACCCTCGGGCACCTGCCCGCCGCGCTGCTCAGCGGGCTGGTGCTCATGGGCGCGGGCGCGGTGGCGGGATTCAGCTCCGTCATCGCGAAGTGGTTGCTGGTCGGGCGGATCGACGCGGAGGAGCATCCGCTGTGGAGCTCGTTCGTGTGGCGCAACGAGGTCGCCGACACCTTCGTGGAACATGTTGCGGCGCCGTGGTTCGCGCGCGCGGCGACCGGTACGCCCGTGCTCAATCTGTGGCTGCGCGGGCTCGGCGCGAAGATCGGCCGCGGGGTATGGTGCGAATCCTATTGGCTACCCGAGGCGGACCTGGTGACTCTTGGCGACGGCGCGACCGTGGAGCGGGGCTGCGTGGTGCAGACCCATCTGTTCCACGATCGAATCATGGCCATGGACACCGTGACTCTGGAGGCGGGCGCCACACTGGGACCGCATTGCGTCGCCCTGCCCGCCGCGCGGATCGGCGCGGGCGCGACCGTCGGACCGGCGTCACTGGTCATGCGCGGCGACAGTGTGCCGCCGTCCACCCGGTGGTGGGGTAATCCGATCGCGCCGTGGCCGGGCCGGGCGGAAGCGGTTCGGCGATGACGGGAAAGTTCTACGAAGAACCCATCGACGAATACCTGCCGCAGAACGGGAATCGCGGGTATCGGGTCTCGCGCTACGAGCTGGATCTGACCTACAAGGTCGCCAGCAACCGGCTCGCGGGGCGGGCCGACATCACCGCGGTGACGACCGGGCCGCGGGATCGGTTCGCGCTGGATCTGTCCACGACGCTGGCGGTGTCCAAGGTGCTCGTCAATGGCGCCAAGGCCGCGAAATACACGCACCGGCAAGGGAAACTGGTCATCACCCCGCAGCAGAAGGTTCCGGCGGGCGGGGCGCTGGTGCTGTCCATCCAGTACACCGGCACGCCGAAACCGGTGCGCGGGCCGTGGGGCGAGGTCGGCTGGGAGGAGCTCACCGAGGGCGCGCTGGTGGCCAGCCAGCCCAATGGGGCCGCCTCCTGGTTCCCGTGTGACGATCACCCGAGTTCCAAAGCGAGCTACCGGATCTCGATCACCACCGATTCGCCGTTCTATGCCGTGGCCAATGGCGTGCTGGTGCGCAAGCAGACCAAGGCCAGCCAGACCACCTGGGTGTACGAGCAGCCCGAACCCATGTCGAGCTATCTGGCGACCATCCAGATCGGGCCGTATCGCAAGCACCGGCTGGAGACCTCGCACGATCCGGTGCCCATGCACGCCGTGCTGCCGCCGCGGTTGCGCGCGAACTTCGATCACGACTTCGCGCGCCAGCCGCGCATGATGCAGGTGTTCATCGACAAGTTCGGCCCGTACCCGTTCGAGGCGTACACCGTCGTGGTCACCGACGACGAGCTCGAGATCCCCATCGAGGCGCAGGGCATCTCGGTATTCGGCGCCAACCACTGCGACGGCCGGCGCGGTTCGGAACGCCTTGTCGCCCACGAACTCGCGCACCAGTGGTTCGGCAACAGCCTCACCATCCGCCAGTGGCGCGATATCTGGCTGCACGAGGGTTTCGCCTGCTACGCCGAATGGATCTGGTCCGAGGCCTCGGGCGGACCCTCGGCGGACCACCTGGCCCGCACCGCCCACCAGAACCTGTCCCGGCTCCCGCAGGATCTCCTCCTCGCCGACCCCGGCCCCCAATTCATGTTCGACGACCGCGTCTACAAACGCGGCGCCCTCACCCTGCACGCGCTGCGCCTGCACCTCGGCGACACCGCGTTCTTCGACCTCCTGCGCGCCTGGACCGCCCGCTACCGCCACTCCTCCATCTCCACCGAGGAATTCACTGACCTCGCCGAGCACTACAGCCAGACCTCGCTGCGGCCGCTATGGGACAACTGGCTGCGCTCCGAGGCGCTCCCCCAACTGCCCTCACCGGCCGCCGCCTGGACAGTGGACATGCGCTCCCGCCGGAGAGACGCAGCAGGCTGAACCGCGGCCGTCCGGAGATGATCCGGCCCGCCTCGCCCGCCGGCCGGAACTTCTCCCTTGGTCATTCCGGCGCGCTTTTGGCCGGAATCCACCCACGTTGCCGGAGATCCCGGCCAAAGGCGCGCCGGGATGACGGGGCAGGACTGCCGGGATGACGGGGCAGGACTGCCGGGATGACGGGCAGGACTGCCGTCCACGCATTCGTCACCCCCACGACGGTGCCAGAGCCGCAGCCCCGCGACGCTGCCGGAGCCTCGGCCACGCCACCATAGGCGACAGTGCCGCGAGTGCGCGCGACACTGACACACGGGTGGGCAGCGCTGCCCGACTGGTCGGTCCGCCTAGGCTGCATCCATGGTGGACACCGATGTGACGCCTGCCGCGGTGGGTGTTGCCCCGTGGGGATCGCGGCTGCTCGGATCGGCCGACGAGGGCGCGTTGTCGCGGCGGTTGCGGGTGCAACTGCTACTGACCGTGCCGCTGATCTTCGCCAATCTGATCGGCATCGCGGTCTCCAGCCTGCTCATCGGCGTGGTGCTGCCGGGGCCGCCGCTGTTCACCAGCGAGACGGCACTCTTGAATTTCGTCGCGGTGCCCGTGTACGTGAGTGCCGCGTTCGCCGCCGGGTTCGTCTGGGGAACGGTGGGGAGCCTGCGGACGCTGCGCTGGGCGACCGACCCGGATCGGGTGCCGACCGAGGCCGAACAGGCCGCCACCGCCCGGGTGCCCCGGCGACTGGTGGTGCAGCAGGCGCTGCTGTGGTTCGGCGGAATGCTGATTCTCAGCCCGCTCTACGGGCTGGTCGATCCCGCCTACGTCCCCAAGGTGCTGCTCGGCACCGGGTTCAGCGCCATCGTCGTCTGCGCCAACAGCTATCTGCTGGCGGAATTCGCATTGCGGCCGGTGACCGCGCGGGTCCTGGAGGCCGCGCCGCGGCGGCGACGGCGCGGGCTCGGTGTTTTCGGGCGCTCGCTGCTGGTGTGGATGCTGGGTTCCGGGACACCGGTGGCCCTGCTGATGACGATCGCGGTGCTGGATCTGGCCGGGATGGATATCAGCACCAATCGACTGGCGGTGTGCGTGCTGTCACTGGGCGGCGCGACGCTGGTGTTCGGACTGCTGTTGATGACGCAGACCCTCGCGGCGGCGGTGGCGCCCATCCGCGGGGTGCGCAATGCGCTGCGCCGGGTGGAGGACGGCGATCTCGATGTCGTGGTCACCGTCTACGACGGCACCGAATTGGGTGAGCTGCAAAGCGGTTTCAACCACATGGTGGCGGGAATGCGTGAGCGCAAACGCATCCGGGACCTGTTCGGCCGCCACGTCGGGCACGATGTCGCGGCCGCGGCGCTGGCCCGCAATCCCGAGCTCGGCGGCGAGGAATGCGAGGCCGCGGCGATTTTCGTGGACATCATCGGATCCACCACCATGACGGCGACGCGGCCGGCCAATGAGATCGTGGCGCTGCTCAACGAGTTCTTCGAGATCGTGGTGGACGAGGTCGAACGCTTCGGCGGGCATGTCAACAAGTTCGAGGGCGATGCCGCGCTCGCCGTCTTCGGCACCCCCGCACCGCTTCTCGACGCCGCCGGGTCGGCGCTGGCCGCGGCCCGGGCCATCCGGTCCCGATTGAGCGATGCCGCCATGGAATTCGATGCGGGCATCGGCATCGCGGCCGGTCGCGTGGTCGCCGGGAACGTGGGTGCGCATCGCCGCTACGAGTTCACCGTCATCGGCGACGCGGTCAACGAGGCCGCCCGGCTGTGCGAACTGGCCAAGCAGGACGAGAGCCGGGTGCTGGCCTCGGCCGCGGCGGTGGACGCCGCCGAGGAGATCGAGCGCAAGCACTGGGAGCTCGGCGAGCCGGTCACCTTGCGCGGCCGGATCCGGGAAACGCGGCTGGCGCGACCGTATCCGCGCTGATCCGGAAGATGACGTTGGCCACCAACGTACGTCGTAGATCGGCTCGTGGGATATGGTGTTCAGCAGTCGAGTAGCGATCTTGCATACTCATTCCGTCGTGGATGTCTTCTCTTCGCGTCGGCTACGCAGCGGATCAGCAGGCGGGACGACAGTCCTGCGCACCACTGCGGTTCACCCCGATGCTCGAAAGGCACCTGAAACACTTATGACGACTCGTTCATCGAGCCCGGCCCTGTCCTTCTCCGCGCTGGGCGTGCGCGCGCAGATCGTGGACGCGCTGGCCGCGAACGGCATCACCGAGCCCAAGCCCATCCAGGCGGCGACGCTGCCGGATGTGCTGGCCGGACACGACGTGCTGGGCCGCGGCCGCACCGGCAGCGGCAAGACCCTGGCCTTCTCCATTCCGCTGGTCGAGCGCCTGGTCGGCGTCCCCCGCAAGCCCGGCCACCCGACGGGCCTGATTCTCGCGCCCACGCGCGAGCTGGTGACCCAGATCGCCGCCGCCCTCGAACCCATGACCGCCGCCTGCGGCCTGAAGGTCACCACCGTCTTCGGCGGCGTCCCGCAGAACCGCCAGGCCAAGGCCCTGCAGGCGGGCGTCGATATCGTGGTGGCCTGCCCCGGCCGCCTCGAGGACCTCATGCAGCAGCGCCTGGTCTCCCTCGACGCGGTCCGCATCACCGTCCTCGACGAGGCCGACCACATGGCCGACCTGGGCTTCCTGCCCGGCGTCACCCGCATCCTGGCCGCCACCCCCGCCGACGGCCAGCGCCTGCTGTTCTCCGCCACCCTCGACAACGGCGTCAACAAGCTGGTCAAGCGTTTCATGCGGAACCCGTTGTCCCACAAGGTGGACGAGGCCCACTCCCCCGTCCCCGACATGACCCACCACGTCTTCGAGGTCACCGGCCCCGAAGCCAAGCGCGACCTGGTCACCGCCCTGGCCTCCGGCACCGGCCGCCGCATCCTGTTCATGCGCACCAAACACCACGCCCGCCGCCTGGCCAAGCAGCTCACCGCCGTCGGCATCCCCGCCACCGACCTGCACGGCAACCTCTCCCAGGCCGCCCGCGACCGCAACCTGGCCGCCTTCGCCGACGGCACCGCCCGCGTCCTGGTCGCCACCGACGTGGCCGCCCGCGGCGTCCACGTCGACGACGTCCAGCTGGTGGTCCACGTCGACCCGCCCGCCGAGCACAAGGCCTACCTGCACCGCTCCGGCCGCACCGCCCGCGCCGGCAGCTCCGGCGATGTCGTCACCCTCGTCCTCCCCGACCAGCGCAAAGACGTGGCCGCCCTGCTCCGCAAGGCCGGCATCACCGTCGAACCCCAGCGCGTCACCGCCCAATCCACCCCGGTGACAGCCCTCGTCGGCCCGATCGCACCCCTGGAAACACCGCGAACGGCCCCCGCCGCAACGACTTCCGAGCCCCGGGAAAAGCCCGCCGCTCGCGGTGGCCGCCGATCGAACGGCCGCGGCACCCGTCCCGATTCCACCGGCGCCTCCCCCAAGAGCGGCCCGCGCGGTACCGGCAGCCCCCGCACCGCCGGCAACGAATCTCCCCGCGGCACCCGAAATCGCCGTTCGCACACCGTAACCGGCGGCACCTCCCGCGCCGCCACCACCGATTCGCGCGCAACGGCCACCGCTTCCTCCCGCGGTGCGACCAACAGCCAGCGCGCGGAATCCCGTACCACCGCGAATGGACCGCGCCGCGCGAAATCCGAGGACGTCCGCGGAACCGCCACCGCCGCCCGTCGCACCCCCGGCCACGCCGACACCGCGCGCTCCACCGGTGGGCGCACCACCAACCGCCGCGACGACCGCCCCGCCAACGGATCCGCCACCCGCACAGCGACATCCGGCACCGGCCGCGCACATGCCGGATCCTCGCGCCGCCGCGCCGGAGCACCCGCCGCCCCGAACGACCGTTCGGCATCCCAGCGCCAGGGCCGCCGCTGACAGCTGACACGGGCGCCCACGTCACTCGCGGCGATCCATGCGCCGCAAGTGACGTGCGACCCCGGGTTGGCCTCGGACCCGAAGGGTTTCCTCGGGCGGCGACCTCCTTCCCACTTACGACCAGGGCATCCACCAACACCAGGCCCAATGCCAGGGCCGGTGGGCGCGAGGCTTCGGCCGCATTCACAGTCCACGAGCGCCGACGTGCCCGGCGTTCGTGCGCGTCACGAGAACCAGTGCCGCCGGGTGAATCCGACGCGCCTGGGCATTGCGACCGGCACTGAGTCGGCGAGCGCGAAAAGTGCACAGCCACGCGACTCTGTCCTGGTAGCCGGGGGGGTGGTCAGCGGCGGTGGAGTTCGAGGGCAGCGCGGACGCCGCTCTCGAGGGCGCCTTCGATCCAGGCGGTGTTGAGGCTGGTGTGGTCGCCGGCGAAGTGGACTCGGCCTTCTACCGAGCGGGTTGCGCGGTGGTGTTCGTGGAGTTGGCCGGGGGTGGGGATGGCGGCTTCGCCGAGGGCGTAGCGGGCGCGGACCCAGCTCTGGGTGTAACCGATGCCGGTGAATTCTGTGTCGACGCGGGGGCCGAAGAGGGTGCGCAGGCCGGAGAGGGCGAAGTGGAGGCGTTCGCCTTCGGTGAGGGAGTCCCAGCGCATGGCGTCGTCGCCGAAGGTGTAGGAAGCCAGGACCACGCCGCCGTCGGAGTCGTCGACGTGGGAGGGGAAGTAGATGGAGCGGTTCGGGGAGTCGGTGGTGCAGCGGCCGCCGCGGAAGCCGGTGGGGCCCTGCTCCCAGAAGCGGGTTTTGAACTCCAGCAATATCTTTGTGGCGGCGTCGTGGTGCATTTCGATGATGGCGCGGCGCTTGTCGTAGGACAGCGGCGGGTCGAAGGCGCAGAATCTGGCGGCGGTGAGCGGGATGGCCAGGATGGCGTAGTCGGCGTCGAAGGATTCGACCGGGGCGGCCGGAGCGCCGTCGGTGTGTTCGGTGCCGGTCTCGGCGGTGGTGTGGATCCGCACGCCGTGGTCGGTCTGTTCCAGGCGAGTCATGCGCTTGCCCATCAGGATTGCCGGGCCGAGCCGCCGGGTCAGGGCATCGGTGAGCGCGGCCATGCCGCCCTTCAGTTCCCAGTGGGTGACATCGGGCGGGAGCAGGGTGTGATCGACGAGCGGGAAGACGACGCTGTATCGCAGTCGGGCGGTGAGGTTTTCGAGGGTGCCGATGGTTTCGATGCGTTCCTTCGACCAGCCTTGGTCCATGAGATAGCGGCGTAGGCAATGGTTTTCGTAGGTGTGCAGCAGTTCGGTCCAGCCGTCGAGCTGCCGCTGGATCGGCTGATCGGTCAGCGAGGTCTGCCGCAGCGCGGCGCCGAGAACCGTGCGGCTGGGTTCGCTCAGGTCGCAGCCGAACCCGGCGTGAACCGCGGCGGGATTCGCGGCGTATTCGCCACGGGTATAGGTCGTTCCATTGACATGGATCAGGCTGCGCCGCGCCGATGACGCGGGCCGGTAGTCGAGCGCCGGCCCATTGGACCACTCCTCGCCGGTGAAGGAGCGGTAGAACACCGGGGGCGTGAGCGGCATCGCGGTATCGACGGCCACATCGGAGCCGTAGAACGGCCTGCGCCGCACGCCCAGCTTGTCCGCGAGCGCCAGCACCATCGGGTGCACACTGGACAACCGCATGGCCCCGGCCTCGGCATGGAGCGCCGGATCGGAGAAGACCCCGCGCAATGTCTTGATCCGCCCGCCCGTGCGATTTCCGTTGGCCTCCAACACCGTGACCTCGTGCCCGGCATCGGCCAGCAGGTTCGCGGCGCACAGCCCGGCCGCGCCGGCGCCGACGACAATGATCTTCTTGCGGCTGCCGGTAGCGGGCAGGCCGGTGTCGATGAGGATCTTCAGATAGGCCAGCGTGAGGTCGGCCCCGTTCTCGTCGACCCCCAGCAGCTGCCGCGCGAGCCACTCGCTGCGATCGCGGGAGCGATCACCCTCGGCGCTCTGCGCGGGAACGGGCGCACACGCCGTGGTCGCGGTCGCGCCGGCGACGACCCCCGCGGCCAGCGCGGTGCTCAACAACCGCCGTCGCGAAACCCTGCTGATCGACATGCGAATCCTCCCGGAACGAGGGACGAAACGGGTGGTCCAGCAATGCCGCACTGGCCTTAGCGGCATATTCGTCGCCCGAGCGGTTCCGGATGGGCGCGGTCCTCGACGAAATCCGGCCGATTTATCTGTTACTTTCAGTCGCGCTAATCGCTGTCATGTGCCACGCTGAACCCGCAGTGTTGCGAACACGAGAGGTGCAGGCGTCAATGGCGACCGAAGTATCCGTTCACGAATCCGGCGGCGGCGCAAGCGAGCCGGAACGAATCAGCGCTTTCCACCGCGGGGACCTCGCATTCCCCGTCCGCGATTCCGGGCCGATCACCGGCGAGCCGGTCCTGCTGCTGCACGGCTGGCCGCAGGACTCCCGCAGTTGGCACACGGTCGCGGAGCTGTTGAATCAGGCGGGCTACCGGACATTCGCACCGGACCTGCGTGGCGCGAGGCCGACCGCCGCCCCGCGCTGGCGATGGCGGTACCGCCTCGACGAGCTGGCCGCGGACGTGCTGGCGATGATCGATTCCATCGGCCGCCCGGTGCATGTGGTCGGCCATGATTGGGGCGCGGCCGCGGCGTGGGCGGCGGCCATCTCGGGCTCCGATCGAATCCTGTCGCTGTCGGCGCTGTCGGTCCCGCATCCGGGCGCGTTCGCGCGAGCCATGGTCACGAGCCGCCAGTCGGTGGCCTCCTGGTACATGTATTTCTTCCAGCTGCCGCTGCTCCCCGAGCTGACAGTGCGCACCGCACTGTTCCGCTGGATGCTCGAGCAGACGGGCCAATCCGCCGAGATGGCACAACGCGAGGCAGATCGCCTGCGCGACAGGGCGATAGCCCGCGGCGGCCTGCACTGGTACCGCGGCATGCCCTTCTCCTCGCCGCGCTACCTGCGCGGCCGCGTCACCGTCCCGGTCCTGCAGATGTGGAGCGACAGCGACACCGCGGTGCACAGCACCGGGGTGAAGCTGACACGCCGCTTCGCTGACGGCCCGTATCGACTGGAGGTCTTGCCGGGAGTCTCGCATTGGATCCCCGAAGAGGCGCCCGCCCCGGCCTCCCGGCTGCTCATCGACCATTTCACCGCGGTCGGTCAAGATACCCGCTGACCAGCGGCGACCTCGCGCACGGCCGCGGCCACCGCGCGAAAGTCCTTGCGCAGGATGTGACGCCTCGACGCACGCGCCGGGGTGTTTCACCTGGTCACGCCGACGCGGGGGCGCTTGAGCACCAGCCCGCCGAGCACCATGCCGACCACCCCGAGCACCACGGCGATGAAGGCCCCGACGATCCCGTTGCCGGTCCCCGGCCCGCCGTCCGCGGTGGCCGCGAACACGCCGCCGAGCACCGTGCTGATCAGCCCCGCCACCAGTGCCACCATGGCTCCCCGCCGCCCGTCGCCGCTTCCGGGACGCCCGGCACGAGCCCAGGTCAGACCCCCGATCACCACGGCGAACAACCCCACCAACGCGGTCAGGGTCGGTCCGAGCCGCCCGGAGGTCATGCCGGTGACCGCGGCACTGTGCTGAACCGATGCCGACGCCGGTGCGGCTACCGCGATACCCCCGATCAGCGCGGCCAGGACAATGGCGGGGAGATGACGGACGGACATGAGATGCTCCTTGCTCGAACTACTCGATGCCCAATCATGTCGACCAGCCCCACCGCCGATCATCGTGCACGCGTGGACAATTCACCCTGCCTCCACCGCCGTATCCCCCTGCTGCACACGCCGTACCGACCGCGTGACTACTGCGTCCGCGGTATCGAACCCTTCGGCCTCCGGAAGCTGGATCGAGCGGGTCAGTGCCTGCGATCGGTTTCGATGCCCCAGGGCTTGCCCCGGCGGCGGGCGAAGGGCGGGGTGCGCTCCCAGGTGTCGTTGAGCAGGCTGGGCACATTGTGGTGCTGCGCGGTGTCGCGATGCCAGGTGGTGGTCATGATGGTGATGCCGAACAGGGCGGTCACGGCGCAGATGATGCCGGCAACCATGGCGTACTCCGTGTGGCCCGAGGCGGCGGCGGTGATGGCCATTGCCAGCGTTGCCGAGGCAACCAGTATGCAAAAGTATCCTGACCAGGCGGCGAAGCGGTTCCGCGTGACCCATCGTGGAGTGGTAAGCATATTTGCAGCATTACCCCGGGCGGGGCGGCGAAACCTCGGCGGTGATTTCGATGATGAAGGCCCGAATTCCGATCAGCTTTGAAGAAGCCGCCGGATGGCCAAGGTCCCTAACATTGCAGACGACAGCACGAAAACCCTGGTAGGGAGGATTCGACAATGGCCGCACAGAAGTCCGCCGAGAACCAGAATTCCGCGGGATTTTCCGCCGAGGAACGCGCCGCCATGAAAGAGCACGCCGCCGAACTGAAAACGGCGGCCCGGCGGGGTGCGAAGGCCACCAGGGCCGACGGCGAGAACGATGTCCTCGGCAAGATCGCCGAGATGCCGGAATCCGATCGCGCCATTGCCGAACGCATCCACGCCATCATCAAGGAAAACGCCCCCGACCTGGCCCCGAAGCTCTATTACGGCATGCCCGCCTACGCCAAGGACGGCAAGGTGCTGTGCTTCTTCCAGGCGGCGGCCAAGTTCAAAACCCGCTACGCCACCTTCGGCTTCAACGACATCGCCAATATCGATGACGGCACCCTGTGGCCGACGGCTTTCGGCATTACGAAACTGACCGCCGCCGATGAGGCGACAATCGCCGACCTCGTGAAGAAGGCCGTCAGCTAGGGCTGCCGAGCGAGTCCGGATCGGCCGCCAGGCCGAGAGTGGCGACCAGGCGGCGCACTCGGGTTTCGATGTCGTCGCGGATGGTGCGGATATCGTCGAGGCCCTGCCCGGCCGGATCGGGCAGCGGCCATTGCTCGAAGCGGTGGCCGGAGACGATGGGATCGGTATCGCCGCAGCCCATGTCGATGACGACATCGGCGGCGCGCATGAGTTCGTCGGTCCAGGGTTTGGGGAATTCGGCGGCGATATCGATGCCGCGCTCGGCCATGGCCGTGACCACCAGCGGATTCACCGCGATATCGGGAGCGGACCCGCCGGACCACCCGCAGGCGCGATCGCCGGCCAGCTGGGTGAAGAACCCGAGGGCCATCTGGGAGCGCCCGGCATTGTGGGTGCACACGAACAGGACGGCGGGTCCGGTGTTCGTCGCACGGCCTTCCGCTTTCGCCGACGCGGTCAGGCGCTCACGCGCGAAGCGCTCGGCGAGCAGTTGCGGATGATCCGACACCGCCGACAGCCGCTCGAACGAGGAGGTCAGCATGCGTTCCACGGTGTCGGCATCGAAGATGCCGGCGAACTCCTCCGACAGCCGGGCCGTGGATCGCTCCAGAACCGCTTGCGGATCACTCGATTCCGGCGCCGCTGCGGAGATCGGGTTCTCACTCACTCTGCCACCCCTTCCACCACGTGCGACTCGCCATCCAGCCTATCGGTCCCGCACCGCCGACGCCGACCTGCCACGGCGTCAGCGAGAGTGACCGTCACCTCACCGCGCATGCCTGCCGCCGCGCTATGGGTGGCCCAAAGCTGCGGAGAACCAGAGCTTGCGGCGCATCCGAGCCGGACCTCCGGCCACCGTCGTTCACCGCGCCTTGCCCGATCCGACCCCGAGCGCACCCGCGCACGGTAACGATGGGGTGATGACCGACACCGAAACCTCTTCGCAGACCGGCGGTCTCACCCGCCCCGGCATGCGGCGCGTACTGGCCGTGCTGTGCCTCACCGAGATCACCAGCTGGGGCATTCTCTACTACGCGTTCGCGGTGCTCGGTGTTTCCATCTCCCGCGATACGGGCTGGTCGCTGCCGGCCATCACCGCGGCCTTCTCGCTCGGGCAGCTCGCCGCCGCGCTCATCGGCATCCCTCTCGGCCGTATTCTCGACCGTCGCGGCCCGCGCGCGGTGATGACGGCCGGTTCCGCGCTGGGCGCCCTCGCTCTGCTCGTCGTGGCGGTGTCACCGAATCTGGTTGTCTTCTATGCCGGTTGGCTCGTCAGCGGCACGGCCATGGGCGCGGTGCTGTACTCCCCCGCTTTCGCGGCCCTGACCCGCTGGTGGGGCGCCGAGCGGGTCAAGGCGTTGATGATCGTCACCCTGGTGGCCGGCCTGGCCAGCACCGTCTTCGCTCCGCTCACCGCGCTGCTGAACGAGCATTCCGACTGGCGCGCCACCTATCTCACGCTCGCCGTCGTGCTCGCCGCGATCACCGTTCCCGCGCACTGGTTCGGCCTGCGCGGCCCCTGGCCGCATCCGCCTGCCCCGGTCGCGGAGGACTTCGCCGATCACGCCGCCATCGTGCGCAGCCGCGGTTTCCGGGCGCTCATGGTCACCCTGAGTCTGGGCTCGTTCACCACCGCGGCCGCGGTGTTCAATCTCGTTCCGCTGCTTCAGGAACGCGGCTTCTCCCCCGCTCTCGCGGCCGTCGCCCTCGGTCTCGGCGGCGCCGGTCAAGTCCTCGGCCGCCTCGGCTATCTACCGCTGGCCGCGCACACCACCGTGACCACCCGCACCATCGCCATCCTGGCGGCCACCGCGATCGCCACCGCCCTGCTCGGTCTCGGCGCCACCGTGACGACCTTGATCGCCTTCGCGATCGGCTCCGGTCTCATCCGCGGCCTGTTCACCCTGATCCAGGCCACCGCCGTCACCGACCGCTGGGGCGCAACACATTACGGCCGCCTCAACGGAATCCTCTACGCGCCGATGATCGTCGTCATGGCCCTCGCCCCCTGGGCGGGCACCCTGCTGTCCTCGTGGACCGGCAGCTACGCCCACGCCTACCTGGTCCTGGGCGGGATCGCCGCGCTCTCCGTGCTCACGGCGGCCCTGAGTCGTCAGGCCGCGGCCGCGAGCATCCGAATCGCGTGATCCGGATCCTCCACATCGATGACCAGCCGGGTGAACTCGCCCCCGGCCAGATCGATGCGCACCGCCTGTTCATGAAAGAGCGTGTCCCAGAATTCCTTGCGGCCCTTGCCCCGGAACGTACCGGCGGCAATCACGCCCGGAAAGAACGTTCCGGGCGCACGCAACCACGGCGGCCGCAAATCCACCTCGGCCTTGGTGATCCCCTTGACCTGATTCAGATCGAAGCTGACGTGTTCGCGCAACGCCAGCACGCGGTGTGCGCCGGTCACGTGCACCGTCACGGTTGTCCCGTCGACTTCCAGCTCGACCATTCCGCACCTCGACTTCTACGTATCCGCTCCGCTCCGAATCCAGACTGCCGTTCGGTTCTGGCAGGAGTCTGTGCTTCTCCTTGGAGTTCTCTCAGGTTCGGGTCCCGACACGCGTGAGCGGTTACGGCCTGCGGGTTCGCGCGGATGGCACCCTGTCGCTGTGACCGATTCGCTGACGATGGCCGCGATCGACACCGTCTCGCAGACGGTGAACTCCTATGCCGCCGCGGTGGCCGGTATGCCGCTGCCGCAGATGACGTGGATGTGGGACTGCTGTTCGCGGTTCGCGACCGCGTCGGGCGAGGCGGAGTTCCGGGGCACCGTCCATCCGGACCTACCGGATGCCGAGGCCAGCGCGCAGCTGTTGCAGTGGGCGCGGGCCTTGGACATGGTGGAGTCCACGACCGATCGGGAGGCCGCCGATGGCCGGCGGGCGTTCACCGGGACCATCGGTGCCGCGCGGATCCGGTTGACCGCTGTCGTCGAAACCCTTTCCCCCGCAACCGAAACCCAGCCGCTGCTCATTGTCGGCTGAGGGCGCGGCGGGTTAGACCGAGGCCGCGATGATCGCCACCAGCGGCGGCAGGCTGGAACCGATGGTGCCGAGCACGCTGCCCCACTTGGGCCGCCAGAGCCCGAGCAGGTCGGCGATGAGCATGGCGAGGCCGGCCAGCAGCATGTACCAGGAGGCGGTCAGCACCACGGTGCGGCCGACGGTCTCGTCGCCGTTGTGCAGGATGATCAGGCCGATGATGGTGCCGATGCCGCCGAGCATATTGCGGAATCCGACGACGAAGGCCCACATGCGCACGTCGTCGAGATTGTCGGTGTCGACGTGCAGAAGTTTGCGGACGGCGGGGCGGCCGTAGAAGAACATTTCCAGGGGCGCGGCCCCGATGTAGGCGATCGCGCCGACGAGGGCGGCGATCTGGGCGAGACCGTTCATGACGAGTCCTCGGGTGATAGGCGCCGACGCAGTCCCATCGCAGGTCAGCGGGTTTTCATGCTACCCCCGGAGACCTGCGCGCGACCGCGATTCGCCGACTGTCGATCACCTGCCCGCGACCATCCCGCAATCCGGATCAGAGGGTGAAGAGCTGCGCCTCCGGACGGAGGACGCGAATCGTGCCGGAGATCTGCTCGACCAGTTTCCAGGGGCGGTCGAGGTCGGTGGTGGCCTTGCCATTGGTGAGGATGGCGCCCGACAGGCCGCGAGCCGGGTCGGCCCAGCCGTATTGGGTCGTCAAACCGCTGCGGCCGAAATGCGATTCGGTGTCGCGGCCGAATTTGGAACGGTGCGCGCCGAGTTCGTAACCGGCCCGGCTGACGCGACCGGCCGCGCCGGGAATCCGATTGGCCGGGGCGACGGCGGCCCGCAGGGTGTCCGGTCGCATGATGCGCACGCCATCCAATTCGCCGCCGCGAGCGAGGATTTCATAGAAGCGCGACAGCTCCGCAGCCGTCGTGACCAGGTTGCCCGACGGCAGTTCCGCGGTGAGGAACGCGCGGTTGGCGGCCTCGGACATGGGTCCGCCCATGCCGCCGCCGAGGGCCTTGCGGGCCAGGTAGCTCCACATGCGTGAGGGATTCGCGCCGACCTTGACGCTGGGCACGACCAGGTCGACCTCCTCCGGGCGGACCCCGAAGTTGGTCCATCGGAAGCCGAGCGGTTGCAGGACCTGCTCGCTCAAGTGCTCGCGCATCGGCTTCCCGGTCGCCCGCTGCACCAGCAGCCGTTGAATCAATCCGCTGGTCAGGGCGTGATACACGCGAAATCGGTTCGCCGGCCAGCTCGGCTTCAGATCGGCCAGTGCGCGCGCGGCCACCTCTTCGTCGACGACGAGTTCGTAGCCGCGATAGGGCTTGGTCACGAACGGCACACCGGCGGAGTGCGAGAGCACATCGGCGATGGTGATGCCCGCTTTCCCATTGGCCGCGAACTCGGGAATGTATGCGGAGACCGGGTCTTCGGGCCGGAATGCTCCTTGTTCGACGAGCATGTACATCAGGGCCGCCGAAACGCCCTTGGCCGTGGAGAATCCGCAGAACGGCATATCGGGGGTGAGCGGGATCGGCTCCACCTCGGGCCCATCGCCGGGCGCATTGCCCCATCCGTGCCCGATCGCGCGATTCAGCACGACCTTCCCGTTGCGCCGCAGGCAGATCTGGATCGCGGGCGTGGTGCCCATCCGATACCACGCCCGCACCGACTCCCAGATCGAGTCGATCGCCAGCGGCGTCAGCCCGGCTTCGGCCGGATCGTCCTCGGGTCCGACCGTGGTCACCGCGTCGAGATCAGCGGCGATCTTCACCAATGCGACAACTGGAGCATTCACCCGACCCAGAGTAGCCAGCCGGACGCCCTACTCGTCCTCGCCCGGGTCCGGCGCGGGTTCCGCGGTGCGGAGATCGATCTGCTCGCCCAGATAGCGCAGCACCACGGCCAGCACCGCCGCCGTCGGCACCGCGAGGAACGCGCCGACAATGCCGTACAGGCCGCCGCCGACGGTAATGGCGAGCAGCACCACCACGGCGTGCAGCTGCATGCTGCGGCTCTGCAGAACCGGTTGCAGCACATTGCCTTCCAGCTGCTGCACCACAATGATGATGGCCAGCACGATGAGCGCCGTCGTCACGCCCTTGCTCACCAGGGCGACCAGCACGGCGAGCGCGCCGGCGACGAAGGCGCCGACGATCGGGATGAAGCCGCCGAGGAAGGTGAGCACGGTCAGCACCGCGGCCAAGGGGACGCCCAGAACGACCAGGCCGCCGCCGATGAGCACGGCGTCGATGAGACTCACCAGCGCCTGGGTGCGAATGAAGCCGCCGAGGGTGACCCACACCCGGTTCAGCACCTCTTCGATGTGCCGGCCGCTGCGGGTGCCGAGGATCGAGTGCAGCCACGGTAGTAGCTTGGGCCCGTCCTTGACGAAGAAGAAGGTCAGCACCAGCACCAGGAACAGCGTGACAATGGCCGAGGTGGCGGTGCTGACGCCGGTGAAGACGCCGGTCGCGATGCGCTCGGCGCTGGACTGCAGCCGCGAGATGATCGCGTCCACCGCCGAATTCAGTTGCTCTTCCCGAATATTCAGCGGCGGGCCCTCGAGCCATTGGCGCACCTTGTTGATGCCCTCGGTGGAGCGGTCGGCCAGTTCCGGCGCCTGATCCACCACCGAGGGCACGATCAGCGCGATGACTCCGGCCAGAATGCCGAGGAATCCGACCGTGGTGATCGAGGCGGCCAGCGCGGGCGGCAGGCCCCGCGCGGTGAGGAACCGCGTGGGCGGCCACAGCACGGTCGAGACCACCAGCGCCAAAGCCATGGGCAGCAACGCCACCCAGAACTTGGCGATGACGAAGCCGAGCACCCAGGCGCCCGCGGCAATGGCGACGATGCACAGCGACCACTTGGCGAGCCAGAGAATGCCCTGCCCGATGATGGTGCCCCGGTCCGGCGGTGTGTCGGCCGGCTTGTCCCGGCCGGATTCGATCTTTGGCTCGCTCACGGTGCTCAGTCTGGCACGATCAGGCCGCCGGTTCCGGGAACGACGGCGATCAGCCGAAGGGCGAGGCGTCGGCGGCACATCCGGTGCCTGCGGGCGGGAGCTGACCGGAGAACAGGTATTCGCGCTTGACCTGCTCGGCGCAGGTGCTGGGCACGTACATACTGCTGTGTCCCGCGCCTTCGACCACGACCACCTGGGCATGGGACAGCTGCGCCGCGCCCGCGCGAGCACCGTCCAGCGGTGTGGCGGGGTCGAAGCGGCTGTTCAGCACCAGAATCGGCGCGGAGGTCTGCCGATTCCACGGGCCGGTGTAGCGGTCCGCGTCGTGACCCTGCCAGTAGGCGCAGGCCATGAGCGAGTAGACGGAGATGCGCCCGAAGTAGGGCACGCGCAGATCCTCGGTGATCGCGGCGCGGCTGTATACGGCCGGATCGGTGGGGACGACGCTGTCACTGCACTGGATGGCGTGGAAGGCCTCGGTGCGATTGGCGGTGTAGGCGGCGGAATCGGCGATCGGCAGAATGCCGGGGAAGGTCGTGCCCGCATCGAACAGGCTCTGCAGCAGCCGGGCGAGGTCGGGGTACACCGACGGCTGCGAAAGGCTCGCTGCCGCATTGATGATCGACGAATAGGTGTAGGGCTCACCGTTCACACGGATCGGAGCCAGGCGCGCCCGTTCCGCGAGCACTCGCCATTTCAAGGCCGGATCGCCTTCGGAGAATGCGCACTTCGGTCCGGCCGCGGAGCACAGGCGCAGGAATTCGTCGAAGGTGGCCGAGATGCCGGAGGCGACGTTCTGGCGGGTGTCGAGGGGCACGGTCGCGCCTTGTCCGCCATGCCCGTTCGCATTGCCCGCGAAATCGAGCGACCCGTCGAACACCATGGCGCGCACCCGGCCGGGGAACATATTGGCGTAGATCGCGCCGAGCTGCGTGCCGTAGGAGATGCCGTGATAGCTCAGCTGCGCATCACCGACCGCGCGGCGCAGCAGGTCCAGGTCGCGGGCGGTGTTCGCGGTGGAAGCGTGATCGAGGATGGCGCCGGCCGATTCGCGGCAGCGATCGGCGAAATCCTTGGAGTAGGCGAAGAACGCCGCCTCACCCGATGCGTCGCCGGGCATATCCGGATAGCCGCCCAGAAAGGCCAGCTGCTCTTCGGTATTCGCGAAGCACCGTGCCGTCGCGCTGCGGCCCGTGGCCCGCGGATCCCACGAGACGATGTCGAATCGTGCACGTAGTTCCGCCGAGAACAGCCACGGCCAGCTCGCCCGCTCGCGTAGTCGATCCACGCCGGAGGCCCCGGGACCGCCGAAATTCACGAACAGCGTGCCGATGCGGGCGGCCGGATCGGCGGCGGGCAGTTTGATGACCGCCAGATCGATCTGCTCGGCCTGCGCTCGCTGATAGTCCAGCGGCACCTGCGCGGTCGCGCACTGGAATCCGTCGGCGCAGTCCGCCCACTGCAGGACAGGGGTTTTCGCTGACTCGGCCAGCTCGTCCAGGTAGGTGTCCGCCCCCTCCCCCGCTGCCGCCGGCACCGGATTCCCGAAAACCCCCGCACCGACCACTAAACCGAAGGCCACGATCCGGATCAGGTGAAAACTCTTGCGTCCCAACCACGAATCCAAACCCACAGCCCTCCGAGCACACACCGACATCCGGCTCTACACATTGCCACACAGTCGGATATGTCCGCTCTCTACCCCGGGCTCAGACCAGGGCGACCCGGGAATTCACGTAGGCGAGGATGACCTCTTCGGCGTAGGCCGGCGCGTCACGGTGCGCGTAGCCCGCACGGAGATGCTCGATGGCGTCGTCGAGTTGCGGGCCCGGGCCGTGATCGGCGAGCAGGACCACGATCGCTTCCCGGGTTCCGATTCCGGGGTCGGGGCGGGCGAGCAGCTCCTCGAGGTAGCGGCCCGGTTCGGCCAGTCGCAGTGCGGCGCGGGCACAGGTGTGCACTCGTTTGGGCAGTTCGGCGCGGATGGCGTCGATATCGGCCTGCCGCGCGTGCTGGCCCTGCTGGGTCGAATCCACGCGCAGCGACCACAATCGGGCCGGTATGCCGAAGTCGGTGATCAGCCCGGGGCCTGCGGCCTGCTCGATGGGGATGGGCGGCTTGCCTTCTCGCGTCTCGCGCCAGTTGCGGAATTCCCACCAGCCGGTCGGCGTAACATCGAGGGTCAGGCCGAAGCTCAGTTCATGCTGACCGGCCGTCCAGGCGCGGGTCACCCGGGTGCGCCCGACCGTCGCGACGCCGCCCTCCCCGGCTCGCGCCCAGGTCGGCTCGGCGCCCTCGAACCCGTAGGCCTGCAACAGCTTTCCTGTTTCGCGCATCAGGCGGCGCAGCGCCGACTCCGGTCTGACCATCCCAGCAGATTAGCGGTGCGCCCCGACAGCACAGCGAATCCGCAGCATCGCGCACCCGCCCGCGCGTCAGGTGGCGGACAGATCGTGCAGCGCCGCCCGGATCACGCCCAGGAACCAGCGCTGCGCGGCGCCGCGGCCGGGGGCGCGCCGGGTGTAGGCCGCCACTTCCACCGGTTCGATCGGCCACGGCAGGGCGAACACCCGCACCGGATGCGTGCGGGCCAGGGCGCGGGCGACGCGTTCGGGGACGATGGCGACCAGGTCGCTGTCCTGCACCACGTACGGCAGGGTGGCGAAGCGGGTGACGCGGACCGCGACCCGGTCTTCGAGGCCGTGATCGTGTAATGCCTTGCGCGGACCGGGATGTCCGGTCACGCCCTCCACCACGATGTGCCGCTCGCGGCGCAGGTCCGCTTCGGCGACGGTGTCGCCGCGCAGCCGCGGGTGCCCGGCCGCGGCCAGTCCGGCGTAGCCCTCGCGGAACAGCGGGGTGCGGGTCAATCGGGGTGAATCGAGGACCGGGCTGGCCACGATGGCGTCGACCGCGCCGCGGGCCAGGCGGTCGGTGGCGGTGTCCATATCGAAGGCCTCCACGTCCAGGCTCGCCTGCGGCGCGAGCGCGGCCAGGGCCGACAGCACCAGCGGCAGCACGGTCACCTCGCCGAGATCGGACAGGCCGAGGGAGAACCGCGTCGGGCGGCTCGGATCGAATTCCGTAGCGGCGCCGAGTGTTTCATCGACCTCGGCGATGGCGGCGCGCAGCGGCGGATAGAGCCGTTCGGCTTCCGAACTCGGTACCAGCCCGCCCGGACCGCGCACGAACAGCTCGTCGTGCAGCCGCCGGCGCAGCTTGCCGAGCCCGTAGCTGACCGTCGGCTGGGTGACGCCGAGCAACTCCGCGGCGGCGGTCACGCTGCGGGTCTCGTACAGCAGCACGAAGGTGCGGACGAGGTTCAGGTCGAACTCGGCGGCCATCGATCTCCTCTATACAAATCGAAAAATACATCTATTGGATTTCTGCCGGCTGGCCAGCCTACCGTGACTGCCATCACTATTCGGTGCCGGCTGTGGCCGGGCCGACGCATAAGAAACGAACATCATCATGAAGAAACTGCCGTCGACGCCGGCCGTGCTGTGCTGGCTCATCGTCGTGCTCGAGGGATACGACCTCGTTGTTCTCGGGGCGGTCATTCCCACGCTCATCGAGCAGCATCACCTCGGATTCACCGCGGCTCGCGCGACATTCGCCGCGACCATCTCGCTGGTCGGCGTGGCCATCGGCGCGGTGCTGGTGGGTCCGGTCGCCGATCGATACGGTCGCCGCAAGGTCCTGCTGGGCGCGATCGCGCTGTTCTCGGTCTTCACCGCGGCGGTCCCGCTGGCCGGGTCGGTCGCCGTTTTCGGCGCGTTCCGGCTCATTGCCGGGATCGGGCTCGGCGCGTGCCTGCCGACCGCGCTGACATTCATGGCCGAGCAGGTGCCGCTCGAGCGGCGAGCCTTCGCCAGCACCCTGACCATGACCGGATATCACGCCGGCGCGGTGCTGACCTCCGTGCTGGCGCTGCAACTGATTCCACACTGGGAGCCGCTGTTCTACGCCGGTGGCCTGGCCGGTCTGCTCCTGCTGCCGGTGCTGTGGGCCAAGCTGCCCGAGTCCGAGGCGTATCTGGCCGCCCAGGCCGCACCCGAGCGGGTTCCCGCGACCGTCGTGCTCGCGCCCAGATATCTGCGGACCACGCTGGGCGTGTGGGTCGGGTCGTTCATGGGCCTGCTGCTGGTCTACGGGCTCAACACCTGGTTGCCGAAGCTCATGCGCGATGCGGGATACAACATGTCGACCTCGCTGACGCTGCTGCTGGTGCTGAACGTGGGCGCGATCATCGGCCTGGTGGCGGCGGGCATCCTGGCCGACAAGCGCGGGACGAAACCGATTGTGCTGCTGTGGTTCGCGGCGGCCGCGGTGCTGCTCGCACTGCTGAGCGTGAAGGTGCCGAGCACCCTGCTGCTCAATGTGCTGGTGCTGGTCACGGGCATTTTCGTGTTCTCGGCGCAGGTGCTCGTCTATGCCTATGTCACGCAGGCGTATCCGGCGGCGGTGCGGGCGACCGCGCTCGGCATGACCGCGGGCGTCGGGCGGCTCGGGGCCATCCTCGGGCCGACCTTCACCGGATGGCTCATTGCCGCCGGGTCGGCGTACCCGTGGGGCTTCTATTTCTTCGCCGCGGTCGCGGGCCTCGGCATGCTCGCCATGGCGGCGGTCGCCGGGCTGAAAACGGGCGCGGCCGCACCGGTCGCCGCCGAGACTTCGAAGGGGCAAACCGTATGAAATCCACGCGGACACAGGTAGCGATCGTCGGCGCCGGGCCGGCCGGGCTGATGCTCTCGCACCTGCTGCACCGGTCCGGAATCGATGCGGTGGTGCTCGATATCCGCACGCACGAGGAGATCGCGACCACCATCCGGGCGGGCATTCTCGAGGCGGGATCGGTTCGGCTGCTGACGGATTCGGGGGTGTCCGATCGGGTCATCACCGAGGGCGACCGTCACGACGGCGTGGTGCTGCGGTTCGACGGCGAGAATCATCGCATCGATTTCCAGGATCTGGTGGGCGAATCCGTGTGGCTGTACCCGCAGACCGAGGTGTTCATCGATCTGGCCGAGCGCCGCCAGGCCGACGGCGGTGACGTGCGCTATGGGATTCGCGATACGGCGGTGGATGTTTCGGGTGAGCGGCCGGTGGTCACCTTCGTCGAAGCCGATGGCGGTCCCGCGCGGCTGGATGCCGATCTGGTGGTCGGCGCGGACGGGTCCCGTTCGATCTGCCGCCACGCCTTTCCGCAGGGCACCCGCACCGAATGGTTCCGCGAATATCCCTTCGCCTGGTTCGGATTCCTCACCGAGGCGCCGCAATCCCATCCGGAGTTGATCTACGCCCGCTCCGAGCACGGCTTCGCCCTGGTCAGCCAGCGCACTCCGGCCATGCAGCGCATGTACTTCCAGTGCTCGCCCGCCGAACGCCCGGAGGAGTGGGACGACGACCGCATCTGGGCCGAGATGCGCCGCCGCGTCAACGGCAACGGTTTCGCGCTGCAGGAGGGTCCGATCAGCGCGAAGATGGTGCTCCCGTTCCGGTCCTTCGTGACCGCGCCCATGCGGCACGGCCGCATCCTGCTCGCCGGCGATGCCGCCCACACCGTTCCGCCGACCGGAGCCAAGGGGCTGAATCTCGCGCTCGCGGACGTGCGCGTCCTGCACGAGGTGCTCACCGACTACTTCGCCGGCGACCAGGACGCGCTGGAGCGCTACACCCCCCGCGCACTCGACCGCGTGTGGAAGGCGCAGCACTTCTCCTACTGGGCGACCACCATGCTGCACAGCATCGACGGCGCATCGGATTTCGATCTCGAACGGCAGCGCGCCGAACTCGCGCTCGTCACCGGGTCCCGCCACGGTGCGGCGTATTTCGCCGAGGGATACACCGGCTGGTCGCGCCGCTGAGCGTGCGACGATCAGCCATGCGAAAGCGTGTCGGTTTTGTCCAAGACGGCGGCGTCGCCCGTCCGTAGGCTTACCACCGGCACGCTTCGCCGCTGATCTTCAGGAGGATGTTTTGACACGGGAACTGGTCTACACGGGCTTCATGTCGCTGGACGGCGTGGTGGATTCGCCGGGCGGCAAGGTCGAGGGGCATCGCAGCGGTGGCTGGGTGATGGAAACCGAGTTCGTGCCCGAGGCGTACTCGCTCAAGGGCGAGGAACTGGCCGACACCTCGGCGCTCATGTTCGGGCGCAACAGCTATGAGGCATTCGCCCCGATCTGGCGCGATTCCGAGGATCACGCCGCGTACAAGGAGCTGCCCAAGTACGTCGTGTCGACCACGCTCAAAGAGGATGCGCTGATCGAGGGCTGGGGTCCGATCACCATCCTGCGGTCGGTCGAGGATATCGCCGAACTGAAGCAGGGCGACGGCGGCGCCATCTTCATTCACGGCAGCGCCGAGCTGGCCCGGCGGCTGGCCGATGCGGATCTGATCGACCGCTACAACCTGCTGGTGTTCCCGGTCCTGCTGGGCGCGGGCAAGAGCCTGTTCAGCCGGGCCGACCGCGACAAGCAGAACCTGCGCCTGCGCGAGTCCGCCGGCTACTCCAACGGCGTCACCAAGCTCATCTACGACGTGGTGCGCTGAGCGGCATCGAGCGCGATCGCACCGCCGCGGCCTTCGCGGAGTTCCCGCGCGGTGCGCCCGACGTACTGCCGCAGCGCCCGGGCGAGATGGGGTTCGTCGTAATAGCCGAGCTTGGCGACGACATCGCCCGGGCTCTCCCCCGCGGACAGCAGGAGCGCGGCGGTGCGGGCCCGCCCGATCTGCCGCACCGCGCCCTGGGTGAGACCCGTCGCCGACCGGAAGCGGCGCTCGACCGTGCGGTCGGTGGCCGCGGGGCTGTGACCCCGCAGCACCTCCGCGACCAGGCTGTCGCGGACCACCGCGCCGTCGCGCACGAGCCGTTCGACGAGCGCCTCGGCATCGTCCAAACACGGTGTCTCCCAGCGGGTGCCGTCCAGCCAGAAGCTGCGGTGGGTCACATCCGGCAGCACGAGACCGGTGTCGACCAGGGCCGGCGCGGCCACCGCGCGCAGTGAGGTGCCCACCGCGAATTGGATTCCCACGAAATCCGCCCCCTCGGGCACCGGTGCGGTCCCGGTCCGGCGCTCGGGCCCCGTGACCGACGCGTACGCCACGCCGTCCTGCTCCCAGAACACCAGACCCCAGGTCTCGCACGCGACCGAGGTCATTTCCGCGACCTGCTCGCTGCGGCACGTCCACACGGAGTCGATCCACGGCGAATCCGAAGCCCGCGTCTCGAAAACCAATCCCACCGCCGTGAGTTTAATCCCGGCTTTGCGCCACAGCGCTTCCGGAGACAGCGCCTATCCGGGCGGCCGAGGGACAAGGTGATGTTGCGAAATCGACCCGGTGTCCGGAGGTCGAGGCGATGTCCGGAGGACTGGGCGGAGCGCACGGCCGCCCACGCCGTCGACGAATTTCAAGGTGACCGTCCATAGCGGGTGGCGAGGGCGGCGGCGCGGTCGCGCAAGGAGGTGCGCAACCATTGCGGGGCAAGGGCTTCCGCGTTCGTGGCGAGCTGCCACAGCGCCCATTCGGCATGTCTCGCATCTTGGAAGGTCGCCTCGAGTCGCAGCCACCCCTCCGCGTCGGTCTCCTCGGTGAGCACTGCCAGCGCGGTGCCCACCAGTTCCTCCCGCCGCGCCGGGTCCACCCGCACCAGCACGGTGACCAGGTCGCCGCCGGTCCGAAACCGCGTGCTCCGTTCCTGCCAGGCCCGGTCCAGATCCACCCGCTCCGGTCGCTGAGCAGGTTCGGCGAGCGCCTCGGCCGCCAGGACCCGGGACAAACGGTAGGTACGGTCCGCACCGGACCTCGTAGCCAGCAGGTAAACGTGGTCGCGCACGATCACCAGCCCGATCGGGTCCACCGTGCGCCACTTCGGCCGCTGATCCACGGCCGCATAGTGAATACGCAACTTGTGCCCGGCGAACACCGCCTTCCGAACCTCGGCAACCACGGCTTCGGGCACCTCCTCCGCAACCAGCCGCCGCGAGAGCAGGTCGGTCTCCGGGTCGATGAGCAACCGCTCCGCCGCCCCCGTCGCATTGGCCCGATTGCTCTCGGGCAACGCGTCGACCACCTTCCGCATGGCCGAGGCCAGCGCCGACCCGAGCCCGAATGCCTGCGCCCCCCGCCGCGACCCAGCAACCAGCAGCGCCAGCGCCTCATCATGATTCACCCCCGTGAGCTCGGTCCGAAACCCGGGCATCAACGCAAACCCCCCATGCCGCCCCCGCTCGGCATAAACCGGCACCCCCGCCCCCGACAGCGCCTCGATATCCCGCAACACCGTCCGAGTGGAAACCTCCAACTCCCGCGCCAACTCCGGCGCCGTCATCCGCCCATGCCGCCGCAACAACAACACCAGCGACACCAACCGATCAGCACGCATGCAAAAACCTTCTCAGAAATACCCGACACAAGATGTCATGTTTCCCCGAGAGCCTAATCGGTATGACCAACGAGAAAGTGGCCACAAAGCCGAACGACCTGGCCAGATCCTTCACGGACGCACCCCAATGAACCGGATCACCACAATCGGCGTCTACGGCTTCACCGCCGAAACCTTCCTCCACCAACTAATCACCGAAGGCGTAGACCTCCTCCTCGACCTCCGCCAACGCCGAGGCGTCCGAGGCCCCGACTACTCCTGGGCCAACGCCACGCGCCTCCAACAATCCCTGACCACCGCCAACATCACCTACCGCCACATCAAACCCCTGGCCCCCACCACCGACCTCCGCCACCTCCAATACCGCGAAGACGCCCGCCAGGGCGTAGGCAAACGCACCCGCACCGCCCTCTCCCCCGCCTACATCACCCGCTACACCCAAGAAATCCTCACCCCCTTCAACCTCCCCGCCCTCCTATCCACCCTCCCACCCACCTCAACCTTCGCCCTCTTCTGCGTAGAACGCGACCCAGAAGCCTGCCACCGCTCCCTGGTAGCCGCCCGCCTGAGCACCGCAACCGCCCGCCCAGTCACCAACCTCCGCCCAACCTGACCCGCGCCCCACACCACATGTATGCGCGGCGACGGCCATCTGGTGCGGCGCCCGGACCAGGGTGACGCTGACCAGATGGCCGTCGGGTCGATCGCTGCCAACCCGACGGGCGATCGACCTGGGAACGCAGGATCGGCGATGGGGGGGGGGGGCCCCCACCCCCCCCTTTCTCTTGGGGGGGGGGGTTGGGGGGGGGGGGGGGGGGGGGTTCGTTTGGGGCGGTAACGAAGCGGTGTCGGCGAAAGGGGTTGCACGCGAGAAGCTTCGGGCGGTGTCCAAATGTGCGTATCGTTGGTGGC
>NZ_JBHXVO010000012.1:90103-172574 GCF_042672265.1 Nocardia sp. NPDC127526 | reverse complement strand
GACCCGATGTCCGCAGCCCGGGGCACGCCCCGACTTGTTTCCGGTTGCCGCCCGCTAGTTCTGCGGCGGTTGTCCCTCGCCGGGTGGCTGGCCCTCACCCGGCGGCGGTCCCGCGGGCGCCTGACCGGCGGGCAGCGGCTTGCCCACGTACTTGGCGATATCCGGCAGCATCCGGTTGGCCACCTGCTGCCAGTTGCCCCAGTTGTGCACGCCGATGCTCGGGAAGTCGTAGGTCACCTTGTCGTAGCCCAGCGCTCCCAGCTTCGATTCGAACGCACGGGTATTCGCCAGCGCGATCGCCTCCAGCGGCATGCCCTGGATGATGGCGTCGGTCGAGGACAGGTCCTGCTGCGCCGGCTGGCCGCTACCCGCGGAGATGTAGAGCTGAGTGCCATTGGCCCGCAGCAGATCCACGAAGTTGTACGGATTCATCCGCGTCCACTTCGCGCTGCCCTCCGGCGCCATGGAGTCGATGTTGTAGCCGCCGGCGGCGATCATGGCCAGCCGCAGGGCTTCTCGCATACCCGGTGCGGACATGTTCAGGTAGCCCGACAGCGAACCGGCGTAGACGAACTGCTCCGGATGGTAGGCGGCCATCATGAGCGAGGCGCTGCCGCCCATGGAGAGCCCGAACACGCCGTTGCGAGTCTTGCTGAATCCCAGGCGATTCTGCAGCGCGGTCGGCAGGTTCTGGGTCAGGAACGTCTCCCACACATAGGTGTTGGTCTTGCCGGAGGTCTCGGTCCAGCCGGAGATCGCCGATCCGGAATCCGCGCCGGGCAAGGCGGACCCGTCGATGTTCACGCCATTGAAGCTGCTCGGCGCGTCCCAGTCCACATAGAAGCTGGACATGCCGCCGACCGGCATCACCACATTGATATTGAACTTGGCCAGCGCCGCCGGAATGGTGGTGTATTCCTCCCACCCGTTCATATCCGATTCGGCGCGCTCACCGTCGAGCAGATAGACCACCCGATCGGTATTGCCGTCCGCCGCCCGCAGAATCCGGGTCTTGATCGACCCCATGCTGGAGTCCACCCAGAAGTCGAAGGCGGCCGGATCGTATTCCGCCGCAGCCGGTCCAGCTCCCACCGACGCCCCGAACGGCAGCAGCGCGGCCACCACGGCACCGACCACGGTCCGCTTGACCCACCCACCCCGGGATCTGTGTGGGCGCTCCTGCGCCCCTCGCACAGCCACGCCACGCATATCCTGTTTTGGCCTTTCTATTGTGCGGCCCTACCCGGCCGCGCCTCCCCGATCACCCGTCGCGGCCGGAGCCCGGCGCGAGGGTCGCCGTGCAGCATAACGTGCCCATGACGCCGGGGTCTCGCCGAATCCGAATGCCGCCGGGCCTAGGGGGACGTGGCCGGCCGCACGACCTCGTCCACCAGGCGTTCGGTGAGCGGCATGGCGACGCCGTGCCGCAGGGCGGTGCGCAGCAGCGCGCCGCCGAGGGCGTCCACCTCCAGCGGGCGGCCGGCTTCGGCGTCGCGCAGCATGGAGGATTTGGTCTCCGGCGGGAAGGTGTCGCAGAAGCGGAGCACCGCGTCGACATCGCCGGGGAGGCCGGCTACCCGGCTGAGCTCAGCGACTTCGTCGAGCAGGGCGATGAATTCGCCGCGATGCTCGGTGCGGATGACGCCGACGGGGCTGCGGTAGCGGGTGGTCATGAGGGCGACGGGGGCGATGAAGAGGAGTTTGGCCCAGAGCGCGGCCGCCTCGTCTTCCTTTGCCTGCGTGCGGATTCCGGCGGCGTTCAGAATCTCGGCCAGGGCGTCGAGGCGTTCGGGCGGGGCGGTGGCGCTGGCGAGTTCGATATCGACGAACGGGCTGCCCTGCACGATCTCGCCCGGCGCCACGCGGGTCGATTCCACTCGAATAATGCCGGGCGCGACCAGTTCCGGGCGATAGCGGGCGCGCAGCAGCGCGGGGTGCTCGATGCCATTGAGCAGCGGCACGATCAGGCCGTCGCCCACCGCCTCCGGTGATACGCGAGCCAATGCGCCCGCGAGGGAGGTCTGTTTGACGCTGACGAGGCAGACGTCCACCGCTTCCCGGAGTTCGGTATCCGCCTCGACTTTCACGGTGAAGTCGCCGAACTGCCCACTGCGCACCTGGATCCCGTGATCGCGCAGGGCTCCAACGGTTTCCGGGCCGCCGAGGAAGATCACCCGGTGTCCGGCACGGGCGAGCAGCGCGCCCACCAGTCCGCCGACGCCGCCGGGTCCCAGTACCGCCACGGTCCACGCTCGCTTTTCGGTCATGTGTTTCAGTGTGCGCGCACGGCGATCTTCCGGAGCTGTGAGATTGTTCGCCCCCGCCCGACATGCCAAGCCGACCCGAAATGCCGGACGGCGTGGTCCGTTTGCCGATATGCTCACCGCGTTGCCGACCCGAGGGGAGGGCTGGGCACTGGATACGCTGTGGACCTATATCACCGACCACCGCGAGCAGCTGGTGACGGATTCCTATCTGCACGTTTCCGCGGTGGTGCAGTCGGTGCTCATCGCCGCGATCGTCTCGATCGTGATCGGTGCGCTGGTCTACCGCAGTCCGCTCGGCTCCGCGGTCTCGACGGCGACGGCAAGCATCATCCTGACCATTCCGTCCTTCGCCCTGCTCGGGATTCTGATTCCCGTTCTGGGACTGGGTGTTCCGCCGACCATTACGGCGCTGGTGCTGTATGCGCTGCTGCCGATTCTGCGCAATACCATCGTCGGATTGTCCGCGGTGGATCCCGCGGTCACCGATGCCGCGCGCGGGGTGGGCATGAACCGGCTGCGGGTGCTCGCCGCGATCGAGCTGCCGCTGGCCTGGCCGGCCATTCTCGCCGGGATGCGGATCAGCACGCAGTTGATCATGGGCATTCTGGCCATTGCCGCCTATGCGAAGGGTCCGGGCCTGGGCAACCTCATCTTCTCGGGCCTGTCGCGGCTGGGCACGCCGACCGCGGTGCCGCAGGCGCTGACCGGCACGGTGCTGATCATCGCGCTGGCGCTGCTGCTCGACGCCCTGCTCGTCCTCGCCGGACGACTGACCACTCCCGGGGGTATTCGTGACTGAGACCGTCGAACCGGCCGTGTCCGGGGTCGAGATCGTGCTCGACTCGGTCACCAAACGCTATTCCGGGCAACGTGATCCGGCGGTGGCGGACGTGTCGATGACGATTCCGGCCGGGGAGACGGTGGTGCTGGTCGGGCCGTCGGGCTGCGGCAAGACCACGACCATGCGGATGATCAACCGGCTCATCGAACCCAGTTCGGGGACCATCACCATCGGCGGGCAGGATGCCGCGGCGGTGAATCCGGATCGGCTGCGGCGCGGGATCGGGTATTCGATTCAGCAGGCCGGGCTGTTTCCGCATCTCACGGTCGCCAAGAATGTGGCGACCGTGCCGGGGCTGATCGGATGGGATCGCAAGCGGATCGGCGATCGGGTGGACGAGATGCTCGATCTGGTCGGGCTCGATCCGGGGACCTTCCGGGATCGGTATCCGCGTCAGCTCTCCGGCGGGCAGCAGCAGCGGGTCGGGGTGGCGCGGGCGCTGGCCGCGGATCCGCCGGTGCTGTTGATGGATGAGCCGTTCGGGGCGGTCGATCCGATCACTCGCGGGCTGTTGCAGGACGAATTGCTGCGGCTGCAAGCGGAATTGCGCAAGACCATCGTGTTCGTCACCCATGATTTCAATGAGGCGGTGAAGCTCGGCGATCGAATCGCGGTGCTGGGCGATCGGTCTCGCATCCTGCAGTACGACACACCCGGCGCGATCCTGGCCGAGCCCGCCGATGCGACGGTCGCCGGATTCGTGGGCGCGGATGCGGCGCTCAAGCAGCTGACGCTGACCCGCGTGGAGGATGTCGAGCTCGGTGCGTGCGCCACGGCGGTGGAGACCGACTCGGTGGAGTCGCTGCGCACCGCGCTCGCCGGGAGCGGCAAGGATTTCGGGCTCGTGCTGGACGAGCAGCGCCGTCCGCTGCGCTGGGTGACCCTCCCCCAGCTCGAACGGGCGCCATCGCTGCGGGACGCGGGAACGCCTGTCGGCGAGGGTGTTTCCCTGCGCTCCACCTTGCAGGAAGCCCTGGAGGCGCTGCTGGCCGAGAGCACCGCCAATGCCGTCGTCACCGGCCGGCGCGGCGTGTACGCGGGTCTGATCACCATCGACACCCTGGTGGCGCATCTGTCGGCCATTCGCACGCACACCGGAAACGGCTCGGCATGACCGCGCAGACCGAACGCCGCGCCGAACGCATCCGGCTCTTCGCGCAGCCGCTGCTCGCCCTGCTGCTGAGCGCGGGAGTGCTGGTGTGGGCCTTCGCCCGCGAGCTCACCGCCACCCAGCAGGCCAGCCTGAGCGCGGGCAATATCGCCACCGTCACCTGGGAGCACGTGCTCATCACCGCGACCGTGGTGGCCATTGTCATCGTCCTGGCGGTGCCGCTCGGCACCGCGCTCACTCGCCCCCGATTCCGCCGTCTCACACCGCTTTTCGTGGGCATCGCCAATATCGGGGCGGCGGCGCCGGCCATCGGCCTCATCGTGCTGTTCTATCTGATCACCCGCACCACCGGTTTCTGGATCGGCGTGGCCCCCATCGTGCTGCTGTCGCTGCTGCCGGTGCTGCGCAATACGATCCTCGGCTATCAGCAGGTCGATCCCACGCTCATCGATGCCGGTCGCGGACAGGGCATGTCGGCCGCCACGGTCCTGCGTCGCATCGAATTCCCGCTGGCCGTGCCGTACATCCTTGCGGGACTGCGTACTTCGCTGGTGCTGGCGGTGGGCAGCGCGACCCTGTCGTTCCTGGTGAGCGCGGGCGGGCTGGGCATTCTCATCGATACCGGCTACAAGCTGCGCGACAATGTCACGCTCTGGGTGGGCGCGTTGCTGGCGGTGGCGCTGGCGCTGCTCGTCGACTGGGTGGGCGCGCTGGCGGAACGCTTCCTCGGACCGAAGGGGCTGCGATGAGAGCCCGGATCCGGCGTGGCTGTGCGCTGTTCGCGGTGGTGCTCGGCGTGCTGCTGACCGCCTCCTGCGGCTTGGAAGCGGGCCGTTCGGTGCCGCTGCGGGTCGAACCCGGCAGCATCCGGCCGATTCCCGAATTGCAGGGCGTGCGAATCACGGTCGGCTCCAAGGATTTCACCGAACAGGAAACCCTCGGCCTGATCATCGCCTTCGCCCTCGACGCGGCCGGCGCCGAGGTCCGCGATCTCACCGATATCGTCGGCTCCAACAGCCTGCGCGACGCCCAGCTGCGCGGCCAGGTCGACATCGCCTACGACTACACCGGCACCGGCTGGATCAACTACCTGGGCAATGAATCTCCCATCGCGGGCTCGGACGCCCAATTCGCGGCAGTGCGCGATGCCGACCTCGCCGCACACGGCATGATCTGGGCCGCCATGGCTCCCATGAACAACACCTACGCCATAGCGACCAGCGCCCGCACCGCCGAGGAAACCGGCGTCCGCACCCTGTCGCAATACGCCGCCCTGATCAACACCGACCCGGCTGCCGGATCCACCTGCGTAGGAACCGAATTCAACGTCCGCCAAGACGGGTTCCCCGGCCTGGCCCGCAAATACGGCATAGACACCGCCAAGGTCCGGAAACAGGTCGTCGACGACGCCATCGTCTACCAGTCCACCGCCGACGCCCGCCAATGCCGTTTCGGCTCGGTAGCCGCCACCGACGGCCGCATCCCCGCCCTCGACCTCCGCCTCCTCGAAGACGACCTCGGCTTCTTCCCCCAATACAACGCCGCCCTCGTCATGCGCGAAGACTTCGCCCGAGCCCACCCCCGCGTCATCGAAGTCCTCACCCCCATCTCCCGCCTCCTCACCAACGAATCCGTCACCGACCTCAACCGCAAGGTCGACGTCGAAGGCCGCGAACCGGCCACCGTCGCCCGCGACTGGATGGCCGCCCAGGGCTTCATCACAATCCCGTGAGCCACTCCGCGACCCGCCGATCGCCGCGTTAACGTGCCTGCCCGCGGCGGGGATTTCAGTGCGAATCACGCGCCCGGGTCTCCGGGCGGCGCTGAGCTGGCACATCTATCGGGGAGGCAGCGTGCGAAAATTCACCACCATCGGGGCGGCCGTGCTCATCGCAGCATCCGCGGTACTGATGACCGCGTGTGGCGATGGCGGGCAGCAGACGGGCACCACCACGACGTCGGCGATTGCCGCGCCGCTGGGGACCGGGCGGCCGAGCGGCACCGAGACGGGCAGCGATGCGCAGGCGACCGTGCGCGTCGTGGCCAAGACCGGCTGGTACGAGGGGTTCGAGATCACCGTCGAGAAGGCGACCGTCGTACCGGATGAGTTCGGCGGGGGCGCGGTGCGGATCGATATCACGTACAAGAACACGACGACCGATGACAAGACGCTGAGCATTGTCCCGAACTTGCAGGTCGGCAAGGAGATCGATGCGGGGGCGGGGTTCGACAATCCGCTGGTGCCCGGGAAGGGTTCGGCCACAGGCGGTGTCACCACCACGGTGAGCAAGCTCGGGGACGTGCAGCATCTGCTCGACACCATGACGGTGGTCTACGGGCAGGCCGCGGACAATCAGACGAAGATTCCCTTGCGGGCCGGCGCTCAGGTGGAGAGTGTCGCACCGAAGACGCTCACCGTCTCCGGCACGCTGGTGCAGGATCAGACCACGATCAAGATCACCGGCGGCACGCTCGCGCCCAGCTATGCCGAGAACGAGAACGGGAAGATGGATCTCGCGCTGAAGATCACGCTGATCGGCGGGTCCGGTATCCCGGACGGCGGGCTGAACGTGTACTACGACTACTTCACCGTGCGCACGCCCGACGGGCAGAACGTGCCCGCCGATATCCGCGGCCCCATCAACGAACTGCTCAATCGGAACGAAACCATCGACAACGCAAAGAATTACGTCGTTTTCGTGGTTCCGGCCCCGGCGGTGGGCGCCTACACGGTGACCTACGATGCCGACAAGGGCGCGGGCGCCGCGCCGGCATTCTCCTTCACCGTCAGTTGATCGGGTCGATGTGAGAGAGCTTGTCCGGGTTGCGGACCGCGTAGATGCCGCGGACCAGCTCGGTGTCCGGGTCGATGTCGAGGACGACGACGGCGTAGGGGGAATCGCCGGACAGGACCACGGCCGAAGGGTCGCCGTTGACCCAGCGGTATTCGATGCCGATATCGGGGACGGTGGCGATGACCATGGGGCTGGTGATGAGGCGGACGATCTTGTCGGCGCCGTGGACCGGGCGCAGGGCGGCGCGGGATTTGCCGCCGCCATCGGACCAGAAGGTGGCGTCGGGGGCCAGGAGTTCGAGCAGGGCGGTGACGTCGCCGCCGACCTGGGCGGCCAGGAATTTCTCGGTGACGGCGCGCTGGACCTGCGGGTCGGCCTGGTAGCGGGGGCGGCGGGCGTGCACGTGGGAGCGGGCGCGGTGGGCGATCTGGCGGATGGCCGGGGTTTCGCGGGCGAGGATTTCGCCGATCTCGGCGTGCGGGTAGCCGAAGACGTCGTGCAGGACGAAGACGACGCGTTCGAGCGGGGTGAGGTTCTCCAGGACCACGAGCATGGCCAGTGACACCGTTTCCGCGCGCAGGGTGGGGTCGGCGGCGTCGGCGCTGTCGCGGACCTCGGGGAGGTCGCTGACGAGGGGCTCGGGCAGCCACGGGCCGACATAGGTTTCGCGGCGGCGGGATTCCAGGGTGCGCCGGGACAGCGCGTGGTTGACGGCGATGCGCACCAGATACGCACGCGGGCTGGTGATCTCCTCGGCGCCGGGGCGATTGCGGCCGACCCAGGCCAGCCAGGTGTCCTGCAGGACGTCCTCGGTGTCGGCGACGCTGCCGAGCATGTTGTAGACGATGGAGAACAACAGTTCGCGGTGGGCGGCGAAGATCTCGGTCGCCTCGTGATCGGTGCTCTCGCTCATCGCATCTCCTCGGGGTCCTACCGGTCATCTTGCCGCACGGCGGCACATGGGTATCGCTTCCCTGGAGGGCAGCGGCGGGGAAACGTGACGTCCCGATCCCCGAATGTGATGTGAATCGCTCGATGTCACGCTCTCCGGTCCGGGCGGGCTCTGGGTTGGCGAACGGACGAAACCGGTCCGCCCCCCCGAAGTGAAGGACACCGCCAGTGCTCCCATCCGCCGAAACACCCTCGTTCCTGGCGACCCGCCGCGGCAGACTGACCCTGGCGCTGCTGTGCACGGTCGCATTCCTGGATTTCGTCGACGGTTCGATCGTCAATGTCGCACTGCCGACCATCCAGCGCGAGCTGGGCATGTCCGTCTCGACGCTGCAATGGGTCACCAGCGGCTACATGCTCACCTACGGCGGACTGCTGTTGCTGGGCGGCCGGCTGGCCGATCTGCTGGGCCGCCGCCGGGTGCTCATCACCGGCACGGTGCTCATCGCCATCGCCTCGGCGACCGGCGGGCTCGCCCGGGACGGCGGCCTGCTGATCGGCTCGCGGCTCGCACAGGGCGTGGGCGCGGCGCTCATGCTGCCCGCCGCGCTGTCGATCCTGACGACCAGTTTCCGTGAGGGATCCGATCGCAATACCGCCCTGGGCGTCTGGGGCGGCGCGGCCGGGCTGGCCTCGGCCTCCGGCGTACTGCTGGGCGGCCTGCTCACCCAGGGACCGGGCTGGCGCTGGGTGTTCTACGTCAACACCCCGGTGTGCCTGCTGGTGCTGGCCGCGATTCCCGCGCTCATCCCCGACGACAGCCGCAATGAAATCCGCGGCGGCTTCGACGTTCTCGGCACCGCGCTCGCCACCAGCGGCCTCATGCTGCTGGTCTACGCCCTGGTGAAGGCCCCCGACCACGGCTGGGGCGACACCCGCACCCTCGTCATGCTCACCGTCGCCGCCGCCCTGCTGATCGCCTTCGTGGTCAACGAATCCCGCGCCGCCGCTCCCCTGGTCCCGCTGTCCATCTTCCGCATCAAGGGCCTGGCCGCCGCGAACCTGGCCTACCTCAGCATTGCCGCCGGCATGCTGGCCATGTTCTTCTTTCTCACCCTCTACATGCAGTCCGTCCTCCATTTCACCGAACTCGAAGCGGGCCTGGCCTACCTCCCCTTCAGCCTCGTCCTCGCCGTCGCCGCCGGCCTCTCGGCAAAACTGTTCGCCCGCACCGGCACCCGCCCCTTCATCGTGATCGGCGCCGCCATCACCGGCCTCGGCCTGCTCTGGCTGTCCCGCATCCCCACCGAAGGCTCCTACCTCACCGACATCCTCCCCGGCATGCTGGTCATGGCCGTCGGCGCGGGCGCGGTCTTCGTCGCCGCCAACACCGCGGCCAACGCCGGAGTCCCCACCGAACAAGCGGGATTGGCCGCCGCCCTGCTGAATACGGCCCAGCAGCTCGGCGGCGCACTGGGCATCGCCGTCCTCACCGCCATCGCCACCTCCCGCACCACCACCGAACTCACCGCGGGCACCCCTGCCCCGGACGCCATGACCTCCGGCTTCCAACTCGCTCTCCTGGTCGGCGGTTTCCTCGCCCTGGCCGCCGCGGTCATCGGCATCCGCACCGCCGACGCCCGCGCCGAGGACCCGAAGTCCGCCCCCGCGGGCGCGGAAATCATTGCCGCGTAACGCCGGGCAGGAGGCCACGGTCCATGGCGACGACCACCGCGTGCGTGCGGTCGCTGACATCGAGTTTGGCGAAGATGCGCAGCAGGTGGGTTTTGACCGTGGCCTCGGCGATGGTGAGGCGCTTGCCTATGTCGGGGTTGGACAGGCCGGCGGCCACGGCTTGCAGGACGTCGATTTCGCGGGGGGTCAAGGGAATCGGGTCCGGGCGGCGCATGCGGGCGATGAGCAGGTCGGCTACTCGTGGGGCGAGGACGGTGCGGCCGCGGGCGGCGGCCCGGATGGCTTCGACGAGCTGGTCGCGGGTGGTGTCCTTGAGAAGGTAGCCGATGGCGCCGGCTTCGATGGCGCGTTCGATGTCGGAGTCGGTGTCGTAGGTGGTGAGGATGAGGACGCGGGTGTCGGTGCGGGTGGTGATCTCGCGGGTGGCGGCGACGCCGTCGAGCACCGGCATGCGCAGGTCCAGCAGGGCCACATCGGGTTTCAGGGTCACGGCGAGTTCGATGGCGGCGCTGCCGTTTTCGACTTCGCCGACAATGTCGATGCCGGGTTCGGCGGCCAGCAGGGCGGCCAGGCCCGCGCGCAGGACGACGTGGTCGTCGGCGAGGATGAGGCGCAGGGGGTCGGGCATGTCAGCTCCGATCGGGGAGGGGCAGGAGGGCGAAGACGCGGGCGCCCTCGCCGGGCGCGCTCGTCACGGTGAGCTCGCCGCCGAGTTCGGCGAGCCGGTTGCGCATGCCGTCGAGACCGAAGCCGCGTGCCGTGTTCGGCGTGAATCCGATTCCGTCGTCGGTGATTTCGAGTTCGAGGCCGGCGGCGGCACGGGCCAGGACGAGGCTCACCGTGCTCGCGCCCGCATGTTTGCGCACGTTCGCCAGCGATTCCTGGGTGCAGCGCAGCAGTGCGATCCGGGTGGGCTGATCGCATTCGACGTCCTCCAGGTCGGCGAGCACGGTCAGCCCGGTGTCCTCGGCGAATCGGTCGAGGACGCGGCGCAGCGAGGGCGCGATACCGCCGGTCGCGCCGCCGGAGGCCGGGGCCGAGCCGACGAGAACGCGGGCCTCCGTGAGGTTCTCGCGGGCGGTGCGCTCGATGGACAGCAACTGCTTCGCACTGGTCGCCGGATCGGTCTCGATCGCATTCCGGGCCGCCTCCGCCAGCATGATGATGGAGGCGAAACCCTGTGCGAGCGTGTCGTGGATCTCCCGCGCCAGCCGCTCCCGTTCCTCGGCCGCACCCTGCCGCTGGTGCGCGGCGGCCAATTCCGATTGTGCCCGTTCCAGTTCGGCCCCGAGCACCCGGGCGCGCTCCTCGCCCTGCCGGAGCACCCGGTCCATCCACAGCCCGAGCAGAATGCCGCCCGCCAGCCCGATCAGGGTGAAAACCGTATTGCCCGGCGAATATATCGGCCCGATGAGGGTCCCGATCAGCGTGGCCACCGCGGCCGCGACGGTGAACCCGACCGCCTGCCGCGGGGTCCGGGTGTGAATCCAGAACATGGGCAGCGACACGATGAAGAATGCCGCACCCCCTTCGAGGGGGATGGCCGTCGCACCGAGCACCAGGACCAGCACCGTCAGGAAGACGCCCGGCCGCAGCACGGGGTTGCGCGGGAACATCAACAGGATCAGGTAACTCACGCCCAGCACCGCCACCAGCGCGAACACCACGGCCCGGGTGGCCGGATCGCGGTCGTGCATGGCGACCAGCGGCGGCCATAGACCGCCGAGCACCCAGAGGCCGATGTACCACCGCCGCAGCATCCGGATCCGGAACCGGTCCTCGGTGCGCGGGCGGTGGTTCATTTCGCTCAGCTTACTTTCACCGGCGCGCGGCCCGCCGTGGCGGCGACGGGCCGGACCGGCCACCAGGTGCGCTCACCCAGCAGGAGCAGCGCGGCGGGCAGGATGACGATCCGGATGATGAACGCGTCCAGCAGTACGGCCGCGGCCAGCGCGAAGCCCATCTGCTTCATCTCCAGGATGTGCAGCGGGATGAAGCTGGCGAAGACCGTGACCATGACGAAGGCGGCGCTGGTCACCACGCCCGCCGAGGCGCCTATTCCATCGAGCACCGCCCGGCGGGTGGGCACGCCGTCGTCCACGGCCTCCTTGATCCGGCTCAGGACGAAGACCTGGTAATCCATGGACAGCCCGAACAGGATGACGAACAGCAGCAGCGGAACCCGCGACCCGATGCTGCCGGTCGAGGTGAAGTCCAGCAGGTTCTCGGCCCAGGAGTTCTGGAAGACCAGCGTCAAAAGGCCGAGCGAGGCTCCGGCGGAGAGCAGGTTCAGCAACACGCCGAGCACGCCGAGGAGCACCGAGCGGAAGGCCACGACGGTCAGCGCGAAGGTCACCAGCAGCAGCGCACCGATGATCAACGGCAGCTTCGCCTTCTGATGGGCCGGATAGTCGGCGTAGCGGGCGACGTCACCGGTCACCGCGTAGTCGATATCGGGGAGCGCGCCGATGGTGGCCGGGATGTAGTCCGCGCGCACCCGGTCCAGCGAGGCGGTGGCCGCCGCATCGCTGACGTGATGCGGGGCGGGCAGTTCCAGCAGGCTGACCCGGCCGTCGGCCGAGGTGCGCAGCTCCGCGGCGCCGGTCAGCGCGGGATCGGTCGCGGCTCGCTCGGCCAGGGCGCGCAGTGCGCTCGTGACCTCGCCGGCCCGTGCCGGGTCGGCCGCCACGACCACCTGGTGCATCGACTTCAGTTCGGGGAAGGCCGCATTGAGCCGGTCGAAGGTCTGCATGGCCGGGATGATGCGCGGATGCGTCTCCCGTCCCATATCGGTGAGTTCGAGACCGAGCAGCGGCGCCGTGAGCGCGAGCATGGTGAGTACCGAAACCAGCAGTCCCGCAGCGGGCTTCGCCGCGATCTGGCGCAGCACGAAGGCGGTGAACCGCCCGCCGTTCGACGATTCACGGTGCGCGCGTGCGTATCCGGCCGATTTTCGGGCGGCCCGGCGGTCGGCGCGTTCGGTGAGCACCGTCAGCAGTGCGGGCAGTGCGGTGAGCGAGCTGACCATCGACACCAGGGTGACCAGGATGGCCGCCGTGGCGATCGAAGAGAAGATCACGTCATCGGCGAGATACAGCGTCGCCGTGGAGATCACGACCGCGAGCCCGGACACCACCACCGCCCGCCCCGAGGTCGCCGCCGCCAGTTCCACCAGGGCCCGCGCCCCCGGCACGCCACCCGAACGCGCCTTCTCCTCTCTCGCGCGTTTCAAATAGAACAGCGTGTAGTCGACGCCGACCGCCATCCCGATGAGCAGGATGATATTGGTACCGATCCCGTTGTCCGGGAATACATGTGACGCCACCACCGACAATCCGATCGCGGCCGCGATGGACGACACGGCCAGCAGCACCGGCACCAGCGCCATGGCCACCGAGCGGAAGACCAGCAGCAGCGTGATCAAGGTGACCGGCAGCGCGATCATCTCGGTACGCGCCAGATCCCGCCCGCGCAGCGCGTCGACACCGCTGCTCACCGACGGACCGCCGGTTTCTTCGATCAGCAGTCCGGGGTTGGCCCGCTGCACCTCGTCGGTCTGCGCCCGCAGCGCGCCCACGTGTTTGTCGCCGTCGAGTTCCGAGCCGGTCATGGTCACATCGACCCGCAGTGCGGTGCCGTCCGCCGAGTACACCGGCGCGGCAACGGATTCCACCTCCGGCAGCGCCCGCATGCGAGCGGAGATCTCCTGCGCGGCGCGCTCGGCGGCTCCGTCCAGCCGCGCTCCGCGGTCGGTGATAAGCACCCGCTCCACGGCCCGCTGCTGCAATCCGCCCGAGGCGGCGAGCGCCTCGCCCCGCCCGGCCTCGCCGATCCGGAAATCCTCGGTGGCGGCGTCCCGCCCGCCGATTCCGGCCCCCACTCCGAGGCACAACGCGACGAACACGAACCATCCGACTATGGCGAGCCACGGGCGACCCGCGCTCCACCCTGCTATGGCCACCAGGCGATTTCGCATACCTGAATGCTGCTGTCCGGCCGCATCCCCCGGACAGCCTCGACCGGTCGAACCTCGTGTCCACCGACCGGTGGACACGAGCCCGCTCCCCGTCAGTCCGCGAGCGTCCAGACCTGCGCCATCGTGAACGGATGCCCGCGCAGCTCCGCCCATTTCGGCTTCGCCGCGAGCCAGGCGTCGTCCACCAGCGCCTCGCGCATCTCGGTCAGCCGCCACCCGGCCGCCACGCCCGCGGTGACATGATCGCTGAACAAATGCAGGTTGGTGGTGATGGCCAGCGGCTCCCCCGATCCGGCCGTGTAGTGCGTGGGCATTCCGGTGACCATCATGAACTGCGGGTGATAGCTCACCAGAACGAAGGTCGCGCCGGGTGCGGCCAGCCGCCGCGCCTCCGCGTAGAACGGCCGCAGGTCCGGCAGGTGCTCGTCCACCAGTGAGGAGATGACCAGATCGTAAGCGCCGCCGGTCAATCCGCTCTCCCGCACATCCGCCTGGGCGAGCGTCGTGTGCGCTCCCCGCCCCTGGGCCAGCGTCAGCATGCCGGAACTCGAATCGACCCCATCGATCTCGGTGATCCCCTTGCCCCGCAACCAGCTCCCGGTGCGCCCGGTTCCGCATCCCAGATCGGCCGCCCGCCCCACCCGATCCCACGGCACCCCGAGACGATCCAGCAAGGCCAGGTCCATTTCGTCCATGACGGTCTGCTCGTAGGTGGCGGCCCAGCCGTCGTATCCGGTGACGGCATCAACGGTGCGATAGTTCCGGCGATCGAAATCCGCGAAGGTTGGCATGCCCGGCAGTATTCCGCCCGAGACCGCCCGCCGCCCAGCCATTTACAGCAGCGTCCATTTACCGTAATTTGATTACGGTAGTAGTTTGCTTATCAGTCCGACGTGAGCGCTGGAGGCGGCCATGGACGAAGTCATGCGAAGTGTCGGGCCGGTGCAGCCGATGACGGCATACCCCACCGTCGACGAACTGAACGCGTTCATCGACGGGCTGGCCGCCGAGCATCCGACCCTGGTGCAGATCAATGAGATCGGGCGATCGCGGGCGGGTGATCCGATTCGGGACGTGCAGATCGGTTCCGGCCCGCGGCAACTCGTGGTGGTGGGCAATCCGCATCCCAATGAACCGATCGGAATGGCCACGATCCGGCACCTGCTCACCCGGCTGGCACGGGATGGGGAGCTGCGGAGAGGACTGGGAGCGACCTGGCATTTCGTGCCGTGCATCGATCCGGACGGCACGCGCCTGAACGAAGGCTGGTACCGCGGCCCGTTCACTCGGACACACGTGGCGCGCACCGTGTTCCGGCCGCCGGGCGCCGAGCAGCCCGAGTGGTCGTTCCCGGCCCGCTGGCGCGATCAGGAGATCGGAACGCCCATGCCGGAGACCCTGGCGCTGATGAAACTGATCGACGCGACCCGGCCCGAGTTCATCGCCTCACTGCACAATGCCGATTTCGGCGGCGGCTTCTTCTATACGACCGGAGGCGACGCGGACTACTGGTCGGCGCTGACCGGCCGGCTCCTGGAGAACGGCGTGCCCATCCATCAGGGCGAGCCCGATGCGCCCGGCGCCGGTCTGCGCGCGCCCGGGGTATTCGAACTGCCGACCGTGGCGCACATGTGCGATGCCCTGGCCGAGACCGGCGCGGATCCGCTGGCCGAGTTCACCGGCGGCGGCGCCCACGATTACACCCTCGACTACGGCACCGCCGTGCTGGTCTGTGAACTGCCGCTGTGGACCGACCCGCGCGTATCGGACGACTCGCCCGGCGATCGGCCCCTGGCGGAGGTCCTGCGGTCCACCGCGGCGTATCACGAGGACACCGCGCGGGCCGTGAGCGCGGTCCTGGACCGGGTCGGCCCCGAACCGGCCGTGGACAATCCGTTCCGGCCGGCCGTCACGGCCCTGCTGGGATCGGTCCGGAATTTCGCCGCCGCCAAACGCGCCGCACCCGCTCCCGAGCGGAATGCCACGCGGGCGGAGATCTTCGCCGAGCAGTATCAGTGGGCGGCGCTGCTGCGATTGCGGCTGGGCGGCATGCTGGTTCGCATGCTCGCGGCGGAATCCGCCGCCTCACCCGTGGCCGAGGCGGAGCGCGTGCGGTTCGGCGACCTCTTCGAGCAGTGGTGCGCCGAGATCGAACGCGAGGCTCCCGGCGAGCCGGTTCCCCTGGACCGCCTCGTCACCATTCAGTCCGCCGCCATCGTGACGGCGGCGACCCGGCTGCGCGACGGCCTGCCGATTTGACCGATACTGTCGGAGCCGTACCGCCGACCGAAGGGATGCGATGCGCCTGACCCGCGCCGAAGCCCGGCAACGCAATCGGGAGGCCCTGATCGAGGCCGCCATTGCCGAAATGGCGGCCAAGGGCTACGCGGCGGCCCGGCTGGAGGACATCGCCGAGCGCGCCGACGTCACCACCGGGGCCGTCTATTCGATCTTCGGCAGCAAGCAGCAGCTGCTGGCGGCCACGGTGGAGCAGGTCGGTGACCGGATCGACGCCTCCACAGTGGATCTGGAGGATCCGGACCTGACCGTGACGGCGGTGCTGCACGGCCTCGCCGCGCACTACTTCCGGATGGCCACCGACCATCAGGCGCGCCGGCACATGGCCTTCGAACTGGAATTGACCAGTGCGGCCCTGCGCGATCCGGCCGTCGGCGAGATCCTCGTCGAGGCCATTACCGGCGCCGGCGACAAACGCCTCTCCGAACTGCTGACCGATCGCCGGCTCACGGATGACCCCGGCGCGCCCCGCACCAATGCCGAACAGGCGCACCGGATCGCGGTCGCGGTGAACGCGCTGCTGGGCGGGCTCGCCCAGCGCGCGGTGCTCGCCCCGGACACCGTCACCGAGGACGATTTCCGCAGCGCCGCACTGGCACTCGCGACGCTGGCGCACGCCTGACAGCGTGCGGCGCGGCCGCTGCTGCGGGTCATCCGCACGCCGACCCGGTGCGCTCGGCTCGGCGCTGCCGCGGCACGCGGTGCAGGATCACCACGGGCACCGTCCGATTCGGGTCGGCGAGGAACTCCCGGAAATCCGGGGCCAGGTCGATGATTCGCGCGATCAGGCCGTCGCGCTCGGAGTCCGCGGCGATCCTCGCCACGGCATCGTGGATCTCGGCGCCGATCTCCACGGTGACCGCGGGGTTCGCCCGAATATTGTGGTACCAGGCGGGAAGTCGGCCCCCGCCCAGTCCACGGGCGACCACCACGGGGTGGCCGCCGACCTCGACGTACGCCAGCGGATTGGTGCGCCGCAGCCCGGTGCGGGCGCCGACCGTGGTCAGCAGCACCAGGCTGGTCCCGGCGAATCGGCCGCCGACCCGGCCCCCGTTCGCGCGGAACGCCGCGATGACGCGCCGCTGGAACTGGTGATGGTCGCGCTCGGGCAGGGTCGGGGTGTGCATATCAGCAGTTGCTCGGGGCGGGTTCGCCGCGGAAACGGGCGTCGATCCAGTTGACGGCCGACGGTACGCCGAGCACGGCGGTGCTGAGATGGTCGGGGCTGGAGAACAATTCCGACAGCACCGGTACCCCGGCAGCGCAGTAGCGGTTCATGGTGTTGTCGATCGCGTCCACCGGGATGAGCGCGTCCTGCGGGGCGTGCCATTCATAGATGGGCGCCATCGGAATGCCGTCGTGCAGTTCGAGGCTGTTCGCCTCCACCACCTCGCGCGCGCTCGCCGACTCGATCAGCGAGATGGATTTCGCGACGTCCATGACGCCGCGGCCGGCGCCGGCCAGCAGGATGTCGTTGGTGCAGCCATTGGCGATGCTGTCGCGAATGGCCAGGCCGGTCGCGTTCATATGCTCGCTGATGGGCAGCTGCTCCGGGTATTCGCGTTCCATGCCGATGGCGGCGGCGATCGCCAGCCCGAAGACCGGATGGCGCTGATAGCCCAGGCCCTCGATCATTTTCAGCATGTTCATCGGCACGCCGCCCTCGGCCGCGCCGACCAGGTTCAGTTCCGGGGCGTATTCACGCTGCAGCGCCGCCGCCCAGGCGGTCGCCATCCCGCCACCGGAATAGCCCATCATCGCAACGGGACTCGCGGCCAGGCCCAGTTCGGCCACGCGCTGTACGGCGCGAATACCGTCGAGGGTGATCAGCCCGCCCAGCCGCGCCGCGCCATAGGCGAAGTTCGGGCCGAGATGATCGGGCAGCGCGATCGACCAGCCGCGCGCGAGCACCGCATTGAGCGCGGGGGCCTCCTTGACCTGCAGGTTCGGGTCCGATGTGTAGAGCACCTGGGAGACGGCGCATTTCGAGCCCAGGCCGTTGATGATGTGCTGATAGGACAGCAGCGGCGCGTCGGGGCGATGGTTCATCGGGGTCAGCACCGTGGTGGTGGCCGCGATCGGCCCGCCGGTGGAATTCGTCGACCGGAATTTCACCAGCGTGACCCGGGCCCCCGGAAAACTGAACAGCGGGGGCATCGGGCGCACCGCCAATACCTCACCGGGCGCCTTGGAATCGATATCGGGGGGCGCGGCGAAGAATGGATCGGGATTCGGAATCGGATACACCGGTGTCGCCGCCGCGGTGGCCGGAGCCAGCAGCAGCGCGGGCAGAGCGGTCAGCAGCAGGAAATGCTTTATTCGAGCTGACGGCATTGCGCCTTCCTCCATTCGACGTTTGCTGACGGTTTCAGTGAGCCAGGGCCGCCGCCATGAACGGCCAGGAATCGTGGAGATCCTGCTGCCAATACGGCCAGGAGTGGGTGCCGTCCTGGCGCAGTACGAAATTGGCCGGCACGCCGACCGCGGTGATCCGCCGCTGGAAATCCAGGGTGCAGTCGTGAATTCCGTATTCCAGGATCGCGCCGAACGTCACCGCCTGCGGCATGAGCGGATCGGTGAGGCTGGCCGGACCGGGCACCCCATTGCCGGACGACACGTACACCGCCTTGCCCGCCAGCGCCGCGGCATTCGTCATGGGATCGTGCGCGGCCCAGGCCGGGTCGCCGTCCCAGCCCCACATATTGTCCGGATTGCCGCCCACCCAGCCGATGGCGTGCCGGATTGCCATGCGCGCCTCGTTGCTGAGCGTGTCCGGGCAGCCGCTGAACATGGCCAAACCTTCGTAGAGCCGGGGGTGCCGGGTGGCGAGCACGGCGGCGGAGGCCCCGCCCATGGACAGCCCGCCGATCGCATTGCGACCGGTGCCGTGGAACCGCTCGTCGATGAGCGGGGGGAGCTCCCGGGTCAGGAAGGTCTCCCATTTGAGCACGCCGCCCAGGGCGGGTTCGGGCTGCTGCCAATCGGTGTAATAGCTGCCTTTTCCACCGATCGGCAAGATTACGTTCACATTCTTGTCGGCGAAGAACGGCACGATATCGGTCTTCTGCGTCCAATTGGTCTCCGACGGACCGGTATCGACGCCGTCCAGCAGATAATAAGCCGGTCGCGGAGCGGTGCCGGCCGGGTGCAGCACATCGACGGTGATCACCCGCCGCATGGCGGCGGAATACACCGACAGCTGAGACCGCTTGGGGCTCAGTTCCGTTATTCGGACGATCTCACTGACATTTACCGGTTCGGCCGCGACGCTGCGGGCGGTGACGAGCAGCAATCCCATTGTGAGGACCGCCGCGAGGGTTGCTCTGCGTTGTTTCACGGTCATCGACTCCCACCATCGGGATGTCTATCCGGACGCCGATCACACAATATGTGAAAAATTCGCGTCCGCGCCGGATATGTCCGATCCGCGTGTCGAATGCCCTCAGGACTCGATATGGAACGAGTCGCTGCGCCCGCGCGCCTCCAGCCGTCCGTCGCCCCAGCTCGCACTGCCGTAGGCGTCGACCTCGATGGCGTAGTCGCCCGCGGTCAGGGCCGCGGGCAGCCGCATCGAGGTCCACGGGTGCCGTTCCACAATGTCCAGGTAGGTGCGATGCGCGGCATCGCCCAACGCCACCAGGAAGATTCGCGCGTACTCGAACTTCTTGTGCGTCCCGGCTTCCGGGGACCAGGTGATGCCGAGCGAGCGGCTGTCGGTGAATTCGACGGCGACCCGCAGCGTCGCGGCCTGCTCGAGCCCGGCCTGGTGCCTCACGACTTGCCTCCTACGAATCTCTGCATCCAGGCTGGCACGGACCGTCCGGTGAGGCAATGTGAATGGTCAGCGGTCGCACGGCTCGCTCGACCGGCTCACCGATATCGGCGACGGTGACGTGCCCGAGCACGATGTGCTGGGTGAGCCCGTCGGCCAGGGCCTGCAGGCCGCGCGCCGTCGGCAGCACCTCGACGTCGGCACGGAATTCGCCGCCCGCCACTGCGACCTGTGGTGAATGTCAGGTGAGCCCGGCCTCGTGGGCCAGGATCGCCGCCTGCACCCGGTTTTTCAGGCCGAGCTGCCGCAGGGCCGCGCTGACGTGGAATTTGACGGTGCCCTCGGAGAGGAACAGCTCGTCACCGATCTCCTGATTCGACAGGCCGCGCCCGACCAGTGCGAGGACCGCGCGCTCGCGCTCGGTGAGGGATTCGAGCTGTTTCCGCGCCGCCGCCGCCCGGCCGAGGTCGCCGCCGCCGAGGTGGGCGATGACCTTCTGGGCGATACGTGGTGACAGGTAGGCGGCCCCGCCGGCCACCGCGCGGACGCCGAGGATCAGCTCACGCGGATCGGAGGCTTTGAGCAGGAATCCGCTGACGCTCAGTTCCAGTGCCCGCGCGATGTATTCGTCCTCGTCGAAGGTGGTGAGCAGGACGACCGCGACCTCCGGCAGGGTCGCGCGCAGTTCGGCGGCGGCGCGCAATCCGTCGAGGCGGGGCATGCGAATGTCCAGGAGTACGAGGTCGGGGCGGTGCGCGCGGACGAGATCGATGGCCTCGCGGCCGTCCGCGGCCTCGGCGACCACCTCGATGGCGGGATCGGTGGCGAGGATGGCCCCTACGCCGGCGCGAATCATGGCCTCGTCGTCGGCCAGTACCACCCGGATCGTCACGGCGATTCGGTTCCCGTCTCCGCGAGCGGGATTCGCGCGATCACAGCGAAGCCGCCGTTCTCGGGTCCGGCGTGCACGGTTCCGCCGAGCAGCCGCACGCGCTCCCGCAGCGCGGCCAAACCGGTTCCGCCACCGGCGGATTCCCGTCTCTCGGCCGGTGCGGAGTTGTGCACGGCGACGGTGGCGGCTCCGGCGTGCCGTTCGACGCTCACCGTCACCTCCGCGCCGGGGGCGTGCCGGGCGGCATTGGTCAGCGACTCTTGAACCACCCGGTGCACCGCGCTGTCCACGGTGGGCGGCAGGGCCGGGGTTCCGGGCCGCAGCGCGACCGCCAGTCCGGCGCGGCGGGCGCGGTCGACCAGTTCGGCGATCGGCTCGCCGGCGGGCTCGGTGGGGGCGACGCCGTTTTCGCGGAGCAGGCCGACGGTGCGGCGCAACCGGTCGGTGGCGGTCGTCGCGGATTCGCGCAGGTGCGCCGCCGCCGCGCGGGTGCGGTCGTTCAGCTCGGGATCCAGTTCCAGCGCACCGGCGCGCACGGCGATCAGGGCCAGTTCGTGACCGAGCGAGTCGTGCATATCGGTGGCGATGCGCGCGCGTTCACGCAGTTCGGCTCGGTCCGCGATGAGTTCGCGCTCTCGCTCCAACTGGGCCACCCGCGCCCGTCCGGCGCGCACCAGTTCGGCTTGCTGCCGCCGGAAGCGGCCCGCCAGCCACGGGAGGATCACGAACAGGCCGAGGCATGCGAGGGCGCCGAACCCGATCGCGAAGTTCACCGCCATGGTGATGAATCCGGGCGCGGCGACCAGACCCAGGACCACCCCGCCGCGTCGCGTCGGGCAATGCCGCCCGTGCAGGTACCCCAGCAGGACCAGCAGCAGGAACACCGTCTGCCGCCAGAGCGGAAGCGCGTCGAGGAACAGACCGTTGACCAGGCACAGCGCCGCGATCGACGCCAAGCTCGCCCGGTCCCTCATGCCTTCGACCCTACCGAGGCCAGCCGTACCGCTCGCGCGGCCGCGGTCGCGGCGCCGGCCGCCGCCGCGATCACCAGCGTGATCGTCATCGGCGCGGCGAAATAGGTGAGCTGTGCCCAGGTGACCGTGCGGCCGTTCACCAGCACCGTGATCAGTTGCGGGTACGCCGCGAGGATCGACAGCGGCAGTAGTCCGGGCAGCAGCCGGATTCCGATCCGCCACCGGGCCCGCCCCGCGCGTCGGCTCGCCCATCGTCGCGACCGCCAGACGCCCAGGATCCCCAGCACCGACGCCACCGCCGCGAGCAGTGCCAGCGCCAGTTCGAACAGTTGCCGGTCACCGCCCGGGATCTCCGGTGTCACACCCCGGCTCATGGCGACGAGGCCGGAGAGGATGTCATAGGTGTCGTCGTGGAGCGCGGCGCTATTGGCCATGACCGCGAACCCGTAGCCGGTGCCGGGATCGATGGCCTGGACAGCGTTGTAGGTGAACAGATTTCCCGAGTGCAACAGCAGGTCGGCGCCGTGCAGGCGCTCCGCGCCCCAGCCCATTCCGTAGTCGTGATCGCCCTGCGGGGAGTGCACGACCTCCAGGCTGCGCGGCGCCACCAGTTGAGTTCCCTTGCCGTTCTGGCTGATCAGCCAGTGCCCCATATCGGCCGCCGTGGTGATGACACCGCCGCTCCCGCTGTCGTCCAGGAACCCCGGCAGCTCGGGCCGCGCCACCCATACGCCGAATATCGAATTGAATCCGCGTGCGGGAGTGACTTTTTCGTCGGAAACCGCACTCGAGGTCATACCCAGCGGATCGAATATCCGCTGTCGCATGTACTCACCGAAGCCGAGTCCGGACGCCACTTCGACCAAGCGGGCGGCCACGTTGTAGTTGGCATTGCAGTACCGCCATTCCGCGCCGGGAGCGGCGGCCAATGTGCCGTCGCCGAGGACCGACACATACTCGCGCAGCGAGGCCGCCGTCTCCGTCGCACCGATATCGACGGTCGAATCGGACAGTCCCGACGTCTGATTCAGCAACTGCCGCACGGTGATCGAGGACGCTCGCGGGTCCGCCATCCGGAACTCCGGGAGCTGGTGCGCCACCGGGGCGTCCAAGGCGACCCGGCCGTCGTCGACCAGCCGCAGGACCGCCATCGCGGTGAAGGATTTGCTCAGCGAGGCGACCCGCATCGGGGAGTTCGCGGTGAGCGCATCGCCATTCGAGTCGTGCCCGTACCCGGCGGCGTGCACGATCTCGCTCCCCCGGGTCACGACCACCGACAGGCCGGGCAGGCCGGTGGATGCCATGGCCCGATCGAGATAGGCGTCGATGCTCGCGGGCGTGAGTTCGGTGGTCGGCGTGGCATGGGCGATCGGGGTGACGAACGGCCCGGCAAACAGGCCGATCCCGGCGATCAGACCGATGAGCTGGCGTTTCATGCCCGCAAATCTAGGAATCCCCCGGAGTCTCGGAATCTGCCGATCGGCCGGGATCGCACTGACGAAAGTCGAGTACTCCCCGGGCTACGGGACGAACTGGAGGGTGGAGGGCTTGCCCGATTCGAGGGCGGCGGTGTGCGCGGCAATGGTGAGGCCGTCGCTCAAAGTCTCACCGGCGTCGAGTTTTTCGATGAGGCGGGCCTCGGCCTGTTTGATGGCGGCCGCCGCGTCGAGGAGGGAATCGGCTTCCTCCGGATCGACCACGACCACGCCCTCGTCATCGGCGAGGATCAGATCGCCCGGAGATACCGGCACGCCGCCGCAGGTGACGCGGACCTGGAGTTCACCGAGTTCGGAGGTGGTTCCGGCCATGGGCGTGACGAACCGGCTGTAGACCGGCAGCGGGCAGGTGCGGACGTAGCCGATATCGCGATATCCACCGTCGACGATGATCCCGCCAAGCTTGCGCACCAGCGCCCCGCGCGCGAAAAGCTCACCGGCCAAGGCGATCTCACTGCCGCCGCCGTCCACCACCACGACATCGCCGGGCGCGGCGGCTTCGATGGCCCGCAGCGCGCCGAAGAAGTCGGCGGTGCAGCGAACGGTGAAGGCGGGACCGAGGATTCGGGTGGCGGCCGAGCGCGGGCGCATGGCGCTGTCCATGACCCGCAGCGATTTATCCGCATCGCACAGGGCGGTCGTGTCGACGGAGCGGAATTTCTCGGTAAGTCGATCGGCGACCATCGGCGACGCCCTTTCGAGGCTCGAATCGGGTGGGCCACCCGACTCTACTGACCGGGCGGCCCGGTCCGACGTTGATTTCGGTGGCCGATTCGTTCCGTTCCGCGCGCTGCGGGTCCCGCGCGCGCGATACTGGGTTACATTCCCCTGAATCGATGACTTCGTAGCTTCACCCGACCAGGGAGGCCCACGATGACAGTCCCCGAAGGTTACCCGGTTCCGCCGCCGCTGCAGCCGCCCATGCGGGAGCCGACGGTCGATCTGGATGTCTTTCCGCCGCAGCAGCATTCCCGCTGGACCGTGCTGTTGCGGCTGATTCTCATCATTCCGCAGGCCATTGCGGTCTGGGCGCTGGGGATCGCGGCGCTCGTGGTGGTGATCTGCGGGTGGTTCGGCGCGTTGTTCACGGGTCGCCTGCCGCAGTGGTGCGGCGACTTCCTGCGCGGGTACACCGCCTACACCACCCGCGTCTACGGGTACGGCATGTTGCTGGTGGACGACTATCCGCCGTTCTCCTGGGACGCGCCGGAGTACCCGGTCCGCGTGTGGTTCCATCCGCCGACGGAACTCAATCGGCTGGCGGTGCTGTTCCGGCTGATTCTCGCCTTCCCGATTCTGGTGCTCTCCAGCTGGCTGACCAGCGGGTGGGCGGTCATCTCGATCATTCTGTGGCTGATCGTGCTGATCACCGGCCGGATGCCGCAGGCGGTCTTCGAATCCACCGCCGCGGTGCTGCGCGCCCAGCTGCGCACGGGCGCATACACCTATCTGCTGACGCCCACCTATCTGAAGGGCGTCTTCGGCGACGGGCAGGCGTCGACCGGGCCGGCCATGCCCACCGGGCAGCCCGCGCAGTCCCCGACGCGGCCGTTGCTGGTCTCGGGCGCCGGGCGGGTGCTGCTCATCGTCATCCTGGTCGTGGGCATTCTGACCAGCTTCGCGCAGTCCACCGTCAACACCTCCAGCTATGACGACGAGACCGACACGGTCTCCTCGTCGCACCGGATCAATAGCCGCTAGCTATTCGTGTGGCGGTAAACACAGCGACTCTGGTTAATTTCAAGCAACATTCAGCGTCGCCCCGCCGATAGGTTCACACAGAGCATGCGCGACAACGGCTTTTCGCTGTTGTCGCGCACGCATGTGTAGTGCCCGGTGCGGGGGCCGGTTCCGAACAGCCCTGCGGTCATTGCCGACCGCGCGAGCGAAAGGACCGGAATCGATGCGATCGATTCGTGGAGTGTCGGACTCGTCCAGACCCGGGAGCCGGTGGGCTCGCCGGACGGGGCTGGGAGTGGTGTTGTCGGTGCTGGCATCACTGCTGGTGGTGCTGACCGGCGGCGGGACGGCCACGGCGGCGTTCAATCCGGCCGCCTTCGACTTCTGGGTGGAGTCGCCCACCATGGGACCGATCAAGACGCGCATTCTGCGCGCGGCCGACGGGAATACCGATCGGGTGGTGTACGCGCTCGACGGAATGCGGGCGCGGGAGGATCTCAGCGGCTGGGAGATCGAGACGAATATCGCCGAGGCGATGGCGGCGGCGAATATCAACGTGGTCATGCCGGTGGGCGGTCAGTCCAGCTTTTACACCGATTGGAACGCTCCCAGCGAATTCTTCGGAATCCCGGCGGGAACCGGGTCGGCCAATACCGGATCCGGTGCGACGGACGCGCTCTCGGGCGGGCCGGGCAAGAGCTACCGGTACGAGTGGGAGACCTTCCTGACCCGTGATCTGCGGTGGGCGCTGCGGGATCGGCTGGGCTTCAATCCGAACCGCAATGGCGTGTTCGGGCTGTCCATGGGCGGCAGCGCGGCGCTGACCATGGCCGCCTACCATCCGGATCAGTTCAGCTTCGCGGGCGCGTTCTCCGGGTATCTGAACATCTCCGCGCCCGGCATGCGGGAGGCGATCCGGCTGGCCATGATCGACGCGGGTGGATACAACGTGGATTCCATGGCGCCGCCGTGGGGGCCGCAGTGGCTGCGCATGGATCCGTTCGTGTTCGCGCCCAACCTGGTGAACAACAACACGCGCCTCTACATCGCGGCGGCCAGCGGGCGGCCCACCGCCATGGACGGGCCGAATATGGGCACCGTGAACGGTATGGCGCTGGAAGCGTTGGCGCTGGCCAATACTCGCGCCTTCCAGGTGCGCATGGCCACGCTGGGCGGCGGCAATGTCGCGTACTCGTTCCCCGAGTACGGCATTCACGCCTGGAACAACTGGCAGGACGAGGCGTACCGCATGCTGCCGGATCTATCCGCCAATATCGGTTAGCGCCGCGATCGAGGTTTCGAGGGCCGCCGGCACATCGGCGATGCGCAGGTGTGCGCGGTCCCGGACCACCCACTCCCCCGCGACCATGACGTCGGTGACATCGGATGCTGTTGCCGCGTACAGTATTCCGGCCTGGTCCGCGCCCGCGGTACGGAGCGATCCGGTGTCGACGCAGACCAGGTCGGCTCCCCGGCCGGGCGCGAGTTCGCCGAGGCCGGACCAGCCCGAGGCAGCGTGCGCGGTTGCGGCGGAGAGCAATTCGCCGGGGGTGAAGCGGCCGCGGCGGGTGCTGGCCAGGCGCTCATGCCATTCGAGAGCCCGGGCCTCGAACCACGGGTCGATGACGGATTGACCGTCACTGCCCAGGCACAGGCGCACACCCACATCGGCCAGCTGGCGCGCGGGGCCGATGCCGTCGCCGAGGTCGGATTCGGTGCTGGGGCACAGGCAGACCCAGGATTCGGCCAGTGCGGTGATATCGGCCGGATCGAGGTGGGTGGCGTGCACGGCGACCGTGCGCGGTGTCAGCGCACCCGCCGCGGCCAGCAGCCGGGTGGGCGTACAACCGTGCCGGGCCAGGCATTCCGCGTTCTCCTGGGGCTGTTCGGAGAGATGGACGTGCAAAGGCCGGTCGGCCGCACCGTGCACCACGGCCGGGAGCTGCTCGGCGGGCACCGCGCGCACCGAGTGGATCGCCGCGCCGACCACCACGAGGCCGCTTGCGGGGCGGAAGGATTCGAGGCGATGCGCCCACGCGTCGGCGTCGCTGTCGGCGAAACGTCGCTGGACGCCGGTGGGCGGCCGGTCGAATCCGCCTGCCAGATAGCAGACATCCAGGAGCGTCAGGCGGATACCGGCGTCGGCGGCCGCGGTGACCAAGGCGTGGGAGAACGCATTGGGGTCGTCGTACGGCCGACCGTTCTGCTGATGGTGCAGGTAATGGAATTCGGCGACGCTGGTGTACCCGGCCAGCACCATCTCGGCATAGACGGCGCGGGCCAGACGGTAGTAGGACTCCGGTTCCAGCCGTTCGGCCAGGGCGTACATGTGGTTGCGCCAGGTCCAGAAGCTGCCGCGATCGTCGTGGGTGCGCCCGCGCAGGGCGCGGTGGAAGGCGTGCGAGTGAGCATTGGCGAATCCGGGCACGACCAGCCCGGGAAGAACAGTGCCGGTGGGAGTTTCACCGACGGCCACGCCAGTGATCACGCCATCCGCGACCTCGACGCGCACCCCGTCCGCGACTCCGGAGGGCAGCCATGCCCGACGACACCAGTACGTCTGGACCGCGCCCGGCCCGGTGGCGGACGCACCTCCCGTGCCGCTCATCCGGCCAGACTCCGCAGTACCCGCGCCAATTCCATTGTCCCGTGGTCGATATCTGCGGGCTCGGCGAATTCCTCCGGCGCATGGCTGATTCCGCTCGGATTGCGCACGTACAGCATGGCCGTCGGGACGAAGGGAGCCAGCACCGCGGCGTCATGACCCGCACCGGTGGGCAGCACCGGTGCGCCGCCGAGCAGTGTGGTGAGTTCGTCGCGCAGCCGGGGATCGAAATGCGCCGTGCCCTCGAACGACTGCTCCACGACGTCCAGCCCGCACCCCTCGAGTTCGGCCGCGGCCCTGGCCTGTTCGGTGATCGCGGCGACCAGCTCACGAACGTTCCCCGGTTCGGGCAAGCGGGCGTCGAGCCAGACGTCGACCTGCGAAGCGATGACATTGGTGCCGCCCGGGGTGGGCACGAGCCTGCCGACCGTGGCCCGCGCCTCGGGCACGGCGGCCGCCGCGCGACGCACCGTGCGAATCATGTCGGCGGCGGGCAACATCGGGTCGCGACGGTCGTCCATGAGCGTCGTCCCCGCATGATTGCCCTGCCCGGTGAACGTGAACCGCCAGCGCCCGTGCGGAATGATGTTGCTGCCCACCGCCAGCGGCGAATCCAGGTGAATGAGACCCCGCCCCTGCTCGACATGCAGCTCGACGAAAGCCCCTATCCGCCCGAGTGTTTCGTCATCCCGGCCGAAATGCTCCGGCACCAGCCCCGCCACCCGCGCCGCCTCGGCGAACGAAGTGCCATCCGCATCGCGCAGCACGAGCGCATCCGCCGGATCGAGCGTGCCGGTCAGCAACCGGGATCCCAGACACGGCACCCCGAACCGCCCACCCTCCTCCTCCGCGAACACCACGATCGCCAGCGGCCGCCGCGGCACGAACCCCTCCGCCCGCAACATGTCGAACGCCGCCAGCGCACTCACCACCCCCAACGGCCCGTCATAGGCCCCACCCCCCGGCACCGAATCCAGATGACTCCCGGTCACCACGGCATCCGCCCCCGGAGCCCCGAACCAAGCCCACACATTGGCATTCCGATCCACCTGCACATCGAGCCCCCGCACCCGCGCCGCCGCGGAAAACCACTCCCGCAGCTCGGAATCGGCAGTCGTGAAAACATGCCGCGAGTAGCCTCCCCGCGCCCGGTCGGCACCGACCGCGCTGATCTCGGACAGCAGATCATTGGCGGATGTCATCGGCTCACTTCTCCCACATCGGAACTCGAAGGTCTTTGGCGCGGGCGACGGTTTCCGCTTCCGGATAGCCGGCGTCCACGTGGCGTAGGACGCCCGTGGCCGGGTCGTTGGTGAGGACTCGTTCGATCTTCTGGGCGGCGAGGGGTGTGCCGTCGGCGACGGTGACCTGGCCGGCGTGGATGGAGCGGCCCATGCCGACGCCGCCGCCCTGGTGGATGGAGACCCAGCTGGCGCCGGAGGCGGTGTTGACCAGGGCGTTGAGGAGGGGCCAGTCGGCTATGGCGTCGGAGCCGTCGGCCATGGCTTCGGTTTCGCGGTAGGGGGAGGCGACCGAGCCGGCGTCGAGGTGGTCGCGGCCTATGACGATGGGGGCGGAGACTTCGCCGGTGGCGACCAGTTCGTTGAAGCGGAGGCCGGCGCGGTGGCGGTCGCCGTAGCCGAGCCAGCAGATGCGGGCGGGCAGGCCCTGGAAGGCGACGCGGTCGCCGGCGAGGCGGATCCAGCGGGCCAGGGATTCGTTCTCCGGGAACAGGTCGAGGATGGCTCGGTCGGTGGCGGCGATATCGGCCGGGTCGCCGGAGAGGGCCACCCAGCGGAAGGGGCCTTTGCCTTCGCAGAAGAGGGGGCGGATGTAGGCGGGGACGAAGCCGGGGAAGTCGAAGGCGCGCTCGTAGCCGGCCAGTTCGGCTTCGCCGCGAATGGAATTGCCGTAGTCGAAGACCTCGGCGCCGCGGTCCAGGAAGCCGACCATGGCGCCGACGTGCAGGGCCATGGAATCGCGGGCGCGGCGGGTGAATTCATCGGGTTTGCGACTGGCGTAGTCGTCCCAGTCCTCCAGGGCGATGCCGATGGGCAGGTAGGTGAGGGGGTCGTGGGCGGAGGTCTGGTCGGTGACGATGTCGGCCTCGACCTCGCGGCGCAGCAGTTCGGGCAGGATCTCGGCGGCATTGCCGATGAGCCCGACCGACAGCGGGCGGCGGGCCTTCTTGGCGGCCATGACCCGGGTGAGGGCGTCGTCGAGGTTGTCGGCGATCTCGTCCAGGTACCGGGTCTCCACCCGGCGCGCGGCATGGCGCGGATTGCATTCGATGCACAGCGCCACGCCCTCGTTCATGGTGATGGCGAGCGGCTGCGCGCCGCCCATGCCGCCCAGACCCGCTGTGACGGTGAGGGTTCCGGCGAGGCTGCCGCCGAAGCGCTTGGCCGCCACCGCCGCGAAGGTCTCGTAGGTGCCCTGCAGAATGCCCTGGGTGCCGATGTAGATCCAGGATCCGGCGGTCATCTGCCCGTACATGGTCAGCCCGAGCTGCTCGAGCCGCCGGAACTCCGGCCAATTGGCCCAATCGCCAACGAGATTGGAATTGGCGATGAGTACGCGCGGCGCCCATTCGTGGGTGCGCAGCACGCCCACCGGCTTGCCGGATTGCACCAGGAGCGTCTCGTCGTCGGCGAGATCGGTGAGGGTGCGGGCCAGGGCGTGAAAGCTGTTCCAGTCCCGCGCCGCCTTTCCCGTCCCGCCGTAGACGACCAGATCCTCCGGCCGCTCGGCGACTTCGGGATCCAGATTGTTGTGCAGCATCCGCAACGCGGCCTCGGTCTGCCAGCTGCGGGCCGTGCGCGACGTGCCGCGGGCGGCTCGGACGATATCGGTCATGGTTTCGAAACCCCCTGCTCGAGAATCTGATTCACCGCACCGGAGCGAATGAGCCGCTCCACCGCCGCGATATCGGGCGCCAGATGGCGATCCGGCCCCGGCCCGGGTACCCGCTCCCGCACCAGATCCCGCGCCGCCGCGGTCACCGGCGCGGGCCGCAGTGGTGCGCGGAAATCGAGAGCCCGTGCGGCGGTGAGCAATTCGATGGCCAGCACACTGGTCAACCCGTCCACGGCGCGGCGCAGCTTGCGCGCGGCGGCCCAGCCCATGGACACATGGTCCTCCTGCATGGCGCTGGACGGAATGGAATCCACCGAGGCCGGCACCGCGCACCGCTTGAGCTCGGAGACGATGCCCGCCTGGGTGTACTGGGCGATCATGTATCCGGAGTCGACGCCCGGATCGTCGGCCAGGAAGGCCGGCAGCCCGTGCGACCGGTGCACATCCAGCATCCGGTCGGTGCGCCGCTCGGCGATGCTGGCCACATCCGCGATGGCGATGGCCAGGAAGTCCAGCACGTACCCGACCGGCGCGCCGTGGAAGTTGCCGTTGGACTCCACCCGCCCGTCGGCCAGCACCACGGGATTGTCGATGGCGGAGGACAATTCGCGCTCGGCCACGGTCTCGGCATGGGCCAGGGTGTCGCGCGCGGCCCCGTGCACCTGCGGGGCGCACCGCAGCGAGTAGGCGTCCTGCACACGCGGGCAGTCCTCCCCGCGATGGCTGGCCACGATCTCCGAATCCGCCAGCGCCGCCAGCATATTCGCCGCCGACACCGCCTGCCCGGGGTGCGGCCGCAGCTGCTGCAGATCGGCCGCGAACACCCGGTCGGTGCCCAGCTGCGCCTCCACGCTCATGGCCGCGGTCAGATCGGCAAGATCGAACAGCCGATGCAGATCCGCGATGGCCAGCAGCAGCATGCCCAGCATGCCGTCGGTGCCATTGGTCAGCGCCAGCCCTTCCTTCTCGGCCAGCGTGAGCGGTGTCAGCCCGGCCTCGGACATGGCCTCCGCCATCGGCCGCAATCCCTCCACCACCGGCCGCGCACCCTCCGACCCCGGCCGCGCACCCTCTGCCATCGGCCGCGAATCCTCAGCCCCCGCGCGCGAACCCGCTCCCCCGAGCACCGTGCCCTCCCCCATGAGCGCCAATGCGACCGCGGCGAGCGGCGCGAGATCGCCCGAGCAGCCGAGTGACCCGTATTCGGGGACGACCGGAATCAGCCCGCTGTCGAGCAGTTCGGCCAGCGCCCGCGCGGTCTCGGGCCGCACGCCGGTGTGCCCGGTCATGAGGGTGCGCAGCCGCAGCAGCATCATGGCCCGCACCACCTCCGGCTCCACCGGCGCGCCCGCCCCGGCCGCGTGCGAGCGGATGAGCGAGCGCTGCAGATCGGTCCGCCGCTCCGGCGGGATGTGCCGCAGCGCGAGCGCCCCGAATCCGGTCGACACCCCGTACACCGGCCGCTCGCTGTGCGCCAGCTCGTCGATGTGCCCGCGCACCTTGGCCAGCCGGTCCAGGCCGTCCGCGGCCAGCTCCACCCGGGCGCCTTCCCGCGCGACCGCCACCACCTGCGCGGCCGTCATCGGCCCCGCGCCCACCACCACCCGCTGCGTCCCGATCGTCATGGGCACCATTCCAGTCCTTACGACCTTCGGATTCGAGCACCCACACCCGGATTTCGTCTGGTATTTCAGACAGTACGAACAATGCGAGCGCGAGGCGGGTGTGATGAGTACCGATATCCCGGCCCTGCGCCGCGGCCTGCGCATTCTCGGCCTGCTCGCCCAGCGGCCCAATCCCATGCCCGCCGGGGCCATCGCCCGTGAACTGGCCATCCCGCGCTCGTCCACCTATCAGCTGCTCGGCGAGCTACAGCACGCCGGCTATGTGGCCTACCTGCCCGACGAGCGCCGGTACGGCCTCGGCGTCGCGACCTTCGAACTCGGGTCCGCCTATCTGCGCCACGACCCGCTCGAGCGTCTGGCCGCGCCACTGCTGCGCACCCTGGTCGACACCGCCGGCTGCACGGGCCACCTGGGCATCCTGCACGGCAATGAATCGCTCTATCTCATCGAGCAGCGCCCGCCCCGCCCGCAGACCCTGGTGACCGATGTCGGGGTGCGCCTGCCCGCCCATCTCACCGCCACCGGCCGCGCCATGCTGCGTCACCTCGCCCCCGCGCACGTGCGCGCCCTGTTCCCCACCGCCTCCGCCTTCCCCATGCGCACCGCCCGCGGCCCGCGCGATCTCCGTCAGCTGCGCCGCATCCTGCGCGCCGAGACCGCTCGCGGCTGGTCGGTCGAGGACGGTTACATCACCCCGGGTTTCGCCACCGTCGCCGATGCCGTCTTCGATCACGGCGGCCGGCCCATTGCGGCGCTGAGTCTCACCCTGCGCCACCACTGCCCGGACGAGGATGTCGAATGCGGTGACACTTGGCCGGAATTGGCCGCCGCGGTGCGCATTGCCGCCGCCGCATTGACGACCGCAATCGGCGGCCGCCCGCCCGCGCGATCCTGATGCCCGTCCGTCTCAGTCGATTCCGGTAATAGGCCGGCGGACGACCAGCGGTTTTGTGCAGTAGCGAGCCCGCTCGAGTGCCTCTTTCCGACAGATCCGGGGTGAAAGTGACGCGGTGATAACGAAATAGGTATGTTGTTGGCTACCGTCGGGCAGTTTGCGCGAGTCGCCCGATCCGTGTGTAGCCGACAGGATTGACGAAACCCCATATGGCAGTGATGTTTCTCTGGATACTCGTCCCCGTACTTGTGCTCGCGATCGCGGGGGCCGGGTATACGGCAGTGCGGTTGCGTGCCGAAAGCGCGCGCGCCGACAATCTGGCCGCCCAGCTCCGTGGTTCGGAATACCTCATCGATCAGCTTGTCCGCAAGACGCTTCCGTCCATGACGGAGTCGGCACGCCGCCCGGGGCTGCCGGTGAGCGGACTGGAAATTCCTCCGGGCCTGGAGCATTCGAATACCGCGACGCTGCTGCGGCAGGCCGTCGAAACCTACGCCGATGATCTGCGCCTGCTGTGGGCCGAGGCGCTCGATCACGGCCGCCGCGAGGCCGAGGAGCGGGCGCGGCAGGCAATCGCCAACGCGGAGCAGGCCGTTCGCGCCGAGGCGCAGGGCGCCTCGCGGGATGTGACCGGCGCCGCGGTGCGCTCCTTCGGCACCTCCGTGGTGAGCCTGGGCGCGGACGTCGGCAAGGTGGTCAGCGTGGCGCTGCGCGAGCACCGCGATGACGCCGTCTACGAGACCCTCATCCGCATCGATCACAGTGTGCAGCAGATGATCCGGCAGGCGCAGTCCTATGTGATCGTCAGCGGTGGCCTGCCCGGCCGCCGCTGGCCGCAGCAGTCGGTGACCGATGTGGTCGGCGGCGCGGTCGGCCGTGTCCGCGACTACCTGCGCGTGCGGTCGGCGCAGGCCGACCGGGTGGTGGCCAGCCGCGTGGTGGAGCCGCTGGTGCACACCGTGGCGACGCTGCTGGACAACGCGCTGCGTTATTCGCCGCCGACGTCCTTCGTGGACATCAGCTTCCAGGAGGGCCACCACGGCGTGACCATCCTCATCGACGACGCCGGTGTGCGCATGAGCCCGGAGCAGTTGGAGGAGGCCCGCCAGGTGCTCTCCGGTGAGCGCTCCATCGACATCCTCGAGCTCGGTCCCGCCCCGAAGATCGGTTTCCCCAGTATCGCGGCCCTGACGAAGCGCTACGGCTTCAGCGTCTACATCGACGGGCCCAATATGTACGGAGGTGTGCGCGCGATGGTGTACATCCCCGAACAGCTGCTCGTCGCCCCGCAGGATGTGCGCGAGCAGCCGGCCGCGGTGCCGCCCGCGAGCACCCCGCCGGCGGTCGCCCCGGTGCAGCGGCCCGCGGAGGAGTCCGAGGCGGCCGCCGCGCTCACCGCCAGCGGACTGGCGAAGCGGCGGCGGCGCACCGTGGTTGCGTCGACCACGTACACCACCGGCCCGCTGCCGGTCCTGCAACCGGCCCCGGCCCCCGCGCCCGCGCGGCAGTCCGCCCCCACGCTCCAACTCGCACGACCCGATATCGCGGTGGCGTGGCACACCGGTTCGGTCAGCGGCCGCAATGCCGCCGCCTCGGCCGACCAGGGCGCCGCCGACTCCGATCAGACCGAAGGGAAGATCTCGTGAACTCACCGACTGCGACCAACCCGCAGGGCACGGCGCCGGTCTCGAACCTGGAAGAGGGGCCCAACCGGCTCGCCTGGCTACTAGCCGAGCTGGATATGCCCGGGGTGCGGTTCGCGGTGCTGCTGTCCGAGGACGGCTTGCGAATGGCGCACTCGGGCACCATCACCCGCGACAATGCGGAGCGATTCGCCGCCGCCGCATCGGGATTGCGCTCGCTGGGCAAGGCGCTCGGCGAATTCTGCGGGGGCCCCGGGGACAATGTGCGCCAGAACGTCACCGAATACGACGGCGGGATGATCTTCATTACCGCCGCCGGGGTCGGGGCCGTGCTGGGCGTGTCCACCACTCCGGAGGTCGATGTCGCGCTGGTCGCGCACCGGCTCAATGAACTCGCCACCCGGGTCGGGCACGAGCTCGGCGCGGTACCGCGCGGGGTCGCCCGGCCATGACCGGCCCGCGACGTGATCCCGACCTGGTCCGGGCGTATGTGCGCACCGGTGGGCGTTCGCGTCCCACTCGTCATCTGGACCTGGTCACCGTGATCGTCGCCGCCGGGACACCATTGCAGGGGGGCTCTCCCGACGCGCGTCGGATCTTCACCTTGTGCCGCAGTGCGCTGTCGATCGCCGAGATCGCGGCGCACCTCGACCTGCCGCCCTCGGTGGTGAAGATCGTCATCGCCGACCTGATCGACAGCGGTCACCTGATCACCCGGACGCCCGAACACACGTTGCCGGACGTCAGTTTGCTGGAAGAGGTACTGAATGGGCTTCGCGCCCTTGCGGTCTGAGTCCGCCACCGCGGAATCCGGCCCGCACACATCGCCCGCGCACGTCGACTACCTGCCGTCCACCATCACCCGATCGGTGAAGCTGTTGGTGGCAGGCAGTTTCGGCGTCGGCAAGACCACCTTCGTCGGGAGCGTCTCGGAGATCAAGCCGCTGCGCACCGAGGAGACCATTACCGAGGCCAGCATCGGCGTCGACGACATCACCGGGCTGGGCAGCAAGACGACCACCACGGTGGCCATGGATTTCGGGCGCATCACACTCAATCCCGAACTGGCGCTGTACCTTTTCGGCACTCCCGGCCAGCGGCGCTTCCTGCCCATGTGGGAGGAGCTGGCCATGGGCGCGCTGGGCGCGCTGGTGCTGGTCGACACCCGGCGCATCGAGCAGTCCGACGAGGTGCTGTCGGTGCTGGAGGAACGCGGCGTGCCGTATGCGGTGGCGGTCAACGAATTCGAGGGCGCGCAGCGCTATCCGCTCGACGAGGTGCGCGATGCGCTCGACCTCACCGAGTCCACGCCGCTGACCGCCCTGGACGCCCGCGATCGCCGGACCTGTGTGCACTCGCTCATCACCCTCGTCGAATACCTGTTTCAATCGCGTCAGGAGTCTCGCCTTTGACCACGTCGACTGGAATGCCGGTCGGACCGTCCACGCTTTCCGACGGCACCCACTTCCCGCTCTACACCGAGGAATTCGCGGCCGACCCGCACGGCAGCTACCGCGAGATGCGGCGTCGCTACGGGTCCCTGGTGCCGGTGGAGCTGGCGCCCGGGGTGCCCGCGACCCTCGTGATCGGATATCACGACGCGGTGCGGATCCTCAATGATCCCGAGCATTTCCCGGCCGATCCGCGGGTCTGGCAGGAGACGGTTCCGGACGACTCCCCGGTCAAGCCGATGCTGCAGTGGTATCCGAATGTGCTGCGCAATTCCGGTGCGGTGCACGCGCGATACCGGCAGGCCAATGTGGCCGCGGTCGACGGCGTCGATCTGCACGGCCTGCACGCCATCGTGGAACGCGAGGCGCTGCCGCTGATCAACTCCTTCTGCGAGCAGGGCGAGGCGGAGCTGATCAGCCAGTACGCCATGCCGCTGGTCTTCGCCGGGCTCAACGACATGCTGGGCTGCCCACCGGATATCGGCGCGCGGGTGGCCGCGGGCATGGCCGCGCTGTTCGATTCGGTGGACGAGAACGCCGCGCTGGGCATGCAGATGCTCAGTGAGGCGCTGCTGGAGCTGATCGCGCTCAAGCGGCGCGAACCCGGCGACGATATGGTGACCCGGCTATTGCAGCACAATGCCGCGCTCGACGACACCGAGATGCTGTACAACATCATCAGCATCTACGGCGCCGGACTGGAGCCGCAGCAGAACCTCATCATCAATACGCTGCGGCTGATCCTCACCGACGACCGCTTCGCCGGTGACGTGCTGGGCGGAAGCCTTTCCACCCGTGACGCTTTGGACGAGGTGCTCTTCAACGACCCGCCCATGGCGAACTTCTCCGTCTCCTATCCGCGCCAGCCCATGCTCATCAACGGCACCTGGTTGCCGGCGCATCAGCCGGTGGTCATCAGCATGACCGGCTGCAACAACGATCCGGCCATCAGCGGCGGCGAGCGCATCGGCAATCGCTCCCATCTGGCCTGGAGTCTCGGGCCGCACGCCTGCCCGGCGCGCTCGGTGGCCTCGCTCGTCGCGCAGGAGGCGATCGATCAATTGCTGGATGCGCTGCCCGAGTTGCGTCTCGCCGTTCCAGTCGATGAACTGGTCTGGCGCCCAGGGCCTTTCCACCGGGCGCTGGCAGCGCTGCCGGTCGTCTTTCCGGCGTGTCCGCCATTGAATGTGTGAGTAGGAGACGGCTGTGACGATGGAACCCTTGGCGCTGGATCTGACCGGTGTCGACATTCAGGGCGAGAACGCCCGCATCCGCGCCCGCGGCCCGGTGACCCTGGTCGAGCTGATGGGCGTGCCGGCCTGGTCGGTCACCGACGCCGAGCTGCTGAAGCGGTTGCTGGCCGATCCCCGGGTGTCCAAGGACGCGGCACAGCACTGGACGGCCTTCCGCGAGGGTGAGGTCACCGCGGACTGGCCGCTGTTCCCGTGGGTGGCGGCGGTCAATATGTTCACCGCCTACGGTTCCGATCACCGGCGGCTGCGCAAGCTGGTGTCGCCGGCCTTCACCCACCGCCGCACCATGGCCATGCAGCCGCGCATCGAGGAGCTGGTGACCGGGCTGCTGGACAAGCTGGCCGCCGCGCCCGCCGGTGAGATCGTGGACCTGCGTGAGGGTTTCGCCTACCCGGTGCCGATCCAGGCAATCTGCGAACTGCTGGGCGTCCCGGAGGAGCGCGAGCCCGCCCTGCGCGTCTGCGTGGCCCGCTTCTTCGACACCGAGATCAGCCCCGAGGCCGCGCTGGCCAACTACATCGAAATGGGCGAGCTCATCGCGGATCTGGTGGCCTTCCGCCGCGACAATCCCGGCGACGATATGACCAGCGTGCTCATCTCCACCCGCGACGAGGACGGCGAGCGGCTGACCGAGAAGGAGATGATCGACACGCTGATGCTGGTCATCAACGCCGGGCACGAGACCACGGTCAACCTGCTCGATCAGGCCATCTTCTCGCTGCTCACCCATCCCGAGCAGCTGGCCGCCGTGCGGGCGGGGACGGCGAGCTGGGACGACGTCATCGAGGAGACGTTGCGCTACGAGTCGCCGGTGGCGCATCTGCCGCTGCGTTATGCGGTGGAGGACATCGAGGTCGGCGATATCAAGATCGCCAAGGGGGAGGCGATTCTGGCTTCGTATGCGGCGGCCGGTCGCGACCCGAAGATCCACGGCGCGACCGCCGAGACCTTCGATGTCACCCGGGTCAACAAGGATCATGTGGCCTTCGGTCACGGTGCGCACCACTGCATCGGCGCGCCGCTGGCGCGGCTCGAGGCGAGCATCGCCCTCCCGGCGCTGTTCGAGCGCTTCCCGAACCTGCGGCTGGCCACCGATCCCGCGGAGGTCGCCCCGGTGATCGGCTTCATCTCCAATGGCCACCGCGATCTCCCGGTGTATCTCGACGCGGAATAGCGACCCGGGGCGCGTGTTCATGCGACCGAGCCCGGCTTGTGCCGGGCTCGGTCCTTTGTGGGGGAGAATGGAAAAGTGCAAGTCAGCTGACCGGGAGGTCTGTCTCCGGTTGGTCACGAAAGATTTCCGGATGGAACATCGGTTCGGTTGATTTGCATCGGATCTGGCGTATTCGGCTGCTGCTGAATGCTTCTCGGGCGGTAGCGTTGACAGTGGGACTGGACGTGGATGTCCGGTGTTACGGGATGCGGGTGTGCAGTGCAGGGTTTCGAGTTGTCGCCCAGACAATCTGTCGGGGAGTCGGCATTGACCGAATTGTCGGAGAAGGCCGCCGCGGAGGGGGTCGCTCTACGCGTGGGGGTCGTGCTGGAGCACAATGGCGCGGTATTGCTCTTGGAGCGTGACGAGTATGCCGAGGGGCGCAGCACGCTGAGCCTGCCGGGGACCATCGTGCGCGCCGGGGAACCGCTGGCCACCGCCGTGGCGCGAGCCGTCGCGGAGGAGACCGGGCTGACGGTCGTCGACATCCACCGCCACCTCGGCAGTTTCGACTATCTGTCCAATGCCGGAAAGCCGGTCCGCCGAGAGCATTTCGCGGCGGAAGTCGCCGCGGTCTCGCCGGTCCGGCTCACCAACTACGCCGCCTACCGGTGGCTGCCCCTCGATGGCGACCTACCCGTCACGTCCTCGATTCGCGCCATCCTCACCACCTACAGGGCGTGAGCCCGGCCCGCCCGGTGGATGATCGGCAGGGCCAGCAGGACCAGGGTCGCGCCGATCCAGAGCACGCCGGCGGTGGCGAGGCCGTCGACCGCGAAGCCGCCGAACAGCGCGCCGAGGGCGATGGAGATATTGAAGACCGACACGAACAGTGAGGACGCGGCCTCGGTGGTGTCGGGGGCCGAGCGCATGACCCAGGTCTGGAAGGTGACCGGCACGCCGCCGTAGCCCAGGCCCCACAGGATCAGGGCGGCGGCCGCGGTCACGGTGGTGTGGTCGGCGACGGCGAGCACCAGCATGGCCGCGATGAGGGCGGCGGCAATGGCGGCGGTGGCGCGGCGCAGGCCCTTCGAGACCAGCGCGCCGGCCAGGAAGTTGCCGCAGATGCCGGCAATGCCGAACACCAGCAGCAGCACGCCGATCGCGTGCTCGCCGATGCCGTCCTCGAGCAGGATGGGGCGCACGAAGGTGTAGGCCAGGAAATGGCCGGTGATGACCAGGAAGGTCAGCGCGAGCGCGGCGCGCAGGGTGGGGTTGGCGCCGAAAACCTTTGGCAGGTCCGCGAATCCGATGGTGCGCTGGGCGGGCAGGCTGGGCAGCAGGAAGGCCATGGCGATCACCGAGACCAGGCCGAGCAGGCCGACCACGGCGAAGGCGGCGCGCCAGCCGCTCAGATCACCGATGAAGGTGCCGGTGGGGACGCCGAACACGGAGGCGGTTTCGACGCCGCCGAAGATGACGGCGGTGGCGCGGCCCACCTGATGCTCGGGGACCAGGCGCAGCGCGATACTGCCCGCGATGGACCAGAATCCGCCGACGGCGATGCCGATGAGGAAGCGTGCGATCAGGATGACGGTGAAGCTGGTCGCCATGCTGGAGGCGAGATTGGCCGCGCCCATGAGCGCGATGAGGGCGACCAGCACGAGGCGGCGGTCGACGCGGCCGGTGATCACGGTGATCAGTGGGGCGGAGAAGGCGGCCACCAGACCGGGCACCGTGACCATCAGGCCCGCGGTGCCTGCGGAGATGTGCAGGGCCGAACCGACCGGGGTGAGCAGGCCGACGGGCAGGAGTTCGGAGGTCATCAGGGAGAAGATGCCGAGCGTCACGGCCAGTACGGCGAGCCAGCCGCGCAGCGGGGTGCGCTCGGGGGCGAGGAGGGCGGTCATGGCGGAAAACCTTTCGTGCACAAGGGGTCCCGGGGCGGCTCGCGGGGAGCCGCCCGGCGCGAGGAGAGCAGCGGATCAGAGGGTGCCGGGGGTCTTGCGGGTGGTGACGTTCATCCGGTTCCAGGTATTGGTGGTGAAGATGAGCGCGATGAGTTGCGCCAGTTCGGATTCGCCGAAGTGTGCGGCGGCCTCGTTGTAGACCGCGTCCGGAACGCCTTCGGGCAGTCGGGTGACCGCCTCGGTCAGAGCCAGGGCGGCGCGCTCCCGCGCGGTGAACAGGCTCGATTCCTCCCAGGCGCTGAGCTGGTAGATGCGCTCCTCGGCTTCGCCGGCCTTACGGGCGTCGGTGGTGTGGTAGTCGATGCAGTAGGCGCACCGGTTGATCTGCGAGGCGCGAATCTGCACCAGTTCCAGCAGGACCGGGTCGATGCCCTGGCGGGCGGCGGCGTCGAGGGCCATGACGGCCTTGAAGACCTTGGGGGCGACGGCGGAGAAGTTCATGCGTTCGGCGATCTGGATCGTTGTCATGACATAAACGTACGGCTGGAAAGACCCACGAATATGGTTCATTCCTATGGCAGAAGCATGGGTCAATTCTCGGCGATCTCCGGAGCTGCCCGAGTCGGATCAGGGCGTCGACCTGCACCTCGAGCTCGCGAGGGCGGGCAACCGGCGGTCCGCGCTCATGGCCGCCCTGCGCGAGGCCATTCGCTCCGGACGCCTCGCACCCGGCACCCGGCTGCCCCCGTATCGCAGTCTCGCGATGGACCTGGGCATTGCCCGCAATACCGTGGCCGCGGCCTATGCCGAACTGGTCGAGGAGGGGTGGCTCACGGCCCGCCAGGGTTCCGGCACCCGCGTGGCCCAGCGCGCCGTGCCCGCGCCCGATGAGCGCACCGGCCGCCCCTATCGCCCGGCCCCGCGCCGCGTCAGCCATGACCTGCAACCCAGTTCCCCCAATGCGGCGGCCTTCCCGCGCACCGCCTGGATCGCCTCGACCCGCCGCGCCCTGTCCGCGGCCCCCAATGACGCCTTCGGCGTGGGCGATCCCCGCGGCCGCCTCGAATTGCGCACCGCCCTGGCCGAATACCTGACCCGGGCCCGCGGCGTGCGCACCGAGCCCGATCGCATCATCATCTGCTCCGGCTTCGCCCACGGCCTGCGGCTCATGGCCTCCGTCCTGGACGGCCCAATTGCCATGGAGGCGTATGGGTTAGGCTTCTACCGCGACATCCTGCACGGCGCGGGGCAGCACACCATCCCGCTGACCGTCGATTCCCACGGCGCTCACACCGGGGAACTCCCCGCCACCGACGCCCGCGCCGTCCTGCTCACCCCCGCGCACCAATACCCCACCGGCGGCCCCCTGCACCCGGAACGCCGTGCGGCAGTGATCGATTGGGCCCGCTCCACCGGCAGCGTGATCCTCGAGGACGACTACGACGGCGAATTCCGCTACGACCGCCAGCCCGTCGGCGCGCTCCAGGGCCTGGACCCCGACCGCGTCGTCTACCTGGGCTCGGTCAGCAAGAGCCTCTCCCCCGCCCTCCGCGTCGGCTGGATGGCCCTCCCCGCCCGCCTCATCGACAATGTCCTGTCCGCCAAAGGCGCCCGCGAAATGCAATGCAGCGCAATAGACCAACTAACCCTGGCCGACTTCTTCACCTCCGGCGCCTACGACCGCCACCTGCGCCGCACCCGCATCACCTACCGCCGCCGCCGCGCCCAACTGGTCCACACCCTCGCCACCCGCGCCCCCCACATCCGAGTCTCCGGCATAGCCGCCGGCCTCCACGCCGTCCTCGAACTCCCCTCCGGCACAGAGGATTCCACCCTCCACGCCGCCCGCCGCCAGGGCCTCGCCCTCGACGGCCTCACCCCGTACCGCCACCCCGCCGGCCCCATGCCCACCCGAGACGGCCTGGTAATCGGCTACGGCACCCCCGCCGACCACGCCTTCACCCCGGCCCTCGAAGCCCTCTGCCTGGCCCTCCCCGACCCACCCGAGACTCGAAAGTAGGTCGCAGCCGGGCAATTCAGCGATCGCATCCGGCCGGGCTGTTCATGTCCACACCGGCGAAGGGTTCGCCGAGGTGACGCAGGACGCGCAGGCAGGTGTCGATATCGGCGGCGGTGAGGTCGCCGCCCACACCGCGCAGCACGGCGTGCTCGCGGGCGGTGGTCGCGGTGATCGCCGCCTTCCCCTTCGCCGTCAGGCTGATCAGCGGCGAGCGTTGATGCCGTGGGTTGTCGAGGGTTTCGACGAGCTCCTCCGCGAGGGCGTCATTGACCATGCGCTGGACGAACTGCCGGCTCAATGCCTGAGCGCGCCCCATCTGCGGAACGGTCATGGGCCCGTGCGTGCCGAGCAGATCGCACACGGCGCGAACACCGACCGACACCCCCGGCGGCAATGTCTCCTGCTCGATCTTGCGATAGACGTGCCGGTAGAGGATGCCGACCTGGGAGAAGACCTCCATGAGTCGAGGTGCGAGGTCATCGGGTGCGAGGGGATCGTCCACAGAATGATTATGACACCTCAGTTGTCAAACCAAACCAGTTATGACACCTTGGTTGTCATGACTGCCGCGACCGACCTGCACACCTTCGAATCCGCCGACGGCGCCCTGGCGTACCGCGATACCGGCGGCGCGGGCCGCCCGGTCGTCCTGCTGCACGCGAGCTTCGTGGACTCCACCATGTTCGACCCGCAACTGTCGGCCCTGAGCCGGCGCCACCGCGTAATCGCCCCCGACGCCCGGGGTCACGGCGAATCCGCCATCGCGACAAAACCTTTCCGCCAGGTCGACGACGTGGCCGCCCTCCTGCGTCATCTCGAAGTGGAATCCGCCGTCCTGGTGGGCGTCTCCATGGGCGCGATGACCGCGATCGACACCGCCATCGAGTATCCGGAGCTGGTCGACGGCCTGATCGTCAGCGGCCGCGGCCTCGGCGAGCCCGACTATCGCGACCGGTGGTCGAAGGATCTCGCCGCCGCCCAAGCCGACGCCATGACTCGCCGAGACATCGCCGCATGGATGGAAGCATTCGTCCGGTGGGCGGCAGGCCCGACCCGCTCACTGAACGACGTCGACCCGACCGTCATCGAGAAGCTCCGAACCATGGCCGCTCGAACCCTGGCCAAACACACTGCCCCACAACCGGACTACACCGTCCCCGCCGCCGACGTCACCACCCGCGCCCACACGATCCATGTCCCCGTACTAGCCGTCGACGGCGCACTCGACTCCCCGGACCTGACCGCAACCGTCGACCGCCTCCTCGACGCCGTTCCCCACGGCCGCCGCACCACAATCGACCACGCAGGCCACTTCCCGAACATGGAACAACCAGCGACCTACACCCGCCTGGTCGAAGAATTCGTCGACCAGACCGCCGGACTCCGCCCAGGCATCCAGTCCCGCATGTGAAACGACGCCGACCGGGAACTGGTGGCGGCAAACGTCGAGAGGGCGCCGCCACCAGTTCCCGGTCGATGCTGTTTCACACGGGCGCTCAGGGCTTGTTGTCGCCGGGGGGCTCGGGGTGGTCGGCGAGGCGGGCGTGGAGGCGAGCGCGGACCTGGTCGGGGGTGTAGGCGCGGCGTTTGCGTTCGGAGCGAACGATGACCACTCCGGTTGCCGCTACGCCTGCGGCGCCTGCCAAGCCGAGCACTTTCCACCAGCGCATGGGCCTAGGCTAGCCGGTGTGCCAGGCGAAGCGCTGTCGAGTATCGGGTTGGATGAAGCGGTGGAGCTCACGCGGACGGGTGATCTGTGGTTGTTTCGTGGGCATTCGGGGGCTGATCGGGCGATTCGGGGGCTGACGAACAGCCCGGTGAATCATGTCGGGATGGCGGTGGTGATCGATGATCTGCCGGCTTTGATCTGGCATGCCGAGCTGGGGAAGGCATTGCCGGATATTTGGTCGGGTAGTCATCATCGTGGTGCGCAGCTGCACGATATGCGGGCGGCGGTCATGCGGTGGGCCAATGAGTATGGGCAGCAGGCGTGGGTTCGGCAGTTGGATCGGGCGGTGACGCGCGAGATGGAGGATGCGGCGCTGCGGATGGTGGCGCGGCTGGACGGGATGCCGTTTCCGTCGACCAGTGCGCTGGCGGGGCGGTGGCTGCGGGGGCGGGTGCCGCTACCGAAGCGATCGAAGACGCGCGAGGCCGAGGCCGGGCTGGAGAACGCCTACTGCGCGGAGATCGTCGCCATGACGTACCAGGCCATGGGATTGCTGCCGGAGAAGCGGCCGAATTGGTATGACCCGGGCAGGTTCTGGAGTGGGGACAATCTGCGGTTGACCGACGGCTACCACCTCGGTGGGGAGATCGCGGTGGACGTTCCCGAGCGCTAGCGGATGCGCGGTGTTTGACCCTCACGTTACGTGAGGGCTTAATTTTCGGCGGGTGACGATAACTGTTCTCGACTCGTATACGGCTATGAAGGAGATCCTGCGGGCGCCGGTGGGTGATCGTGAGGGCATGCTGCGATCGATGCTCGAATCGATCGCGGGGATGTACCGGTATTTTCCGGGGGAGGTCGATCTGGTGGCGTTCCATCGGCAGGCGGCCGGGTTCCCCATCGATCGCGACGAGGAGCGTTGCCTGGACGCGCTGGAGACAATGGCGGCGGCCGGGGCATGGGAGCGCATGCAGCAGGCGCTCGATGCGGCGGCGGCCGTATTGGTCGACGCGACACCGGGATTCAGCGTGCCGGATATCACCGTACTGCTGGTGCTCGGCGATCCGGGCGACGCCAACTTCATGGGCCCAAGCCTGGGGGTCACCGGGTTCGGCGGCATCTCCGGCTACATCACGATCCCGTTCTGGCCCTACCCGGAGAACCTGGAGCGGCTGGAGAGCACGGCGGTGCACGAGCTCAACCACAATCTGCGCTACAGCCCCGGCGGCGTGGTGTGGGATCCGATGACGGTCACCGTCGGCGAGCATGTGGTGGGTGAGGGGTTGGCCGATGCCTTCGCGCGCCAGCTCTACGGCGACCTCGGGTACACCCGGATCGGCGTGCCCACCTTGCACGATGACGCGGCGTTCGCGAAAGTCGTTACCGGACTGGGGATTACCGGCATGCAGAACTTCAGCGCCTGGGTGCACGGCGACACCATCGCCGAGCATCTCGGGGTGACCCCGGTCGGGTTGCCGACGGGGGCGGGGTATTCCGCAGGCAATCGGCTGGTCGACGCCTACCTCGCGGCGACCGGCAAGACCGCGGCGCAGGCGCTGCACGTCGACAGCGCGGAGATCATCGCCACCGCGCTCGGGTGACCCGCAGCGGCGGTACGTGGCCGGTTACGTGGCGGAACCCGTGTTCGGCACGGATGTCGCTGGTCCAGGCGAAATTTAGCGTTATAGCCATGACGAACACCACCGCCACCGCCCCCACCACCGAGATCAATGTCAGCCTCGAGGTCGCCGATCCCACCGGCGTCGCGGCCGCCTACGAAGCCGCCTTCGGCCTCGGCGGCAAACTGACCTTCCGTCCCGCACAGGCGTCGCCGGAAGGCTTCCGCGGATTCATGATGTCCCTGGTAGTCGACCAGCCCGGGACCGCCGACAACCTCATCTCCGCAGCCCTGCGGAACGGCTTCACCCTGTTGAAGCCCGCCAAGAAGAACCTCTGGGGCTACGGCGCCGTCGTCCAAGGCCCCGACGGCACCATCTGGAAAATCACCACCTCGCAGAAGAAGGACACCGGACCCTCCAGCCGCGAGGTCGACAGCGTCGTCCTGCTGCTCGGCGTCGAGGACGTGAAGGCCAGCAAGCAGTTCTACGTCGAGCGCGGCCTCACCGTGTCGAAGAGCTTCGGCGGCAAGTACGTCGAGTTCGCACTGCCGGATTCCCCGATCAAGCTGGCCATGTACCCGCGCAAGGCGGCCGCCAAGGATGCCGGTGTCTCACCCGATGGGTCGGGCTCGCACGGGATCGTGGTCAGCGGCAATACCGGCCCCTTCACCGATCCCGATGGGTTCGTGTGGGAAGCCTGACGGATGCGTCCTCCTCGAGATGTTCACCCGCCGCAGATGCACTGCGGCGGGTGAATTGCGTTATGGCCCACAGGATCAGGGCGGACAGGGAGAAGGCGGCCCCGGTCAGGCAGGCGGCGGGCCAGCCCCAAGCGGTGTACGCCCAGGCGGTTGCGACCGCGCCCAGGGCGGACCCGAGGGAGTAGAACGCCATGTACGCGCCGATTACCGTGCTGGCCCGATCGGGATGGGCCGTGGTGAGCAGGTGCTGGCTGCTGACGTGGACGGCTTGCACGGCGAAATCGAGCAGGACGATGCCGAGGATGAGCAGCCACAGCGTTGACTCGGTGCGGGATACGAAGAACCAGGACGCGGTGAGCAATGCCAGCGCCGAACCCGTGATCGCTTGTGCGTGACCGGAATCGGCCCAGCGTCCGGCGCGCGCGGCACCCAGGGCCCCAGCCAGGCCGGCCAAGCCGAACAGGCCGATCTGAGTGGTGGTGAGGTGCCAGGGTGCGGCGGCCAAGGGAAGTGCCAAGCCGCTCCAGAGAGTGCCGAAGGATGCGAAGAGGAAGAAGGCGATCAGCCCGCGGGACAGGAAGAGACGGTCCGAGCGGACCAGTCGGCCCATCGACGCCAGGGCTCGGCCGTAGCGCGGACCGGGGGTTCTACGGTCCGGGGCGAGGGTGGTGTGCACGATGAAGGCCAGCGCCAGGCAGAGGATCGCGAGCAGAGCGTAGACGGCCCGCCAGCCGGTCGTATCCCCGAGGACGCCCGCGAGAATGCGGACGCCGAGGATGCCGAGCACCACCCCCGAGGTGACCGCGCCGATATTGCGGCCACGTTCGACCGGCGCTGAGACCGCTGCGACGTAAGCGACGGTCACCTGCACCACGACAGCGAAGAATCCCGCGATTGCCAAGCCCGCCAACGCGATCGGACCGTTGGGCGCGAGGGCCGTGATCGTCGCGCCGACCGCGGTGAGCGTGAGATGCGCGGTAATGAGGCGACGGCGGTTCAGGATATCGCCGAGCGGAACCAGCAGGATCAGCCCGAGGAAGTACCCGATCTGCCCGGCCGCCACCAGACCACCGAGCGATCGCGGAGCCAAGCCGAGGTCTCGGCCCGCTTCTTCCAGGACGGGCTGGATGGCGTAGATCGTCGATACCGCCGCCGCGCACACCGAGGCCAGGACGAATCGCCGCGAGCTTGTGACTGCTGTTGGCACAACACCTCCAAAATCAGTAGCAAAATGCAACTAATCGAGGATAGGTACAATCGGTTTCGAATTGCAACCGATTGGATGGAGGGCCATGAGCACGACCCCCGGTCCCAGCCGCGCGTGGACCGACCCCACCTGCCCGGTCGCACGCACCGTAGACCTGGTCGGCGACCGCTGGACCCTGCTCATCGTGCGCGACGCCATGGACGGCGCGACAACCTTCACGGACTTTCAGCAGCGCCTGGGAATCGCCCGCAACATCCTCACCGACCGCCTGCGCAAACTGGTCGACCACGGCATCCTCACCACCGCCACCACCCCCGGCGGCAAACGCCACACCTACGAACTAACGGCGGTCGGCCAAGACCTCTTCACCACCATCGTGGCCCTGCGCCAATGGGGAGAACGCCACGCCTTCACCCCCCACGAATCCCACTCCACTCTCGTGGACACCGAAGGCACCCCAATCCCCCAGCTACGCCTGGAAACCCGCGCAGGCAAGCGCGCCACCATAGCGACAACCCGAGTCCGCAAGGTGGGCGAGCGCGACCCACACTAGCCCACTGCGCGATCAGAGACCTGCGATGAAGGCAGCCCACTGCGCGGACGTAAACAGCAACGCTGGCCCAGTTGTGCGCTTGGAATCTCGGATACCGACCAACCCGCCGTCGAGGTACGAAACTTCTACGCAGTCCTGACTGGCACCGCTATAGCTGCTCTTGAACCAGCGAGCTCCGGATAGTTCACCGTTCACGCTCGTACTCCCTTGCCACCTGACGAAGCAGATCACGACTGCGCTGCGCATCCAACGCTATCCGCCGCAGCGTCTCATGCGCTGAACGATAACGCTCAACGATGTCGGCATCATCGAAATACATTGCACCGGTGTAGCTCTCAACGTAGACAACGGCTGGCTCGAGCGGCTCTTTGTTGTCGTCCTCACCGAAGTCCAAGATGATGAACGGTCCAGTGAGATCGCCCAGCGGCATCCCGGCGGAGTACGGCAGCACGCGGATCGTGATGTTCGGCTTCGTTCCGGATTCCGCCAGATGACGCAACTGCACAGACATGATCCGACGGCTGCCGACCACCCGGTGCAACGCCGATTCATCGAGAAGCACATCGAAATTCGCTGGCTGAGCTCGTCGAGTGACCAGAATCTGCCTGTGCATTCGCATCTCGACGCGACGAGTGATCTCGGAGTCGGACTCGCCCGGATGGCTGCTCAGTTTCATCCCGGTCGCCGCTGCCGGGTTTCGCGCCGGCACGTGGTGGCGGGGCGTGTCGACCTATGGGCGGCATGCGGTTGGCAACGGCTAGTCGCGGTGTGGAATCTGCCCGGAGGGGCTGTCCGGGTGAGGGTTTCGTGGTTTCAGTTAACGGCTCGTGAACGTCAGTGTCCCGCTTTGGACACGCTTCCACTTGAAAGCTGTGGCAGTGATAACACTGAAATACGGGTTTAAAACTCGGACATATCGCTCACCATGGCAAACGGCTCTCATAATGCAACGTTTCACTCGGTCTCGGCGCGGGTACGACGTGCGCTCGAGTTATCGGCTGGCTAGCTTCATCTGCGAACTACGTACGGGGAGCCGGGGATTCGGTTTCCGGTCGCTAGATGTTTGATGGAGGAAGCACTGTGCGCATCCTGCTGGTTGCCAGCGCATTCAACAGCCTCACGCAGCGGATCCACACCGAGCTGAGGGAGCGCGGGCATCACGTGGGGGTGGAACTGGCGCTGGGGGACGAGGAGCTGCGGGCGGGGGTGGCGCGGTTCCGGCCGCAGCTGATTCTCGCCCCTATGCTCACGACCGCGATTCCGGAGGATATTTGGACCGCGTACACGGTGCTCATCGTGCATCCGGGACCGAAGGGCGACCGCGGGCCGTCCTCACTGGACTGGGCGATTCACGAGAACGCCCCGCAGTGGGGCGTGACCGTGCTGCAAGCCGTGGCCGAGATGGACGCGGGACCCATCTGGGCCAGTGAGCCGTTCCCGGCGACCGGCGGGAAGAGCGAGCTGTACCGCAATGAGGTCGCGGACGCCGCCGTGCGGGCGGTGCTGCTGGCGGTGGAGCGGTTCGAGCACGGCGGGTTCACGCCGGAACCGCTGGACTACTCCCGGGCGGATGTGACCGGGCAGCTGCGGCCTTATCACGCACAGGAATTCCGGCGCATCGACTGGTTGCACGACAGCACCGCCACCGTGCTGCGCAAGCTGCGGGCCGCCGATTCGCAACCGGGCGTATTGGATTCGCTGTTCGGGCGCGAATTCTTCCTGCACGGCGGGCATTACGAGGATCAGCTGCGCGGCCCGGCGGGCACGGTCATCGCCACCCGCGACGGCGCGATCTGCCGTGCCACCGCTGACGGCGCGGTGTGGCTGCCGCAGTTGCGCGCGCGCCGGATCCCGGGCGGCCCGGCCACCTTCAAACAGCCCGCCACCCAGGCGCTCGGCCCGGAACTGCTGGCCGGAATCCCGGAGGTCCCGGTCACCCCGGCCGAGGCGGCCACGCGCAATACCTGGTCGGAGCTGCGCTACCGCGAGCACGACGAGGTCGGCTACCTCGAATTCGGCTTCGCCTGCGGGGCCATGAGCACCGAGCAGTGCCGGCGACTGCTGGCGGCCTACCGGCAGGCGTGCGCCCGGCCGGTGAATGTGCTGGTGCTCGGCCCTTCTCGCGACTTCTTCTCCAATGGCATCCACCTGAACGTCATCGAGGCCGCCGCCGATCCGGCCGCCGAATCCTGGCGCAATATCAATGCGATGGACGACCTCGTCGAGGAAATCCTCACCACCACCGACAAACTCGTCATCTCGGCGCTGGCCGGAAACGCCGCCGCCGGCGGGGTCATGCTGGCGCTGGCGGCCGACGAGGTCTGGTGCCGCTCTTCGGCGGTGCTCAACCCGCACTACCGACTGATGGGCCTGCACGGTTCGGAGTATTGGACCTACACCCTCCCCCGCCGCGTGGGCGCGGCCATGGCGCACCGCCTGACCAGCGAACCGCTCCCCCTCGGCGCACCCGCAGCCGCCCGAATCGGCTTGGTGGACAAGGTAATTTCCGGCAGCGCCGGTGACTTCTGGAGCTGGGTGCGGCAGGAGGCCGAGGCCCTGGCCGCCGAACCGGAGCTGTCCGATCGCCTGATCGAGAAGAAGCGCCGCCTGGCCGCCGACGAGGCCGTCAAACCGCTCTCCGCCTACCGCGCAGAGGAATTGGCGCACATGTGGCAGAACTTCTACGGCCAGGACGAGCCTTACCACCGCCTGCGGCACAACTTCGTGCACAAGGCGCGCCCCTGCGGCACTCCGGCGCACCTGCTCGGCTGAGCCGGAACGCCCACGGCCCCACACACAATCATTATCGGAGTAGTACCCGTGCTCGAGCTCGACCATTTCAACAACGGCTGGGTGACCCCCGTCCTGGCCTATCTCATGTCCGTCATCGGCTCCGTGCTCGGCCTGCGCTGCGCGGCCCACGCCCGCGACGCCCGCTGGCCCGCGGGCTGGCTGGTCGCCGCGGCCGTGGCCCTCGGCGGCTGCGGCATCTGGGTCATGCACTTCACCGCCATGCTCGGCTTCGCCATCACCGATGCCACCATCCGCTACGACGTGCCGATGACCGCGCTGAGCGCGGCCATCGCCATCGTCGTCGTGTGGATCGGGCTCTCCATCGCCGTGCGCGTCCGCCGCGAGATCATCGCACTGCCCATCGGCGGGGCCATTACCGGGCTGGGCGTCGCCGCCATGCACTACCTGGGCATGTACGCCATGCATTCCTCGGCGCACATGGAGTACCGCACCCCGCTGGTGGCGCTGTCCATTGTCATCGCCATTGTCGCCGCGACGGCGGCGCTGTGGTTCATGCTGCACGTCCGCGGCTTCCGCGCGACCCTGGGCGCGGCCCTCATCATGGGCTTGGCGGTGTGCGGAATGCATTACACCGGAATGGCTTCCATGCGCGCGCACGCCATGGACAACCACGTCCCCGCCACCGGTGTCGATCCCATGCAGCTGATCGGCCCGCTGATCCTCATCGTCACCATGGTGACCATGATGCTGATCGTCCTGGTCGGCCTGGCCGAGCTCGACGACCGCTCCGATTTCGAAATGCCGTCGAGATCAGCCGATTCCGACGACCACGACGGGTACAACTGGCCCCGCGCCGCCAGCAGTGACGGTCCGATCGGCCGCCCGGCCCGCTGACGGCCCGCCGCTCAGTCGATTACGGCGAACGCCTCGACCTCGACGAGCACATCGGGCTCGAACAGGTAGTCGACGCCGATCGCCGACAGGGGTGGCAAGGGCTGCGGTATTCCGAGCTCGTCGACGACGCGCTCGATGCCTTCGACGAATTCGTCGTACTTGTCCGGGCTCCATTGCGTGACGAAGAACCGGAGCCGCACGACATCGGCGAAGCTCGCCCCGGCCCCGGCCAGCCCGCGAGCCGTATTGCGCAGCGCGTGCGCGACCTGACCGGCGAGGTCGCCCGTCGCCACGGGATTCCCCTCGGCGTCGCGCGCGATCTGCCCGGCCACGTGCACCTGGCGCGAACCCGTGCTGATCGAAACATGATGGTACGGAACGGGAGCGAACATGCCCTCGGGGGTCAGCAACTGCACTGTCATGGGGTGTCCCTTCACTTCGGAGTAGGTATCCGATGTCTACCTGGTACTCGAAGGGCACTTCAACGAGACTAGGTGTCATGCTGGAAACCGCTCTACCCCAGTCGGACACTCCCCAGTTCACCGACAAGCACCGCGAACTGCTCGATCAGGTCCTCGACAAGTGGTCGCTGAACATCCTCGACGCCCTGTGTGGAAATCCACTGCGCTTCAACGAACTTCGCCGCGCAATCCCGGTGATCACCCAGAAGTCCCTCACCACGGCGCTGCGCCGGCTGGAACGCAACGGCATGATCGAGCGCGTCATCACGAGCACGCGCCCGATCGCCGTCGAATACCGCATCACCCCGCTGGGACGGACCTTGCAGGAACTCATCGACGCCCTGCTGAACTGGTCCACCGTCGCCTTGCCCGAGGTCGAGCAGGCCCGCGCCCACTACGACGACCGATTCGACTCCGGTGACCTGCCCTAGCCGATCCACGCATTCGGCCCACCTCGCCGACCTGAAACCGGCGCGGGCTCGGGGCACCTGGATGATGTGGGCATGCTTCCCACCGACCACCTGGACACAGCGGATCGGCGCCGGGCCGTGATCGATACGCCCCTCGGCATTGTCGGATTCTCCGTCACCCTCGGATCGGACACGCTGACGGCCGAGCCGGATGCCCTGTGGCGCTTGCCGAATGACTCGCAGCTGCACCGGTGGACGCATCGCAGCGCAACGGTCGATCTGCTGATCGGGAGCATCGAGGTACCCGCCTGGGACGGCGGCGCGCCGGTGCCCATGTGGGCGGCCATCTGGCAGGTGCAGGCACACGCCGATGTACCCGGACTGTGCATTTCGGCCGAGATGACCGATCTGCCCGCCGATGCCGTCGGCGGCCCGGATCCGGGCGAATGCCTCGCGGCCGTGAGCGTCGAGAACGAGCATTTCCTGGTGTCGGTCGGCGGCCCGGATTCCGAACTGCTCGGCATGCAGGCCGCGGACGGCCGGCTCATGCCCTACGGCTGGGCGCACCTGCTGCCGGACGGCGAGGAGGGCTCCGCCGAATACGGTGTGCGCTACGCGGATCCGGCCGCCATCGCCTGGCGCCTGCCCGGCCTGGCCGCCACGGAGGTGGCCCGGCTGTGCATCGCCACCGCGTGGTCGCCGCGCGACGACGATCGCCCCGCGGCCTGGTTCGCGGTCGATATTCCCCTCGACACCGCTTACCACCACCTCATTGCCGAACCGGCCTGATCCGCGCCCCGAGGCGTCGTCAGGTCAGCTTGATCTGGCGGTTGACGTCCTTGTACAGCAGGTAGCGGAATTTGCCGGGACCGCCCGCGTAGCAGGCTTGCGGGCAGAAGGCGCGCAGCCACATGAAATCGCCCGCCTCGACCTCGACCCAGTCGTCGTTGAGGCGGTACACCGCCTTGCCTTCGAGGACGTAGATGCCGTGCTCCATCACGTGCGTCTCGGCGAACGGGATCACCGCGCCGGGCTCGAAAGTGACGATATTGACGTGCATGTCGTGGGCGAGGTCGTTCGGGTCGACGAATCGGGTGGTGGCCCAGGCGCCGTCGGTGTCGGGCATCGGCGTGGGCTCGACATCCTGTTCCTGCACCGCGAACGCCCGCGGCGTGTAACCCGCCAGCGGTTCGTACGCCTTGCGGACCCATTGGAAGGTCGCCGCCTCGGCGGACTCGTTGGCCACCGACCAGTTCGCGCCCGCGGGGAGATAGGCGTACCCGCCCGGCGTGAGAGTGTGCTTATCGCCCTCGATGACGACGTTCAGGGTGCCGGTCAGCAGGAACAGCACCGACTCGACGCCGCGCTCGGGCTCGGGCTCGGAACTGCCGCCGCCGGGTGAGACCTCGACGATGTACTGCGCGAACGTGGTGGCGAAGCCGGCGATCGGCTTGGCGAGGATCCACGTGCGGGTGTTGTTCCAGCCGGGCAGATTGCTGGTCACGATGTCGCGGAGCACGCCGCGCGGGATGACGGTGTACGCCTCCTTCACGATGGCCCGGTCGGTCAGCAGCGTGGTCTGTGACGGCAGGCCGCCCTCAGGTGCGTAGTACGTCGGCTCGCTCAAGTGCGCCAGCTCCCATCATGTCGATGCTCATGCCGCCGCGCAGTGCCTGCGGGGGCGTCCGCGAGGACCAACGTATTCACCCCCGGCGGGCGGAGGCAATCGTGTGAACCACCATGCTTGGCGCCTTCGATCCGGCTCGGAGCCGTAGCTTCACCCCGGCCCGGGCGGATACGGCCTAGTTCTTCCGCAATGTGCCGGTGACGGCTTCGCCCGCCGGTGTGGGTGCGGTGTACTCGGCCGAGCCGTCGGGTCGCAGGGTGATCGCCATTCGCCTGCCGTCGTCACCGCACGCGGCGCCGCCGACGAGCCGCCCGGAGAAGGTGAGTTTGTCCGCGGTGATGGTGATGACTCGATCGACCCATTCGCAGCGCAGGCCCGACCGCGCATCGCTCTCCAGAGTGCGAGCGATTTCCTCGCTGTTCTTACCCGGATTGATGGTCAGCACGATGTCGTGGCCGGCGGCGGTGCCCGTCCATTCGCCCAGAAACGCCGGTGGCACATTCCAGACGGCGGCCAGCGGGGTCGTATCGTCCGGCGCGATGAGTGAGGTGCCGGGCGTGGTCGGTTCGGTATCGCCCGGTTCGCTCAGGGAGAGAACGGTGATCAGCGCGGCGGCGAGGACCGCGAGGGCGACGGCCAGGGCCCACCACGCCCACACCGGCGGCCGCCGCACGGTGGGCTTTCGGTGTTCTGCCAGATTCTGGCCCACGCGTCCGAGTGTAATCCGGTGCGAGTGGACCGTATTCGGTTCGCCCGCCCCCTTCGCGAGCGAACCGAGGTACGGCTACAGTGACCCTAAGCCACGGCAACTTGCAGCTGCAAGTTGCAGTAGCAAGTTGCGGGGCGGTCGCGGCAGCGACCAAGATCAGCCGATCGGGCGGATGATCAGGTGCTGAAGGAGAAGGGGGCGAGGGATGCCGGACCGCGAAAACAATGATGTAGCAGCGGAAGCCGAAGCGGATGCGATATTCGCCGATCGGCTGCGGTTCCTGTTCGAGACGGTGCATCCGCGGGGGCGGGGGCCGTACACCCAGACCGAGATCGTGGACATGATCCGCGCCAATGGCGGCCGGATGACCACCGGGTACATGTCGCAACTGCTGTCGGGGAAGCGGCGGGCGCCGACGCTGCCGACGGTGACCGATATCGCGGCCGTATTCCAGGTGCCGATCGACTATTTCGGGTCCGGCGAGGCGTACGAGGAGATCCGGCGGCATATCGAATGGATTGCGGCGCTGCGGGATTCGGGAGCCGAGCAGGTGGCGGCGCGCAGCTACGATCCGACCCGGGTGTTCCAGGTCGGATTCCGCGAACTGCGGCGCGAAAACGACGGGGAGCGCTGAGGATTCAGGCCGCGAGCAGGTAGGCGGCCGCGGCCAGGGCGGCGCCGAGGAAGGCGCCGACGGTCACCTGGCCCCGGGTGTGATCGCCGAGCCACACTCTCGACCAGCCATTGACGGCGGTCAGCGGGAGCGCGAGCAGGAACCAGGGCGAGGCGAGCAGGGCCAGCAGGACGGTGGTGCCCGCGCCGACCGCGGTGTGCACGCTCACCTTCCATTTGCCGAGGACGGTGATGATGCCGATGCCCAGCAGCACGACCAGGCCGGAGACGGTCCAGGCGATCAACTCGCGGGGTGCGCCGGCCAGGATTTCGACGATCAGGCCCGCGCCGCAGATGGCCAGAATCGCCGGGATCACCCAGCGGCGGCCGTCGATATCGGTGACGTGGTGATCGCTGGCGATGCCGCGCCGGACTCCGGCCAGAATGATGATCATCGGAATGCCGCCGGTAATGGCCGCGACGAACAGGCCCCAGCCGACCGCTCCGAGGGCGAATCCGGCGATCGTCGAGGTGACGATATTGATCACCCACGGCGCACCGAGCTCGGTGATCACCCGCGCCGCCCGCGCTCGCAGCGGGGTGGGCGCTTGCTTCTCGCTGGTCTCGGTCACACCGCAATCCTCCGTTGTCCATCTCGATATTCCCGCGCCAGCAGCAGCGCCCAGCCGCGGTCCATGCCCGCGTCGAGGGCGGCGGATCGAATGCCCGCGGCGTTCAGCGCGGGCGCCTGCCGCCCGTGCAACAACCACGCCGACACCGCCGCGGCCACTTCGGATGCCGGTGCGGTGTCCCCGGTGGCAGGGACCTTGTTCTCGGCTTCCATGCTCAAGGCGTCCAGCAGTTCGGTGATGCGGTCCTCGGCGCGCTCATCCGCGCCCGCGCCCCGCCGCGACGGCCGTTGCACCCCGGGCCAGCGGGACACCAGCTCCCGATGCATCGGGGCGATCGCCCACAGCACGCGTTTCGCGCGCACCCAGGACAGGACCGGCGACAGCATCATGCCGACGAAGATCACCAGCACGCCGATCGCGGACACGCCGCGCGTCACGTCGAATACCGTGGGCGTCGGCGTCGCATCGAAGTACCGCACCGCCACGAAGTACAGCAGCCGCAGCCAGGCCCACACGGTCGCGGCCGCCATTCCGGCCGACAGCAGGGTCAGGCTCCAGCCGGTCACGCTGCGCACATCCGCGCCGCGGGCGGTGATCACCATCAGCGCCGGGCACAGCAAGGCCGGAAACACCGCGGCGGCAATGCCCGCCTCGGCATAGCCGGGCAAATGCCCGTAGGCCCTGTCGAATTCGAATCCGCCCGCCGCCTGCGGTATCGGCGGCGAACCGAGGAAGATCGCCACCGCCGCCACGGAGGCGAGCACCGCGACCACCCCGAGTATCCGCGCCCCGCGCCGCACCCGCTCCGGATCGCTCGTCACCGCCAAGGCCAGCACTCCCGAGGTGGCGGCGATCAGGTTGTACACCACCATGCGCAACCCGATGGAGAAGTTCGGCACCGGCGCGACGGCCCGCAACCCCGTCTCCACCACGGGAATGCTCACAGTGAGATGCGCGGCGACCACGGCCAGCGCCACGGTCGTGCTGCCGAGCACCCAGCTGCGCGACCACCACCACCGCCACGCGCGGCCGATCACGGCGACCCACATCAGGGGCGCCAGCACCATGGCGATCACCCGAGCGCCTCACCCCAGCGCGACCGCAACCGCGGCTGTTTGCCGCCGATGCTCTGCAATCGGTTCAGCAGCAGGCTCGCGAACTGCTCGGCGGCCGACTCCTCTTCCACCCCAACCGCATTCCCGCACTCGCGCCGCAGCATGAGCGCCGCCATATCGTGCATGCCCGCGGGCAGCGCATCCTGCGCCAGCTCGACTACGGGCCGGCCCTGATGCCCCAGCAGAATATGCCCCAGCTCGTGCGCGACCGTCCGATCCCGGGTCTGCACCCAGGACGCGAAACTCACCTCGTCGCGATCCCGATAGTGCACCCACTGCCCGAAAACCCCCGCGGGCATAGCCGGATCCTCGATCACCCGCAACGGCCGCCCCCGCTCCCGCGCAACCGCCGCCACCAGCCCATCCAGGCTGGTCGACTCCACCGCCGTCGCCATCGCGAAGACGCGATCGACCGCCGAATTGACCGCCGACCCGAAACTCACGCCCACATCCAACCACACCCCGACACGCCGCACCGGGCGTCAATACTCCTGACAACACCCGGATGCCGCCGGGCCGATATGGTTTACGAGGCATCCCGTGGAAGGGCTCGGGGATGCGCGACACCGAGGGGAGCGGTTCGTGTCGGAGGTACAACTGTCGAGTGTGCAGCAACCGGCTGTGCAGCAACAAGATTCGCAACAGCAAGACGATGACCTCAGCAATGCCGAGTTGCCCTGGGCGCCGCTGACGCGCCACGAGCGGGCCGTGGCGCTCATGCTCGGCATCGCAGCCGGAACCACCGGCGTGGTAGCCGTTTTCGTCTCCGCCAACCAAGCGGGCACGGCCGCCCTGTTCCTGATCTCAACGGTGTTGCTGCTCATGGGAATTCAAGGCACGCCACTCACCCGAGTCGGCTCCGGCGTACACAGCGCGGAGTTCGCCCGCCGCCGCTGGGCCCGCGCGCTGCTCGAGGTGGCCGACCGCGAGCAGGACCCCAAGGTGGCCGCCGGAGTGGTGCGGGCCGCCGAGGTGATTGCCCGGCGGCCGCAGCACTCGGCCCGGATCAAGCAGTAACCGTCAGAGGTTGCACGGCGCCGTCGAGCACCGCCAGCGTCGGCTGCCGGGTCCAATAGACGGTGCCGTGCTCGAACCGCTGGTATGCGCCTGTCTCGCAGGAGATTTCGTCACCTTCGGCCCAGCCGAGCGGACCTTTCTCGAAGCCCGAGCGGTTCCAGCATTCGCGGACCGCGCCGCGCAGGACATAGGCGGGTTTGCCGGTGCGGCGGTAGATGGCGCCGTGCTGGAAGCCCTGGACCACGCCCTGTTCGGCGCCGGTCGCATCCACGAGCACGGTGTGATCATTGACCGGATAGCCCAATTCGCCGGTCTCGTGCTTCATTTCGGCGAACTTGTCCCACAGCGCGGCCGGGATCGGGTGCGCTTCGGTGCGCGGATGCCAGTAGACGTAGCCGTGCTCGAATTCGGCGTAGCGGCCCTCACCGTCGGGACAGGTGTTCTCGCCCTGGGTGATCCGGTTGCCGAGCCAGGGGGTTTGGGCTGCCTTCTCGTCGATCATGTTGCGCGACGGCTCGTCTCCGGCGGCGAACTCGGCGACGAAGTCGGCGAAGACATCCCAGGGGAAGTTCGGCCCGACGTCCCAATGGGTTCCGAAGCCGAGGACCTGGGTGACGTAGTTGTGGTCGGAGATGCCGTCGCGGCGGGTGTAGGGCGGGGCGATGACCACCGGTTCGAAGCCGCAGTCGCGGGCATCGCGGACGGCTATCCAGGCGGCGATGCGCAGGTCGGGCTCGCGTTCGAGCCATTGCTCGCGGCTCCAGGCGCCGCGACTGCCGGCGAAGCAGAGGTTGAGGGTGTAGGAGTTGGCGTCGAGGACGCTCCAGCTGGCGCGGTCGTTGGGGACCACGCGGCACAGGACGCCGTCGCGCAGGGTGTAGTGGTAGGAGACGCCGTTCGCGCGGTTGTTGAGGTAGGCGGCGAGGCTTTCGGCGGTGCCGTCGCCCTCCTGGGTGTGCAGCAAAAAATTGGTGATACGGGCGCCGTGGCGCGACTGATGGGAGTCGCCGGTCAGGTCCAGTTCGATGAAGTCGGGGCGACCCGAGCGCGCGGGCGCGCGGTTGCTGCTCCACTGCCCGAAATCGCCGGCGAGGATGTCGTTCACGTCGACGCTGGAGCCGTCGATCAACGGCCCGGGGCTGCTGGGCGTGTCGATCACCCGCTGGAAGAGGACCGCATTGTCCTCGCGTTCGCCGCGGCTCCACGCCCGGGTCTGCCAGGCCCAGTACTTGCCCTCCCGGGTGCGGCCGACCACGCCGTCCTCGATGGCCCACGCGCACACCCGGGCATGCCCGTAGATGCCGGTCCACTCCCGTCCGATGGCATCGTTCACGCCCCGGAAGAAGTGGACCGCCGTGTCGTTCCACTCGTCGAGGGAGATGTCCTCGTCCACCGCGAAGAAGATCGGGCACCAGTCGGGGCCGCCTGCGGCGTGATGATTCTCCTTGGCCTGCAAACCCATTCGCTGACCGCCCTCGTAGCCGAGGGTCCAGTCCGACGGCGATTGCGCATCACCGGGTTTGCCGAACTGATAGCAGCTGACGATCTGCAGCCCGGCGGCCGTGAGCGCCTCGGTGTACTCCCGTGTCACCGGTTTGGCCCCGAAAGCGGCCCCGGGCCGGCTGGGTGCGACGTACACCAGCACCGCGGTGTGCCCGGCAGCCTTGATGGCGTGCGGATCGATGAGTCGCGCAGCGAAATCTACTGCAGTGAACAAGATTTCCCCCCACAGGAAAAGTTGGTTTCGACTGTCTGGCACAGTAGCCGCCCACACGGCCGCGAGCGAGCCGAATTCCGAGATCCGCGCGAAACGACGGGCCGCAGAAAAACAAGGACCGGCAGCCGATCTCACAGTTCGGCGAATTCCCAGTTTCCACCGCCCGTTTCGCCGCACCATTGGCTATGCACACCTCCGACACTGTTCTGATGCCCCGGCTCATCCTGTCTCGCGCGGCGGCGGCCGGTATCGACCCGAATCGGCTGGCGCGCGAGGCCGGTATGCCGTCCTGGTTGCTGGCCGACAAGACGGCCCGCGTGCCGAGCGACTACTACCCGAAACTGTGGGAGCTGCTCGAACACACCACGGGCGACCCGAATTCGACGCTGCGCGTGGTGGGCGGCTATCGCGTCGGCGAACTCGGCCTGTTCGACTATCTGATCTCCACCGCCGACACCCTCGGCGAGGGCCTGGAGGTGGTCGGCCCCTATGTCGGCTCCGTGAGCTCCAATTTCCGCATGGATCCGGGCGAACAGACCGAGACCGAATCCACCTTCAACCTCTACATGATCAATGCCGAGGGCCGCGGCCGCGATCTGAGCATCCAGTCGTCATTGGGCATCCTGGTCTCGCGCATCCGCCAGATGACCGGCCGCCCCATCGATCCGGTGCGCGTGGCCTTCGCCCAGCGGGCGCCCGCCCGGCACGACGCCTTCACCGAGCATTTCGGCACGGCCACACTCGATTTCGGCGCGCCCGTCGACAGCATGACCTACCGCCTGGCCGACTTCGAGCTGCCGCACGTCACCGCGGACCCCATGCTGGCGGCGGTGCTGCGCCGCTACGCCGCCGCCATGCCCCCGCCCCCGCCGCGCGCCACCGAATGGCCGGACCGGGTGGCCGGCGTGCTCGAGCAGCTCATCGACGACGCCGAACCGGCCCTCGATCAGGTGGCGCGCCGCCTGTTCACCAGTTCGCGAACCCTGCAGCGCCGCCTGGCCGAATCGGGCACCTCCTGGAAGCTGGAGGTGGAGCGCGCCCGCAAACGCCACCTCGAACAACCCGCACCGGCCGGCGTCGACCGGCTCGGGGCGCCGCGGTGAGGTAGTCCGTGAACGAGACAGCGGAGCCGGCCGACAGCATTCTCATGCCGCGATTCGTGCTCGCGCGCGCGGCGCAGGCGGGACTCGATCCCGACCGGCTCGCCCGCCGCGCCGGCGTCCCGAACTGGCGCGAGGGCGGGGAAGCCACCCGGGTATCGCACCGGCATTGCCCGCGGCTCTGGGAACTGGCCGAGGAGGAATCCAACGATGCCGGCCTCGCCCTGCGCTGCGCCGATCAGAGCACCGTCGGCGAACTGGGCGTGCTGGAATACCTGTTCCTCTCCGCGCCGACCCTCGGCGAGGCCCTGAACGCCGTCATCGCGCATTCGGGCTGCCTGACCACCAGTTACAGCATGCGGCTCGGCGACCGCACCGATCGGGAGATCGTCGTGGAACTCGCCACGGCCGCCGACGACGGCCGCGGCCGCGAGCTGCTCATGCACGCCGCCTTCGCGCTGCTGCTCGGCCGCGCCCGCTGGGCCACCCGCTATCCGGTGGTCCCGACCCGCGTCGCCTTCCGGCAATCCGCGCCCGCCGCCCTGGGCGAACTCGTCGAGTTCTTCGGTACCGCCACCATCGATTTCGCGCAATCGGCCGACAGCGTCACCCTGCGCGCCGAGGACTTGGCGCTGCCCATGAAGACCGCGGATCCGGACCTGGCCGGGGTACTGCGCGGCTACGCGGCGACGCTGCCCGCGACGCCGGATCTGACCCTGTCCTGGATCGACCGGCTCGCACTCGTGCTCGACGCGAGCCTGGCGAACGGCGCCGCCACCCTGGATTCCGTTGCCCGGCAACTGCACACCTCCCCGCGGTCGCTGCAACGCCGGCTCACCGATTCCGGAACCAGCTGGCGCCACGAACTCGACCGCGCCCGCCTGCGCCGTTTCGAGCAAGCCGCCCACCTTTCCCGCGCTCGCCAAGCCGAACTCCTCGGCTACGCCGATCCGGCCAGCCTGCGCCGGGCCGTGGCGCGCTGGCAGCGCCATGATCCTGGCTGACAACTAGGCAACCCGGCTACCTGGTAGCAGCATTTTGGCGCGGTAGCTGTCCAGTTGGCGTGTTCTGCACTCCCGAGCGCGCTGCGCCGCAAAGAAACTGGACGGAAACGCCTGCGTCGCCTCGCGCCGCGCGAGCAGGCGTTCGAGATGCGTGGCCGTGGCCGACGACGTCCTCGGCCACGCATTGCTTTCGGTGCGCCTCGTCCGGCCAGGTAGTCGATTGGAGCCGTCCCATGCCCCACACCGCAGAAACCGCCACCGCCTACGTCATCACCGCCCTGGAGGAGCGCGGCACCGCGACCCGAGACGACTTCGATATCCCGGCGATCGTCACCGTCACCCATACGCTCACCGACACATGGGATTTCCACAGCGTCGATCGGTCGCTGTTCTGGAACGTCGCGGCCACCTTCATCAAGACGTAGCGTTTCCGCGCCTACGCCGAAGCCCGTTCGGTGAGCGGCCGCCCGGTCAGAATCCGTCCGGCGACGCCGAGCAGGCTGCGGTAGCCCCGCAGCGCGCTTCCCGAGAAGCCCACGGACCACACGGTTTTCGGCCCGTCGGGCACCAGGGGCTTGCCCTCCAGCCGGTCGGCCAGCCAGTCCACCACGATCGGCAGCGCGATCACCGCCAGCGTCACATGCCCGCTGAGCCGGTCGCGAATGTATTGCACCGGAGTGCCTTCCGCGCGATAGCGCCACACCTGTTCGTCCATGTCCTCGACGCGGACGACGATGTCATTGGTGGCCTGTACGACCAGCATGGGGAAGGCGGGCGGCTTGCTGACCGGCTTCAGCTCCTCGAAGACCGAGCGGAACTGCGGGCGCGCCATCAGCTCGGCGACCTCGACATCGGTGTGCTTGCCGATATCGCGGCCGATGCTGCGGAAGAGGATGGGGAAGATGGTGTTCGCTTCCGCATGCGCCATGAGGTCGAGGAAGGTCCGGTCGAAATGGGTGCGCACGGCGCGGTCGAGATCCGGGTAGGCACGGCAGAGGGCCGCGAGGACCAGCGGGATGAGCCCGGCGAGCACGGTGCCGTTGAGCTTCGAGAACGCGCTCTGCGGATCGCCGACGGGCGAGCCCGCGGAGGCGCCGACGATATCGATCTCGGGGGCGTATTCGGCGGCCAGTTCCGCCGCCCAGGTGGTGGCCAGGCCGCCGCCGGAGTAACCCCACAGGGCGACGGGGGTGTTCGCCTCGAGGCCCAGCGGTTCGAAGGACAGGGCGGCGCGAATGCCGTCCAGAATCCGGTGCCCGGGTTCGCGGGGCACGCCGAAATGCCCGTCGCTGCCGACATGATCCGGAATCGACAGCGTCCAGCCGCGGGTCATCGCATTGGCGAACAGGAAGATCTCGAACTGCGGGAACGAGCCGAACGCGCTGGCGCCGTGGCGCAGGTTGTAGGACGGCAGCCCGCGGTCGACGACCACGTCGATGGCGCACTGATAGGACACCAGCGGGCGGGGCTTGGCCGGATCGGCGTTCCACGGCCGCAGCACCGTGGTCACCACGGCCTCCGGCTCGCCGTTCAAATCGTTGCTGCGGTAGAGCAATTGCCATGCGCTGACCTGCTGCGGAATCACGCCCAGCAGGCCGAGCTCGACCCGCCGAAATCGGATGATCTCACCGGGCGCGTAGGAAGCCAGCTCCGGCGGGGCCTGGTAGAACGGGTCCTCCCCCGGCAGCAGCGGGCCACCGGCCGCCGGTTCGCTCTCGACGGCCAGGCGCAGCGGTACGACGTCCGCGGACACGGCATCCGAAGGTTCCTCGAGATCAACAGTCATGGAAACGCCCCTCCTGCTTCATTCAACGATGAACTGGTTCAAGACGGTAACAATCTCGGTGATCGAGACTTCGAGTTTCGAATCCGCACGAGCACTGGCCATTCCGCGCAGCAACCCGGCATGCACCCCGCTGGAACGAGGGGTTCTCAAATGACGCGAACCCCGCGCAATCGCGATCGCTAGGGGGCGCGTAGGGGTCGACGCGGAATGTAAAATGTTGTGCGCCAAGGAATTACGGAAGTACCGTAATTCGTCATGGCCGTTCCGACGCTTCCGTTCGAATCGCTACCCCCCACCGCCCGCTTCGATATCGGGCCCGAGTTGTACCAGCGCGTACACCTCTTGCCCGACATGCCGATTCGCATGCGCGACGGCGTCGCGCTCTCCGCGGATCTGACCCGCCCCGCCGATGAGACGGGCCCGATAACCGAGCCGATGCCGGTCGTCGTCAGCTTCACGCCCTACAACAAGAAGTTCTTCCGCGCCCTGGGCGGACCCCGGGTCCGGGCCTTCGGCCGCTGGGTCGGTCCCTCGGACCGCCGCCGCTTCACCGGCCGCGACGCGCTGCACACCCTCGCGGGCGGCGTGTTCGACGTGCTGGGGGTGAGCCGGACGCTGGTCACGCGCGGCTACGCCTACCTCATGGTCGACGTCCGCGGCACCGGTACCTCCGCCGGCCGCTGGGACTTCTTCGGCGAGGACGAGCAGCTCGACTACCTGGAGGTGCTGCGCTGGGCGCGCGAACAACCCTGGTGCAACGGTCGGGTCGCGTTGACCGGCATCTCCTACAACGCCATCGCGGCCCTGCTCGCCGCGGGACGGGAACCGGACGGGCTCGAAGCCATCTTCGCGGTCGAGGCCGGGGAGAATCCGGTTCGCGAGCTGGGTTTGACCGGCGGCGTGCCGACACCCGGGCTGGGCGTGTGGCTGGTGGGCGTGAACACCGTCAAATGGATGCCGTCCATCGGCGGGCTGCTGGCGTCGGGCACGGCGTGGGAATTCCTGCGCGACCGGCTCGCCGACCCGGTCAGCTGGCTGTTCCGCTCGCTGGGCATCGCCCTGGCCGAGCGGCACGACGACGCGTATCTCAATGACAACTGGAACGCCAAACTCGCGGAATTGGAGAAGATCAAGGTCCCGACCTGGCTGCACGGCAGCTGGCACGATGTGTACGCGCGGTCCAATTTCCGCATGTACAACCGCATTTCGACCGATCCGGGGGCCAAGCAGCTGGTGGTGGACGACGGCTATCACCTGACGCCCGGCTCCGGGCTCGGGGCCGCCGATGCTCCGCAGGCGCTGGATGAGTTGCAGTGCGCGTGGTTCGATCGGTGGGTCAAGGGCATCGACAATGGCATCGACCGCTACGGCCCGATCACGCTGCGGCAGTTGGGCGGTGACTGGGTCGCGCGCGAGAGCTATCCGGTGGCGGGCGCGCGCCTGCACCGGCTCTATCTGCATGCGAACGCACCGGAATCCGCCGGGTTGGCGCCCGAACCGCCCACCGTCGAGCAGCGCGTGACCCTGCCCCGGACCTTGCCCAGCCTGGCCTCGAGCAATACCGCCGTCATCTCCATGGGCCTGTCCACGCTGCTCGGCAGGCGTTTCGGCTCCGACGACCGCTGGGCCGAGGCCGCCGCGCTCACCTTCACGACCGAGCCGTTCGACACCGATGTCGTGCTGTCCGGCCCGATGAACCTGCACCTGTGGGCCGAAGCCGCGGGCGCCGAGGCATTCTGGTCGGTCACGGTCACCGATGTCGGCCCGGACGGCGCATCGGCGGCCATTACGCGCGGTGCGCTGCTGTCCTCCCTGCGCGCCGTCGACACCGACCGAAGTGGTTACGTCGACGGCGAATTGGTGGCCGCGGAGCACCCGATGACGGCCGAGTCGGTGCTGCCCGTGACGCCGGGCGAACCGTTCGCCATCGATATCGACATCAATGCCACCGAGGCGATCCTGTACGCGGGCCACCGGCTGCGGGTGGCCGTCAGCGGGTCCGGCTTCCCCCGCCATCTGCTGAGCCTGCCGCAGCTGCGGAAGGTCAAGGGCCAGACCGTCATTCTGGCCCCCGACCGGCCCAGCTACCTGACCTGCACCGCCGTCGGGCTCTGAATCGCCTGGAAGGCGAGATATCCCGGCTCGGCCGGATCCAGCACGATGCTCTGGCCGAGGATCTCGCGCTGCTTCCAGCGCGGAATCAGGTGCCGCGGGAAACTGGTGCGGCTCACCGCGACCCGCAGCCGATGACCGGGGCGCAGCAGCGCCTCGGTCGGATTGATCTCGATATCCAGGTCGAAGGGCTCGCCCGGTTTCACCGGCTGCATGGAGTCCGCGGTCAGCGGATGGCTGGCGAACAGCAGCTCACCGTCGACGTAATAGCTGGTCTCCGGGTCGGTGTAGCGCATCGAGGACAGCAGCGCCCCGCGGGTGATCGGGACCGAGAGGCCATCGGGATACACATCGCAGACGGTGACCGACCAGAAGGCGTCGGTGCCGTCGGCCACGGCGCGCAGGTGCAGGTTCATCGGCCCGGTGAGCGTCAGCTCGCCGTCCATCGGCGCACTGGTGAAGGTGACGGCGGTGGCCTCGCTGCGGCGATCGTCGTTACCGTGATCGGGACCGAACAGCAGGGTTATGCCCATGCTCATGACGGCGCTGTTGCCCGAGGCCGCGCTGACCCGGCCGACCGGGACCCGGAGGTGATCGCGGCTGCCGTCGGGCCTGGGCGAGAGTCCCGCGTCGATGGCGGCATGCGGTGCGGTGCCGGTGTTCTCGGCGGTCAGGTAGAGCCTGCGGACCTGCGCGACGGGATCCGGGAAGTGCTCGCGCTGCACCCAGCGGCCGTCGCCCTGACGGCGCACCGTGACGGGGCCGTACCGGTCGATGCCGTTGTCGATGCCCTTGACCCAGCGGTCGAAGAACGCGCACTGCAATTCGTCGAGGGCCTGCGGATTGCCCGGATCGCCGAAACCCGCGCCCGGGGTCAGGTGGTACGAGTCGTCGACCAGGATCTGTTTCGCGCCGGCCGCCACCGGAATGCGTTCGTACATCCGGAAATTGGAGCGATTGTAGACGTCGTGCCAGCCGCCGTGAATCCAGGTGGGCACGTCGATCTGTTCGAGCTGCGGTATTTTCGCCGCCCACATCGCATTGAGATAGCCGTCGGGGGAATCGGCGAGACCGATGCGCGCCGCGCGTCCCAGCCAGCCGGAGCGGGCGGTCATCCGGTGGCGCACGAACTCTCGCATGAGCCCCTCGCGCAGGAGCCCCGGCAGGGCCGGAACCATCTTGCCGCTGTTGACCGCCAGGATCCACAGCAGCATGCCCGGTGTGGGCACGCCGCCGGTGAGACCGAGTTCGCGCGGCGGGTTCTCCCCCGCCTCGATGGCGAAGACCGCCTTCAGGCCCGCCGGCCGCTGCGCCGCGGCGTGCAGCGCGGAGATCGCGCCGTAGGACAGGCCCATTACCGCGATATCGCCATTGCACCAGGGCTGTTCGCGCACCCAGCGCAGCACCTCGACATAGTCGAGCTGTTCGCGTGGGCTGAAGAAATCCCATGCGCCCATGGATGTTCCGGTGCCGCGCACGTCGACCATCAGGCCGACATAGCCGCGCGCGACCGCGGTGCGATTGATGGCGAAGGGTTCCAGCACGCCGCCCGCGGGCGTGCGCAACACATCTCGCGCGGTCATCCGGGTGCGATCCGAGGCCCGCACCAGGCCCGCCAGCCGGCGCAGCGCGGTGTTCGCCCGCATGGTGTGCCGGTTGAACATCTTGTTGTAGGGCGTGAAGTTCACGATGGCGGGCAGCGGTTCGGCGGTCGCCCCGCGCGCGTCGCCCGGCCGCAGGATATCCGCGGAGAGCAGCACCCCGTCCGACATGCGAATCGGAACCGTATTGTGCGCGAACAGCTTCGGGTATCTGACCGGGCCGATATCGAATCGGGTATCCGGCGGAGCCTGCGGCTCGCGCGGAACGGCGGTGGACAGGGGTTCGGTCATCGCGAGTCCTTCGTCGACGTCGGTGTCGATGTGGAGCGCCGGGTCGGGCGACCTACGCTCTCGTCCCCAGGATAAATAGTCTGAGACAGTTTCCAAAGGGGTCGCGATCCAGAATCCTGACGCGCGACTGTGTGCGCCAGCGGAATTCGTCGTTGGCGGAGCCGGTGTTTCGGACCGGCTCCGCCCGGGTGTCTCAGGCGCGCCGATCCACCGCGGCCCAGGCCGCCAGCGCGACCACGCTCGAGACCACCGCGACCGACGGCCAGGCGCCGATCTTCTTGGCCAGCGGATGCGAGGCGCCCATGGCCCCGATCGACACGCCGGTCAGCGCCGCCGCGCCGCCCGCGCCGACCGTCTTGTACCACTGCGGCACGGCGGCGAGGGTGCCCGCCGCGAACACCGCACCGCCCAGCTGCCGCTTCTTCGTCGCCTGAGCAAGCGCGAAGCCACCGGTGAGACCACCGGCGACCAGTGCAGACGTGGGAATACGAGCCATCTTCACAACCTCCAGCACAGATCCAACAACTGTCTCGACCATAGACCCGGCGCGCCGGCGTCCGGATTCGGCCTACTACACGCGCCCGTAGACGATCGAAAATCGTTGGACCACCGCCCGATATGTCCGCATGATCGTCGGATGACCTCGACTCCCCAGGAACGCCTCAGGCTGGTCGGCCGCGAGCAGCCGGCCGCCGCCCACGAGGCGCTGTCGTGGGTGATGAACATCGACGATGCCGATACGCCCCGCGACATCATCGACGCGCTCGGCCTCGCACCGTTTCTCAGCGGCGAACAACCGCACGCGGTGACGAAGGAACTCGAGCACGTGAAGCCGGACGCGCCGCTGCTGCCCGCCGGCGCGCTCGTGCTGCGCACCAGCGAGGACGAGGGCACCCGGACGGTCCTGTCCACCGGCGACGGCTGGACGCTGCGCGTGGACCGCCGCACCAGCGGCAATGCCGTGCTGCACATCAGCGCCACCACCGAGGCCCTCGCCCGCGAGATCCTCGACGCCTGCACCGCCGATGCCACGGTGGCACCCGAGCCCGACGAGAGTCACGTCTCGATGGGCTTCTGGCACTACGGATCCCACGGCCCGCAGCGCCGCGAGCGCACCATCACCGCCGCCGCCTGGTCCGAGGTCGCGCAGAACTACGCCACCGCGGTCGGCGAGGCCATCGGGAAACTCATGGCCACGCGCGCCGACAGCGTCTCCGGCCGCCTGCTCCTGCTGCACGGGCCGCCCGGCACCGGCAAGACCTCCGCGCTGCGCGCCCTGGCCCGGGAATGGAGCGACTGGTGCCAGGTCGACTGCGTGCTCGACCCGGAGATCCTGTTCTCCACGCCCGGCTATCTCATGGAAGTGGCCATGGGCGTGGACACCTACGACGAGGCCAAGCGCCGCTGGCGGCTGCTCGTCCTGGAGGACTGCGACGAGCTGATTCGCGGCTCCGCCAAAGAGTCCACCGGACAAGGCCTTTCCCGCCTGCTGAACCTCACCGACGGCATGCTCGGGCAGGGCCGGGACGTGCTGGTGGCCATCACCACCAACGAGCACCTCTCCCGCCTGCACCCCGCCGTCATCCGGCCCGGCCGCTGCCTGGCCCAGCTCGAGGTGGGACCGCTCTCCCCCGCCGAGGCCACCACCTGGCTCACCCGCGAACTCGACGACCGCCCGCACCCGGCGATCGGACCCGACGGCATGACGCTGGCCGAGCTGATCGAAGCGCGAGACAACCGCTCGCGCATTCAATCCGAGCCCGCTCCCGACCTCACCGGTTCCGCCGGCTACCTGTAGCCCGCGAGGCGACCGAACCCGCAGACAGCAGCTCTCCGCCCTCGTGCGGCAGCCTCCCCCGTCCTCGCGCGGCAGCCTCTCCCGTCATCCCGGCGCGCTTTTGGCCGGGATCTCCTACGACGCGGTGGATTCCGGCCAAGAACGCGCCGGAATGACGAAGGGAATGTTCGACCGGGCAGTTCGGCCGCGCGGTCAGGGGACGAGGGGGCGGACCTGTTCGGCGACGAAGCGGACGAAGCCGGCCGGATCCGGCTCGTCGGAGGTGGGTTCGAGGATGACGCTGGTGGCGCCGGCCTCGGTCCAGCGGGCGATGGCGTCGGCCATGGCGTGGGCGTCGCCCGCTACGCCGATCTCGTCGGTGTAGTTGTTTCTGCGGCGGTCGGCGGCGAGGCGGTCGGCGGCATCGGGGCCGGTGGCGGCGAGCAGGTAGACGACGACCGGATACGGCTGGGCGGCGGTGCTTTCGGGGCGGGCGGCGCGGAGGGTGTCGACGGCGGCGCGAATGCGGTCGGGCGGGGTGCTGCTGGTCAGGATGACGCCGTCGGCGGCCGCGCCGACCAGACTCAGGGTGCGCGGGCCGCTCGCGGCGGACAGGATCGCGGGCGCGCTGGCGGGCGGGTAGTCCAGGGCGACGTCGTCGAGCTGAATGTAGCGGCCCTTCACGGTGATTCGGTCCCCGGCGAGCAATCCGCGCAGGGCATCGAGGTATTCGCGGAGCAGCGTCAGCGGCGAGGCGGCGCGCACGCCCGCCTGGCCCATCCAGTCCAGGACACCGTGGCCCACGCCCCAGATGCCGCGGCCGGGGAACATCCGCTCCAGCGTGGCGATTTCCATGGCGGTCAGCGCGACATTGCGCAGCGGCACCGGCAGCACGCCGACCCCGATGCGCATTCGCTCACTCCATGCGAGAGCCGCTGCGGCGCTCGCGATTCCGCCTTCCTGGAAGCAGTCCTCCCACAGCCACAACTCCTCGAGCCCCGAATCCTCGGCCGCGCGAACAACTTCGCGCATGCGCTCCGGCGGATTCTCGGGACGGAACACGGCACCCAGCGTCGTCATCCTTCATGCCTACCAGAATCGGTCAGCACGGGACGCCGAGAACGGAGAGGAAGGCGGTGGCGGCCGGGGTGCGGGTGGCGCGGTTCCAGATGACGTATTCGATGCGGTCCGGGGCGTCGGCGATCTCGAGGGTGACCACACCGGTGAGTTTCGGGGCGTAGGTGGCGGGAACCATGGCGACGCAGAGGTTCTGCTCGACCAGGCGGGCCATGTAGTCGGCGGTGCTCACTTCGAAGGCGACGTCGCGGACGAGTCCGGCGGCGGTGAAGGCCTGGTCGGTCTGGATGCGGCCGGCCGTGCCGGCGGGGAGGTCCACGAACACTTCCTCGGCGAGGCGGCGCAGGTCGACCGCGGGCCCGGCGGCCAGTGGATGGTCGGGCGCGACCACGGCGACCAGGCGGCCGCGGGCCAGTTCGTGGGCGGCCACGCCGTGCGGGCGGGCGGTGATCGGCAAGCCGAGGAAGGCCACGTCGAGAGTGCCCTGCTTGACCTTCTCGACCAGATTGTCGCTCGCACCGACGCACAGGCCGATGCGCACGTGCGGGTACCGGCCGCGGATCTCGCGCAGCGCGCCGGGGACATCGACGGCGGCGACGGTGGGAATCAGGCCCACGGCCAGGCGGCCGCGGATCTCGCCGACGGCCGCGGCGACCTCGGCGGCGGCGCGGTCGGCGGCCTCCAGGCATTGCTGCGCGGCGGGCAGGAAGGCCGCGCCCGCCGGGGTCAGCCGCACCCGGCGGCTGGTGCGCTCGAACAGCTTCGCGCCGAGTTCCCGTTCCAGGCGGGCGATCTGGTGACTGAGGGCGGATTGCACCACCAGACAGCGTTCGGCCGCGCGGGTGAAGCTATTGGTCTCGGCGACGGCGACGACGTAGCGCATCTGCTGGAGCTCCATCTATCAATCGTGATTCACGATCGATGAATTGACAAACATGTGTTGGACTCATAGATCCGGCGTGCGCGAGACTTGGAGGTGTGAAAAGTCCCGCAGCACAGCCGATTTCCGGCGCGTACGGCAGCGAACCGCAGCGGGCGACGCTGTCCCGGGTCGCGCTGACTGCGATCGCTCCCGTCTCATGGGGCACGACGTACGTGACCATCACCGAGCTGCTGCCGGCCGGTCACCCAATGTTCGCCGCGCTCATGCGGGCGCTGCCCGCCGGGCTCATCGCGCTGGCGTGCACGCGGGTGCTGCCGCGCGGCGGCTGGTGGGTGAAGACCGCGGTGCTGGGCGTGCTGAATATCGGGCTGCTCAATGCCCTGGTGTTCATTGCGGCCGAACGCCTGCCGGGCGGCATTGTGGCGACGTTGGCGGCGGTGCAGCCGCTGATCGTCGCGGTGCTGGTCGTGGTCGTGCTCGGGGAGAGTCCCTCCGCGTGGCGCTTCGCCTGGGGGATCGCGGGCGCGGTCGGCGTCGGACTGGTGGTGATCGGCCCGGAGGCCGCCTTCGATCCGATCGGGGTGGCGGCGGGACTGATCAGCGCGGGGTCGATGGCGCTCGGGCTGACGCTCACCAAACGCTGGGGACGACCGCCCGAGGCCGGGCCGACCGCGTTCGCGGGCTGGCAGCTCGCGGCGGGCGGGCTGTTCCTGGTGCCCATCACATTCCTGGCCGAGGGGCCGCCGCCCGGCATCGATCCCATTGCCGCGCTGGGCTATCTCTGGCTGGGCGGGACCGGCGGGCTGATCGCGTATGTCGTGTGGTTCCGCGGCATCGCCACCTTGCCGGTCGCCTCGGTCGCGGTACTCGTCCTGATCTCGCCGCTGGTGGCCGCGGCGCTCGGGGCCGTGCTGCTCGGCCAGACCTTCGGCCCGATCCAGTTGGCCGGGTTCGGGATCGCGCTCGCCGCCATCGTCGCGGGACAGCTTCCCGTGCCTACTCGCAAAGAAAAGATGAGATGAAACGCATTCTCGGTATCACGGCGGCTCTCGGCTGCCTCGGCCTGTTCGCGCCCGCCGATCCGGCGGCGGCACAAGGGCTGTTTCCCACCACGATCGAATTGCCCGCCGGGTTCCGGCCGGAAGGCATTGCCATCGGAACGCTGCCGGTGGCCTATATCGGTTCGATGGCCGACGGCGACATCTATCGCGTGGACCTGATCACCGGGCAGGGCGGGGTCTTCAGCGAAGGGCCCGGTACGCAATCGCTCGGGCTCTCGCTCGACGATCGCGGACGGCTGTTCGTGGCCGGTGGCACGGCGGGTGACGCTCGGGTTATCGACACGCGGACGGGTGCGGTGCTGGCCGGCTATCAATTCGGCACGGCGCCGGACACTTTCGTCAATGACATCGTGTTCACGGGTGCGGGTGCGTGGTTCACGGACTCGCGCAGTCCTGTGCTGTATCACCTGCCCATTGGTCCCGATGGCGCGTTGCCGCCGCGCGAAGCGGTGGTGACGGTGCCGCTGAGCGGCGATATCGCTTATGTGCCAGGGGCTTTCAACGGCAATGGAATCGTGCGCACGCCCGACGGCACCGGGCTGGTCATGGTGCAGTCGGAGACCGGGCAACTGTTCCGGATCGATCCGGCAACCGGTGTGACCGAGCGGATCGATATCGGCGGCGAGAGCCTGGTCGACGGGGACGGGCTGCTGTTGCAGGGCAACCGGCTGCTCGTCGTGCAGAACCGGCTCAATGCGATCGCCGTGGTCACCCTCGATGATGCGGGCACGACGGGCACGGTCCAACGGCGCGTCACCGATCAGCGCTTCGATGTGCCGACGACCTTCGGGGTGTTCGGCGGGCGGCTGTATCTGCCCAATGCCCGCTTCGATACGCCGCCGGAGCCGACCACCACCTACAACGTGGTCGCCATCGATCAGCCCTGAGCCCGGCAGCGCCTGGACTCGAATAGGGCATCCGTCCGATACCCGCTGACGCCGCGCCCTTTTAGCCTCGAATACGGGTCGGGGGTGGGCTGCTGCGGCAGCGGGAGGAAGAGAGTTCCGATGATGCGGACGGGTAGTCGGCTGCGCGCCGTCATAGGCGTGCTGCTGGGTGCGTTGGCGCTGGTGCTGGTGTTGTCGGCGTGCACGACAAAGGAATCCGATTCCGGCGCGCCGGCGTCGAGCACGGTGTCGAAGACCTCGGTCAGCGCCACGAAGACGGTCACGCCGACGAGTTCGGGTGCACCGCAGGGCAATCCAGGCGGCGCCGGTGGCCAGGACGTATCACAGCCGGGCGGTGGCGGCAATGGTGGCGGTGGCGGTACGGATCAGGGGAATGTGCCCACCGCGCCGAACGAGTGCGGGCCCGATATTCCCTACTGCGGGACGGACAATTGCGATTCCGGCGTCATCTGCGGCGAACAGCCGACCGTGCCCACCTCCACGAGTGATTGCCCGGGCGGCGTTCCCTTCTGCGGCACCGACAATTGCGGATTCGGCCAGTGCGGCAATCCGGACGAGGTGAAGTGCACGGACAAGATCAACTATGCGGGCGATCCCCGCTCGAATGCCGAGATCAACATGATCGGTGAACGCGACGGAAGGTGCCCCGACCCGATCCGCCTCACCACCACCGTCGCCCCGGTGCCGACGACCACACCGCCCCCGGTGACCACCACGACCGGGTCGTGGCCGACGACGACCACCCGCTAGGCGGCGTACTCCGGTTGTGATCCGACCGCGGTGACGAGCCCCGTGACCACCGGTGAATCGTCCAGCGCCTGCGCGCTGGACGATTCACCGGTTTCGGCGCTCGAATCCGTCTTGTCATGAGCGGCCAGGTAGACGCGTTGCAGGCTATTGATGCACATGCGTTCACGCTAGGCGCGGCGTGGATTCGGCCGCTTCTCGATTCCTGACCACTCGTTCCGTCAACCGAGCACGGGCAACTGCCGTTCATCCGCGAGCTTGCTCAGCTTCCGCTGCATCACACCGGTGACGAGCTCGTAGGCGGCATCCCAGTCGTCGGGCTCCTTACCGGCGTCTTCCAGCGCCGCCCGCACATCGATGGGGTCGCGAAACTCCACGATGATCTTGGCGGGCAAGGGAATGTGGCCGAGGGCATCACTGATATTGAGGCCCCACGGCAGAGCGAACGAAATGGGGAAGACCTTGACCCGGAACAAGCGGTCCAGTCGCAATGCCCGCGCGATCCGATCGCCCCTCGTCAGGATGAACAATGTCTCCTGACCGCCAATAGTCACCACCGGCACAATCGGCACACCTTCCTCCACCGCCAACCGCACGAACCCCTTCCGCCCGGCGAAGTCGATCCGATCCTGTTCACACGTCGGCCGCATAACCTCCCAATCCCCGCCCGGATACACCAGCACCGCCGCACCCACCCGCAAGGCCTTCCGGGCATTCTCCGGGGCCGCCGCCAAGGTCCCCCACTTCCGCGCCGCATCCCCCAATCCCGGCGCGACCATCAGCAAGTCGTGCGCCAATTGGTAGAACGCCCGCTCCACCCCGAAATACCGCACGAACCCCAACGCCGTCACCGGCACCTCCGGCGCGGTGATTCCCCCGGTGTGATTCCCCACCAGCAAAACCGGCCCCTCGGCGGGCACCTTCTCGATCCCCCGTACCTCGGCCCGGAAATACACGCGCACCATCCGCCACCCGAAATCAACTGTGCGAGCGATAAATTCCGGATCGCGGTCGCTCAGCTTGCCCTCCGGCACCAGCCCGCGCACCCACTCGCTCACCGCATCCACCGGCCGTCTCCAGAATCTCGCGCTCATAACTCCGGTTGTGCCCGGCCGAGGGCGCCCGAAACGCGCTCGCGATTACCGATGGTCGGTGAAGGCGGCGTCGAAGGCAGCGGGCGGGGGTGTGATGGCGTTGTGGCGGCGGATGAAGGTGAGGGCTTCGGGGGCGCCGGATAGGCGGTCCATGGCGGCGTCTTCCCATTCGATGGAGATGGGGCCGGTGTAGTTGATGGCGTTGAGGGCGCGGAAGGAGTCTTCCCAGGGGACGTCGCCGCGGCCGGTGGAGACGAAGTCCCAGCCGCGGCGGAGGTCGGACCAGGGGAGGTGGGAGGAGAGGCGGCCGCGGCGGCCGTCGCCTACGCGGAGTTTCGTGTCTTTGCAATCCACGTGGTAGATGCGGTCGGGGAAGTCGAGGATGACGGCCACGGGGTCGAGGTCTTGCCAGATGAAGTGGGAGGGGTCCCAGTTGAGGCCGAAGGCGGGGCGGTGGTCGATGGCTTGGAGGGTGCGGACTGTGGTCCAGTAGTCGTAGGCGATTTCGCCGGGGTGGATTTCGTGGGCGAAGCGGATGCCTTCGGCGTCGAAGACGTCGAGGATGGGGTTCCAGCGGTCGGCGAAATCTTGGTAGCCGCGGTCGATCTGGGCTTGGGAGACCGGGGGGAACATGGCGACGGTGTGCCAGATGGAGGAGCCGGTGAAGCCGACCACGGTGGTGACGCCGAGTTCGGCTGCCGCCCTGGCGGTGTCGGCCATTTCGGTGGCGGCGCGTCGGCGGACGCCTTCGGGGTCGCCGTCGGACCAGATGCGGGCGGGGAGGATGGCGCGGTGGCGGTCGTCTATGGGGTGGTCGCAGACCGCTTGGCCTACCAGGTGGTTGGAGATGGCGAAGACTTGGAGGCCGTGCTTTTCGAGGGTTTTGCGTTTGGCGGAGATGTAGGCGGGGTCGGAGAGGGCCTTGTCGACTTCGAAATGGTCTCCCGAGCAGGCTATTTCGAGGCCGTCGTAGCCCCAGCCCGCTGCCAGTTCGCAGACTGTCTCGAAGGGGAGGTCGGCCCATTGGCCGGTGAACAGGGTTATCGGTCGCATGGCGGGTCTCCTGCGATGGTGGTCCAGCGGCCCGCGTCGGCGGCGCTGGATTCGACTGCGGCGAGGACGCGTTGGACGGCGAGGCCATCGGCGAAGGTGGGTTCGGGATCCTTGCCGGCGGCGATGGCGATGATGAGGTCGGCGACCTCGTTGGTGAAGGTGTGGTCGTAGCCGAGAGCGTGACCGGGGGGCCACCAGGCGCCCGCGTAGGGGTGCTGGGGTTCGGTGACCAGGATGCGGCGGAAGCCGGCGGTGTCGGCGTCGCCGGTATTGTCGTGGAACCACAGCTCGTTCATGGCCTCCAGATCGAAGGCCAGGCTGCCGCGAGTTCCATTGAGTTCCAGCCGCAGTGAGTTCTTCCGGCCGGTGGCGACCCGGGTGGCCTCGAAGGAGGCCAGGCCGCCGCCGGAGAGGCGGCCGAGGAACAGGGCGGCATCGTCGACGGTGACGGGGCCGCTGCCGGGGCCGTCGGGGAGCGGGCGTTCGGTGACGAAGGTGTCCAGCAGGGCAGAGACGCCGATCAGCGCTTCCCCGGTGACGAATTGGGTGGCGTCGATAATGTGCGCGCCGATATCGCCGAGGGCCCCGGAGCCGGCGCGCTCGCGATCGAGCCGCCAGCTCATGGGCGTGAGCGGATCGGCAAGCCAGTCCTGGAGGTACTGCGCCCGCACATGCCGGATGGCCCCGATCCGCCCCTGCGCCACCAACTTCCGGGCCAGCGACAGCGCGGGCACGCGCCGGTAGCTGAAGCCGACCATGGACCGCACCCCGTGGCGCGCCGCCCGCTCGGCCGCGGCGGCCATGGCCTCCGCCTCGGCCAGGGTATTGGCCAGCGGCTTCTCACACAGCACATGCTTGCCGGCTTCCAGTGCGGCGACGGCGATTTCGGCATGGCTGTCGCCGGGGGTGCAGATATCGATGAGATCGACATCCTCGCGTTCGAGCAGATGCTTCCAATCGCCCACCGCGCTCCCCCAGCCGAGCCGGGCGGCCGCCGCGGCCGCCCGCCCGGCATCGCGCCCGGCGAGCACGGAAAGCACCGGCTGCCACGGCAAATCGAAGAACGCGTCCACGCTGCGCCAGGCGTGGGAGTGGGCGCGCCCCATGAAGGCATGGCCGACCAGGCCGATGCCGACAGTCGGTCGGTTCGTCGAGCTCATCGGGCTCCGTTCGGGTCGGGTGTCAGTAACCGTTGGCCAGGTACTGATCCACGTTGTCCTTGGTGACGACCGCGGAGAAGGTCGTGATCTTCGCGGGCACATCGTGTTCGGCGAGATCGCCGAGCGCCTTGCGCTGCCCCAGCAGCCGGGCCAGCGCGACCGCGGAGGAGGCCATGGCGGGGCTGTAGAGCACGGTCGCCTGCAAGGGCGAGCTCCCTCCCTTGATCTCGTTCATGGCCTGAGTGGAACCACCGCCGCCGACCATGACGAATTCACCGGCGCGATTGGCCTGCCGGATGGCGGCGAGCACCCCGATGCCCTGATCGTCGTCGTGATTCCACATGGCGTCGATCTTCTTGACCGCCTGCAACATCTGGCTCGCCACCTGCTGCCCGCCCGAGGCGGTGAAGTCGGTGGACTGCCTGGCCTCGATGCGGAATCCCGCGGCTCCCAGCGCATCCCGGAAGCCCTGGCTGCGCTCCTGAGTGAGCTGAAGATTGTCGATTCCCGCGATCTCCACGATCACCGGGTCGGCGATGTTCTTCTCCCGCATCCGCGCGATGATGAAATTGCCCGCATTGATGCCCATTCCATAGTTGTCGCCGCCGATCCAGGTGCGATACGCCAGCGCCGAGGCGAACACCCGATCCAGATTGATCACCGGAATCCCCGCCGCCATGGCGCTTTTCGCGATCTCGGTGAGCGCATTGCCGTCGAACGGCAGGATCACCAGCACATCGACCTTCTGATTGATCAGCGTCTGCACCTGCTCGATCTGGCGAGCGACGTCATTGGTCCCCTCGGTCAGGCTGAGCTTCACATCGCTGAGCCCCTCGGCCTGCGCCCGGGCATTGCGGGTGACGGCCGCGGTCCAGCCGTGATCGGCCGAGGGCGCGGAGAATCCGATGTTCACCTCCGCCCCGGCGGCCGCATTGTCGCCGGTATTGCCCGCGACCTGGGTGGTGGAGGTGCTCTCGTTGGAGGTGCAGGCCGCCGCGAACAGGCCCGCGCCGGCCGCCAGCCCGCCGAGCAGCACGCCGCGTCGGGAGGGGGAATGGGTGGTGCTCATGGTATTCCTTAGTGCTTCAACAGTTCTCAGGTGAGAGTGGGGACGGCCCGGGCGCGGCCGAAGCGCTGGAACAGCAGGACCGCGACGATGATCGCGCCCTTGCCGATCGCCTGGATGGGTTGTTCCAGGTTGTTGAGGATGAACAGGTCCTCGATGACGGTGAAGACCAGCACCCCGAGGATCGACCCGGTGATGGTGCCGAATCCGCCGCTGAGCAGCGTGCCGCCGATGACCACCGCGGCGATCGCATCCAGTTCGTAGAGCTGGCCGTTGGTGCTGGCCCCGGTGGTCGTCTGCGCGGTGAGCATGATGGCGGCGATACCGCAGCACACGCCGGAGATCACATACAGCAGCAGCGTGTGCCGCCGCACATCGATGCCGGCCAGCCGCGCCGCCTCCGGATTGCCACCGACCGCGCAGCTGCGCCGCCCGAAGGCGGTGCGCTCCAGCAGGATCCACCCGATGGCCACCACGACCAGGAACAGGTACACCAGCAGCGGAATGCCCAGCACCCGCTCCTGCGCCAGCGCCAGCAGATCGGTGGTGACCAGCTGCGACTGCCGCCCCGAGAGCTGTTCGGCCAGACCGCGCGCGGCCACCATCATGGCCAGCGTCACGATGAACGGCACCAGCTTGCCGTAGGCGATGAGCGCACCATTGAGCAGCCCGCAGGCCGCGCCGACGGCCAAGGCGCTGAACATCATTCCGGCCACGCCGTAGGACTGCGTCGCGGTGGTCGTGCACCACACCGAGGCCAGCGCGATGATCGCGCCCACCGACAGGTCGATGCCGCCGCCGATGATCACGAATGTCATGCCCACGGTGACCACGCCGATCACCGACGCCAGCGTGAGAATGGTGATCATATTGCTGGTGCTGAGGAAGTCCTCGCCCTTGGTCACCGCCCCGACCGCCAGCAGGGCCAGCAACGCCACCACCAGCGTCGCGTGTTTGCGAATCTCGCGGCGCGCCTTGCCCGGTGCGGCCGCCGCCGGTCGATCACCGGGCGGGGCCGCCGTTTTCGCCTGCACCTCACTCACAAGGCGCTCCCTTCCATGATCATGGCGATGATGTCGTGTTCCCCGAGCTCGGCCGCGGCGGCCGCGTGGATCACCACGCCGTCGCGCAACACCAGCACCCGGTCCGCGAGCGCGAGCAGTTCCGGCAGATCGCTGGAGACCAGCAGCACCGCCACACCCTGCTCGGACAGCCGGCGGATCTGGGCGTACACATCCGCGCGCGCACCGACGTCCACCCCGCGGGTGGGCTCGTCCAGCAGCAGCACCCGGGCGTCGTCGAGCAGCCAGCGCGCCAGAATCGCCTTCTGCTGATTGCCGCCGGAGAGTTCGCGCACCGGATGCGCGGGATCGGCCGGACGCACCCCGACGCGATCCAGGGCGGCACGGGTGTCGGCGCGTTCGCGCCGCCGGTCGAACCAGCCGAAGCGGGAGTAGCGCGGCAGCGAGGCGGCGGAGATATTGCGCCCCACCGATTCCAGCAGGAACAACGCCTGCGATTTGCGCTCCTCCGGCGCGAGACCGAGCCCGGCGGCCACCGCCGCGCGGGTACTGCCGGGCCGGATCCGCCGCCCGTCGACCAGCACCCGGCCCGCCGACGGACGCCGCGCGCCGTAGACGGTCTCCAGGATCTCCGAGCGCCCGGCCCCGACCAGCCCGGCCAGTCCGACGATCTCCCCGGCGTGCACGGTGAACGACAGATCGTGGAATCGGCCCGGCAGCGCGAGCCCCTCCACCCGCAGCACCTCCCCGCCCGCGAGGCGCGATGTCCGCGCCGCCGCCTGCCGGAGATCGCCGCGCCCGGTCATCAGCGACACCACATGCTCGGTGGTGGTCCCGGCGGGCAGTCCGGCGGCGACCGTGCGCCCGTCCTTCAGCACGGTGATCCGATCGCCGATCGCCCGGATTTCCTCCAGGCGATGCGAAATGTAAACCACCGCAACGCCTTCGGAACGGAGCTGGCCGATGATGCGAAACAGGTTGGCCACCTCGTCATTGCCCAGCGCCGCCGAGGGCTCGTCCATGACGATCAGCCGCGCGTCGTGCGAGAGCGCCCGCGCAATGCTCACCACCTGTTTGGCCGCGGCGGGCAAGGCGCCCACGGCGGTATCGGGCCGCAGCTCCGCATGCCCGAGCCGCCCGAGCAGTGCGGTGGTCGCGCGCGCCGCCGGCGCCCGGCGGGTGAATCCGAAGCGCGAATGCTCGTGCCCGAGAAAGATGTTCTCGGCGATGCTCAGCCCATCCGACAGGTCCAATTCCTGATAGATCGTCGCGATCCCCAGCCGCGTCGCCGCCGCGGGCCCGGACAGCCGCACCGGCGCACCGCGCCAGCGCATTTCACCCCCATCGGGTTGATGCGCCCCCGACAGCACCTTGATCAGCGTCGATTTCCCGGCCCCGTTCTGCCCGAGCAGGCAGTGCACCTCCCCCGCCCGCACCTCCAGATCGACATGATCCAGGGCCCGCACGCCCGGGAATTCCTTGACGATGCCGCGCATGGTGAGCACGGTGTCCATGGCCGGCCTCCTCGCCGGCGCCGCGAATCAGGCGACGCTGAAGACGTGATCGCTGATGAGCCGGGCCGCGCCGATGAGCCCGCCGACACCGGCGAGTTCGGACAGCACGATCGGCAGATTGCCGGTGGCCAGCGGCAACGACCGCCGGTAGACGACGCTGCGGATCTCCGCGAGCAGCGGATGCCCGAAACCGGTGACGCCCCCGGCGATCACCACCAGCCCGGGATTGAAGAAGCTGACCAGTCCGGCCAGCACCGTGCCGAGATGCCCGCCCGCCTCGCGAATCATGGCCACCGCCACCGGATCTCCCGCCGCGGCGGCATCGGCCAGATCGGCGGCGCTCAGCGTCCCCGCCGTCGCCAGCCGCTCGGCGAGGAAGGCCGATCGCCCGGCCCGCGCCGTGGCCACCGCCTCCCGCGCCAGCGCCGCCCCGCCCGCATACGCCTCCAGGCAACCGGCATTGCCGCAGGCGCACACGGGCCCGTCATCACTGATCCGGATATGGCCGATATCCCCCGCGCTGCCGGATACGCCGCGATAGATCCCGCCGCCCACCACGATCCCGCAGCCGACGCCGGTGCCGACCTTGACCAAGAGGAAGTCTTCGACGGAATGCGCTGACCCGGCATGCATTTCGCCGAGCGCCATAATGTTGACGTCATTGTCCACCAGCACCGGGCAGCCCAGTTCCTGCGCGACCGCCTCGCGCACCGGAAACCGATGCCACCCGGGCATGATCGGCGGCGTCACCGGTATCCCGTCGCGAAAGCTCACCGGCCCCGGCACGCCGATCCCCGCCCCGTGCAACCGCCCGCCCGCCGCATGCTCCTCGCGCAGCTTGCCGACCAGATCCAGCACCCGCTCGAGCACCGCCGCCGGCCCCTGCCGGATATCGCACGGCTCGGAAAGCTTTCCGAGCACCCGCAATTCGCCGTCCGTCACCGCGACATCGATCGAGGTGGCCCCGATATCCACGGCCGCGAACCGCAACCCGGAGGCCAGCCGCGCAATGGCCGACCGCCGTCCCCCACTGGAGGCCGCGAGTCCGCCCGCCTCCACCAGCCCCAGCTCGGCCAGCCGATCGAGCTCGACCGCCAGCTTGGATCGGGACAACTCCATGGGATGCCCGAGCTCCGACCGCGATTGCGGCCCGCGATCCCGCAACAGCCGCAATAGCCGTACCTGGTGGGCGTTTTCGGGTCGAGCCGCGATCCGCATCGGGTCCTTCTTTCCTACGGATACCGCGATTCAACGCCTCTTTGTCGCCCCCTGTCCCGACTTTCGACGAATTCGCACAAAGTTTGTTCTGTGTCGAGACAAAGTGGTGGGGGGGCGCGAGAGGCCCCCCCAGTGCGGTTATAGAGAAGGACGCGCGCGGTTTCGTACCCGCGGTGGGGGGTGAGCTGCCAACAGCCCCCC
>NZ_JBHXVO010000012.1:0-90093 GCF_042672265.1 Nocardia sp. NPDC127526 | reverse complement strand
CAAATATTTCACATATTTTTGTTTTGTTCTCTTAAACTCGGGGGGGGCCCCCCCCCCCCGCCCACCACTGTCGGATCCGAGACTCAGCCGCGGCCGGTGCGCACCGGGAGGTCGCGGATCAGCGCCCAGGCGCCCGCGGTCGCGATAACCGCCGCGCCGACGCAGACGGCGATGATCAGCGGGACGCCGAGATCTCCTGCCGGCACGTCCGCGAGCCTGCCGGCCGGCGCGCTGGTGACACCGGTCGTCGCGGTCGCGGTAATGAGCAGCAGGCCCAGTGGGATGAGCAGGAGGCCGCCCAGCCCACCCCAGACGCGGCGGTAGAAGGCAGCCGCGATGGCCGCGCCGACCGCGTGATAGACCGCGAAGGTGAGCAGGAACGAGAGGAAGATCCAGCCGTACTGATCGGCGGAGTCGTACAGCCCGCGCGGGGCGGGATCGAGAGCGACCTGCGGCCAGTCCGCGACCCGGTACACCAGGCGTTCGACGGCGAAGCCCAGCGTCATCAACGCCGCGCCGACGGTCACCAGCACCAGACCGAAAAGCAGTGCCTGCCTCGCGAATTCACGGCGGGTGATGCCGTGGGCGAGATACATCGGCAGGTAGACGGCGGTCACGTAGATCCCCATGCCGAACATGTACCAGCCGGGTATGGAGTCGGACGCGCTCCAAGCGCTGATCTCGATATCGCGAAAGAGGCTGATCACCACTGTGGTTACCATTATGAAGATCAGCAGTCCGGCCCACAGCACCACGACGCCACTGCTGTGCCACAGGTGCCGGGCGATGGCGAAGCGGCCGGTTCGGACGGAGTAGGACATCCGGTTCATCGCCGTCCCCCTTCCCTCTCGGTGAGATGAATGAACAAGTCCTGCAGGGCAAGTGGTTCCACCGTGAGCCCGGCGGCGCGGGCCGCGCCGAGATGGCCGTCGGTGAGTGCGTCGCGCACGGTCGCGCGCTTGGTCGCGCCCAGCTGCCGCTGATCCAATACGCTCAGCCCGGTGATGAAGGCGTCGACCCGGTCGACCGGCCCGGTCACCGCCGCGCCGTTGCCGCGCAACGCCTCCGCGTCCTCGTGCAGCAGGATCCGGCCCTCGTGCAGGATCACCACATCCTCGAGCAACGGCCCGACCTCGTCGATGAGATGTGAAGACAGGATGAAAGTGCGCGGGCGCTCGGCGTATTCGCGCAACAACTCGTCGTAGAACGCTCGCCGCGACGGCGCGTCCATGCCGAGGTGCGATTCATCGAAAATCGTGATCGGTGCGCCTGCCGCCAGCCCGAGCACGGCACCGAGCGCCGATCGCTGGCCGGTGGACAGCTCGCTCAGCCGGGTCCGCTGCGGGAGTTGGAATTTCGCGACCAGTTCCGCGGCGCGCTCGGCGGACCAGTTGGGGCGCAACATGCTCGCCATCGCGAGGGCGTCCGCGACCCGGTCTTCCGGCCAGTTGTTCTCGACGGTGTCGCCACCGCCGCGAATGAAGCAGATCCGCCGAGTGCTGTCGGGGTTCTCCCACACCGGCGCGCCGTCCAGCAGCACGTGCCCGGACGTCGGTTTGCGGAACGCCGCCAGCACCGACAGCAGACTCGTCTTGCCCGCGCCGTTGCGGCCGAACAGCCCGACAATGCGCTGCTCGGCGAGGTGCAGTGACACCTCGTGCAGGACGTCCGTCTTTCCCTGCGGATAGCGGAGAGTGAGGCCGTCGATATCGATGACGCTCATCGGGAACCCCCCTCCCCGTTGCGGATCCGTGCGATCACCTGATCCAGCGGAATCCCCAGCGCCTTCGCCTCGGCGATCATCGGATCGACCATTTCGGCGAAGAATCGCTCCCGTCGCTGCCCGGCGATCAGGCCCCGCGCGCCGGGCGCGACGAACATGCCCACGCCGCGGCGCTTGTAGACCACCCCCTCGGCGACCAGTTCCTGAAATGCCTTGGCCGCCGTTGCCGGATTGATCCGGAACATCTCGGCGTACTGAGTGGTGGACATGATCTGCTGGTCCTCCTCCAGCGCGCCGTGCAACACATCGGCCCGGATTCGCTCGGCAATCTGCCGATAGATCGGGCTGCGGTCGTCGAACACGGCTCACCCCTGTGTGCTTCTATGGTTCATTACTTGTGTAATGAACCATAGAAGCCTTCGAGCGGCAGGTCAACCGATCGGCGTATCCGATTTCTCCGGCAGGTCCTCCGCCAGCACCGCCTCGCCGCGCGCGACCATGCCGGCCTCGTCGGAGAGTTTCAGGTGCGGGATGAACAGCGCCAGCAGGAAGGCCAGGGCCACACCGGGAATCAGGTACCAGAAGCCGGGCACCAGGGCGTCGACGTACGCGCCGACAATGGCGTCGTGCAGCTGCTCGGGCAGGTGCTTGACCACCGACGGAACCAGGGCGCTCGGGTCGAGCCCGGCCGCTTGCGCGCCATTGGCCCGGAACGCTTCGGCGAGGCCCTCGGTCAGGCGATTGGTGAAGATGGAGCCGAAGACGGCCACACCGATCGCGCCGCCCATTTCCCGGAAGTAGTTGTTGGCGCTGGTCGCGGTGCCGATCTGATCGGGGGTCACCGCGTTCTGCACCACCAGCACGATGATCTGCATGATCAGGCCCAGGCCGGCGCCCATGACGAAGAGCATGCCCGAGACCACCCACATGGAGGTGTCGGCGTTCAGCTGGGTCAGCCACAGCATGCCCGCGCCCATGATGAGCGCGCCGACCGGTGGGTAGACGCGGTACTTGCCGGTCTTGGTGATGGCGCTCATCGAGGAGATGAGCGTGGCCATCATGCCGACCATCATCGGAATGAGCAGCAGGCCCGACACCGAAGCCGAAGCGCCGGTGGCCATTTGCAGGTAGGTCGGGATGAAGGCGAGCGCCGCGAACATGACCAGGCCGACCACCAGGCCGATGGCCGAGGTGAGCACGAAGGTCCGGTTGCGGAACAGCCACAGCGGCAGCATGGGCTCCTCGGCGCGCGATTCCACCACGATGAACGTGCCGACCACCAGCACCAGGGCCGCGATCATGGACAGGATGACCGTGGAATCCCACTCGTAGCGCTTGCCGCCCCAGTCGGTGAGCAGGATGAGCAGCGTGGTCGCCGACGACATGAGCACGACGCCGAGGTAGTCCGGCTTGGTCTTGGGCCGGTGGCTGGGAATGCTCAGGTACTTGAACGCGATGACCATGGCCGCGATGCCGATCGGCACATTGATCCAGAAGCACCAGCGCCAGCCGGTGTGATCGGCGAAGAAGCCGCCCAGCAGCGGTCCGGCCACCGAGGTGATGCCGAAGATCGCGCCCATGGGCGCCATGTACTTGCCGCGATCCTTGGCGGGCACCACATCGGCGATGATGGCCTGCGCCAGGATCATCAGACCGCCGCCGCCGACGCCCTGCAGGCCGCGGAAGGCGATGAACTCCCAGAAGCCGGTCGACAACGCCGCCCCGACCGAGGCAAGGGTGAACACGCCGATGGCGAACAGGAACAGCCAGCGGCGGCCGAACAGGTCGCCGAACTTGCCGTAGATGGGCATGACGATGGTGGTGGCCAGCAGGTACGACGTTGCGGTCCAGGCCATTTCGTTTACGCCGCCGAGCTCGCCGACAATGGTCGGCATGGCGGTGCCCACAATGGTCTGATCGAGGCTGGCCAGGAACATGCCCGCGATCAATGCGGAGAAGATGAGCCAAATTCGTTTCTGCGTCAGGACGATAGGCGCCGGCGGCGACTCGGCCGTCGTGGTCATCGGTCGTGCTCCTTACTCGTTGTCGGGTCGGCGAAACAGCTCGGCCGCCAGGGCGCATTGCGCGCGTATCGCGTCGGCCAGGGATCGATCGGGATTGGTGGCCAGCGACATGGCGGCCCGGGTGCTGAGATTCGACATGATTCCGGCTGTGACACCGGCGAATTCGGCGTCGACCTCTTCGCCCTTGCGCGCGGACAGCAGTTCCCGCACGGCGGCCTCGTGCCGCGCGCCGGCCGCGATGAAGGCCGCGAGCACGCGCCCCTCGGTCTTGATGATCTCCGCGACGAGGGCGATGCTCTCGCGCACTTCCGCTTCCGGCTCGTAATCGGAGGCGAACAGCGCGACCACGTCATCGATGAGCACCCCCGTCGGCCCGCCCGCGATGAATTCCGCGCGCGCCTGCGGCGTCCCGATCTCGGTGACCGGCCCGACCACGGCATCCAGCTTGGTGTCGTAGTAGTTGAAGAATGTCCGCGGCGACACCCCCACCGCCTTCGCGATGTCGTCGGTGGTCGTCGCATCGAGCCCGCGTTCAACGGTCAACCGCCGCGCGGCCATACAGAGATCGAGCCGCGTCTGCCGCTTCTTCCGCTCCCGCAGCCCGAGCTCCGGCTCGTCGCCCTTCGCAGCACCCATGCTCGAAAATTTAGCAGAAACTGCAATTTTTCAGAAACTGCAATTTAATGAGGCGCTCATCACAGGACCGCCCGGTGGACGAACTCCTATGGACCGTGGACGGTGATCCATGGCCGAACCCGCTCGCCTGGACTGGAATCGAGTCATGGCACAGCACAACGATGAGATCCTCGTCCTCGCCGCCACGGGCAAGACCGGGCGCCGCGTGGTCGAGCGGCTACGCGCCGCAGGCGCCCGGGTGCGACCGGTATCGCGTTCCAGCACAATCCGTTTCGACTGGTCGGACCGCACCACCTGGGCCCCGGCGCTGACCGGCGCCGGCACCGTCTACCTCGTGGCGCCGGAGGAACCGGAACCGGTCGCCGACTTCGTCGAGCAGGCGGTGGCCGCGGGCGTGCGCCGCTTCGTCGCCCTGTCCGGCCGCGGTATCGAGCACATCGACGAACACTTCGGCCAGGGCATGGCCGCCGCCGAAGCGGCGGTGCGCGATTCGGGCGTCGAGTGGACCATCCTGCGCGCCAACAACTTCCTGCAGAACTTCACCGAGGATCTCTGGCACGCTCCGCTACTCACCGGCCGGCTCGGCCTCCCCGTCGACGGCATCCTCGAACCCCTCATCGACGTCGAGGACATTGCCGCGGTCGCCGCCACGGTCCTCGTCGAGCCCGGTCACACTGGCCGGATCTATGAGTTGTCCGGCCCGCGCCGGCTGTCCTATCCCGAGGCGGTGGCCATTATCGCCGCGGCGGCCGGCCGCGAAATCCGCTTCGAGGAGCTGACACCCGAGCAATACCGCGCCGAACTCCGCGCCGAAGGATGGGACGAGGTCGGCGTCGCCGCCATGGACAGCCTCTTCGCCGTCATGCGCGCCGGCCACCTGTCCGACCTGGCCGACGGCGTCCAGCGTGTGCTGGGCCGCGCGCCGACCAGCATCGAGGAGTGGGCCGGAAAGGCGGCCGCCACCGGGATCTGGTCCCGGCCCTGACCCTTCCCGGCCCCGGCTCTTCCCGCCCTAGCCCTGCGGCATGGTGATGATCAGGCTGCGGCGGAGCCGGAGGATGGCGGCGTTCGGAACGCCGGCGTAGGTGGCCCAGCCGGCGAAACCGCCGAAGTCGCGATCGATGGCGTCGAGCAGGGCGGTGATGGCGGACTCCGGGCAGCGGAAGAGGTGCTCCGGCAGGTTGTAGTGGCGGAAGCGCTCGACGACCCGGGGCATGCCATCGGCGCTGCGCAGGTAATCGCGGATGATCGCCTCGCGTGGGACGCCCGCCAGGCCCAGGGTGATCGCGATGACGATGCCGGTGCGGTCCTTGCCCGAGGCGCAGTGCACGACGGTGGGGCGCGGGAGCAGAGCGGACAGGGTCTCGATGGCCATCGGGAGGTTGACGTCGTTCGCGAGATGGTCGACGTAGATGTCCTCGAGGCGGGACGATCGACCGCTCTGCACGGTGCGCAGCGGGACGTGGGCGTAGCGGGCACCCGGGAGATCCGCGATGCCTTCGGCGCGCGCCTCCGTTTCCGATCGCAGGTCGAGAATGCAACGGACGCCGAACCATTCGATCAGCAGCTCGCGATCGGCATCGGTCAGCGCTTGCAGGGTGTCGCTGCGGTACAACCGGCCCCGGCGGATCCGGCCGCCGCCGGTGTCGCGGAAGTTGAACGCGCCGGTGAGCGGCGAGGTGACCATGGTCATCGGTCGTCTCCTTCCTCCGGCGCGCGCGTGTCGAAGGTGATGGTTCCCGCGGTGCCGTCCACCGTGATCCATTGCCCGGTGCGGATTTTCCGCGTGGCATCGGGCACGCCCACCACGGCGGGGATGCCGTATTCGCGCGCGACGGTGGTGCCGTGCGAGATCATGCCGCCGGTCTCGGTCACCAGCGCCGCCGCGGTCAGGAACAACGGTGTCCAGCCCGGATCGGTGGTGGCGGCGACCAGGATCTCGCCCGGTTCCACCCGCGCGCCGGACGGATCCTCGACCACGCGGGCCCGGCCGGTCACCGCCCCCGCGGCCGCCGCCAGGCCGGTGAGATCGGCAGTCCTTGCCGCGGAACCGGTTTCGAGTTCGGGCGCGGTGCCGTCGGAGATCAGGATCGACGGCACGCGGGGCCGCCGCGACTCCCGGTCGTGGATCTCGCGCCGCGCGGCCACCTCCGCCCGGAAGTCCCGGCCGTCCACGGCCGCACGGACTTCGGTGAGCTCGAGGAACATGACATCGTCCGCGCGCTCCAGCCTTCCCGCGCCGGCGAGCTCCGCGCCGACCAGCAGCAGCTGTGCCCGCAGCAGGGCGAAACCGCGCATCAGGCAGAGCTTGGGGAACTCCCGCAGGCCGCGCAGCCGCCGCGACCGGCGGAGCAGGAATCGGGCCAGCAAGGCTTGCGGCGCACGGGTTTTCGGGACCCGCGCGACCAGTTCATCGATCGTCGCCTCGGCGGCGGCCTCGGCCGCGGCGAACCGGGCCTCGGCATCCTGTTCCACATCGGAGGCGCGCAGGAAGTTGGCCAGCATGGCGAAGATCGGCTCCGGATCGTCGGACCAGCGCGGCACCCCGAAGTCGATCTCGGAGGTGGCGCGGCAGCCGTAGTCCCGCAGGAAATCCGCCACACCGTGCTGCACGAGATCGGGCAGCGTGCCCGCCAGCTGCTTGGCGGCCAGCTCGTCCGCGGCCGTCTCGAGCACTAGGCGCGAGGCCGCGCCGTCACGGCGGATGCGCGCCGCCAGCCGCCACAGCACGAGGTCCATCTCGGTGGTGGGATTGTGCGGGACGCCGCGGAATACGGCATTGATCTCGGCCTGAGAGGCGTAGTCGCGCAACAGGTCGGCCGCCAGCTGAGCGCCGACATGGCCCGCCGTATTGGCGTCGCGCGGGAGATCGGCCTCGATCCGGCAGACATCGCGCCGCACCGATTCCACGAACGCGAGGCGTTCGGAGGCACTCGCCTCGGCCGGTCCGGCGAAGGCGCGCAGGCGCTTGTCCGCATCCCGGAGCACCCGGCCGCGCGCCGTATCCGGCCACAGCCAGGCCGGAATCATTCGCTCCCAGCGCCGCCGCCGCGGCTGCGGTGGGGTGTCGCCCTCCGACCCCATTGGGAGAGAAGGGAATCGCGGATCCCGGCCGAGTTGTTCGACGATCCGCCCGGACGGCGCGGCGAGGCTGTCCACGAAGGCGGCCATCTTCGGGCGCTTGGCCGGGCTGCGCACGCCGTCGGTGATATCCCAGAACAGCCAGCCGTGCACATCGGTGATGAAGGCCGAGAAGCCGAGGGTCTGCATATAGGTCTGCATGCCGCGCTGGCGCTCGCGAATCATGTCCGCGCCCATGGGCGTGAACGGCTGGCTGATGCCTTGATAGACATTGACCGACCAATACGCGCGTGGGGTGGAATGACTGGAGTGCGGCACCGGGAACAGCGTGGTGATCGGCCGGGACTGGGTCAGCCACAGTTCGCCGTCGCGGTTGAACGCCCACTCGACGTCCTGGGGAACACCGAAGTGCCGCTCCAGTTTACGGCCCATGGCCACCAGTTCGGCCTGTTGAGCCGCCGACAGGCAGCCGTCCTCCGGGGCCTCGATCGGCGCGCCGTCCGCGGTCAGGCTGTAGTGATCGGGTGTCACGGTCCCGGAGACGACCGCCTCCCCGAGACCGGGCGTGGCCTCGACCACGATCTCGGATCGCTTGCCGGTCACCGGATTCGCCGTGTACAGCACACCGGCGCTGGCGGCGTCGACCATGCGCTGCACGACCACCGCGATGGCCGGGTAGTGGTCGGTGTCGTGGGCCGCCCGGTAGCGCGTCGCCCGCTCGGACCACAGCGACGCCCAGCACTGCCGCAACGCGTCCAGAACGCCCTGGGCTCCAAGCACATTGAGATAGGTGTCGTACTGGCCGGCGAAGCTGGCATCGGGCAGATCCTCGGCGGTGGACGACGACCGCACGGCGACAGCGATGGGCTCACCACCCGAAAGCTCTTCGTAGGCTCGAACAACGGCGGCTTCGAGGGCGGGCGGTATCGGCGTCGCGAGAATGAAGTCCCGCAGCTGCCCGGCGAGCTCACCGAGGCGTTCGGCATCCTCGGCCGGAGTCCGCGCGAGCGCGTCGAGCAGTTCGTCGGCCGAGACCGCCGCCAGGTAGGCGGCCGTGGTCACGCAGAACCCGCCGGGCACCGGGAAGCCCGCGGCCGCCATCTCCGCGAGATTGGCGGCCTTCCCGCCCACCAGGTCCCGCATGCCGCTTCCGACCGCGGCAAGGCCGAGGACGACGGGGGCCGTCCGGTCGATGTCGTCGATCGTCACGTCCATTACCTCCCATGAGTGTTTGATTAGGCTCAGCTTGCTTTCTCAACCTGGGTTGAGTTCAAATGACGCGATGGAGTACACCTCGATCAGGGACGTCACCACCCGGTTCGACCTGCCTGTTTCGACGCTGCACTACTGGGAGCGCCGAGGGCTGATCACACCGCACCGCCGGTCCGGCTGGCGCTACTACGACCGCGATCAGCTGTATCGGATCGCCCTGATCCGGCTGTGGCGCGATACCGGTCAGCTGAGCCTGGACGAGATCGCGACCGTGCTGGCCGGCCGCACCGCCACCCACGACTGGCGGGACACGGTGGCCGCGCGGATCGAAGCCGTGGACTCCCAGCTGCGCAAGCTGGAGACCACCCGCGCCTACCTCACCCATCTGCTCGAATGCCAGCGCGAGAACGCCCTGGAGCAGTGCCCGGAGTTCCGGTCCACCGTGGAATTGCCCGGCGCCGATCCGGATTCGGAGACCACCTGCGCTTGACCTCGACTCGGGTTGAGCAGCCAGACTCTGCGGGCATGACCGTCCAAGGCCTGATCGATACCACCGAGATGTACCTCAAGGCAGCCTATGAACTGGAGGAGGACGGCGTCGTCCCGCTGCGCGCCCGCATTGCGGAACGACTCGGGCACACCGCGCCCACGGTGAGCCAGACCGTGGCCCGCTTGCAGCGCGAGGGCCTGCTGCTGGTCGACGGCGACCGGCAGCTGCGACTCTCGCCGGAGGGCAAACGCCTTGCGGTGCGGGTGATGTGCAAGCACCGCCTCGCCGAGGTCCTGCTGCACCGCGTGATCGGGCTGGACTGGGCGCAGGTGCACGCCGAGGCGTGCCGCTGGGAGCATGTGATCTCCGAGGACGCCGGACGCCGCATCTTCGAGCTCTGCGGCGAACCCCGGTTCTGCCCCTACGGCGCGCCGATTCCGGGCCTGGCCGAACTCGGCGTGACCGACGCGCCCCCGCCGCCCGCTCCCCATGGGATACAGCAGCTTTCGACAGCCGGCCGTACCGGACGCCGGGTGGTGCAGCTGTACCGCATCAGCGAGCGAATCCAGGACGACGTGCCCTTCCTGCGAAAACTGCTGGCCGCCGGGCTCACTCCGGGTGCACTGCTGACGCTCACGCCGGCCGGCCATGTGATCGAGGCCGGAGATGCGGGAACGCTGGTGCTCGATCGCCGTCAAGCGACGATGCTTATCGTCTGCGATCCCACCGGCGCGGACCCGAAAGGGATGGCGCGCAAACACAATGCGGTCACGCGTCGCGCTGCGGCGCAGAACACCCGGGGCGAATGTAGGCGAAACACAATGTGTCATGTAATATTCAGCGGGCATTAATACGTCATACCAATCCTCTGGGCTGATAATCCGCCGTTTCTTGGGAGTTCCTCATGCCACTTCGGGCTGCTAACACGGCGCGCCTTTCCTCCACCGTGGTGGAACAGTTCGAGGAGATGATCGAGAACGGCGAATGGCCGGTCGGTTCCCGAATTCCGCCGGAACAAGAGTTGGTCGAGCAACTCGGCGTCGGACGCAGCACGGTGCGCGAAGCCGTGCGCGCCCTCGAACACGCCGGGCTGCTCGAACCCCGCCGGGGCGACGGCACCTATGTGCGGGCCCGGCACGGATTGTCCGCGGCGCTGCTGCGGCGCACCAAGGCCGCGAATGTGCTGGAGATACTCGAGGTTCGCAACAGCATCGAGCGCCAGGCCGCCCGCGCGGCGGCGCAGCGGCGCAACGATGCGGACCTGGCGCGAATTACGCAGGCCCTGGCGAATCAGCACGCCGCCCGCGCGGCCGGTGACGAGGACGCGTTCCTGGCCGCCGACCACGAATTCCACGGCGCGATCATCGGCGCCACCCATAATTCGGTGCTGATCGAATTGTGGGAGGGGCTGAGCTACGCGCTGAACGCGGGCGTGGCCGCGGTGACGGCCGAATTGCGCCGCGAGCACCAGGATTTCCCGGATCACGACATCCTCGCCGAGGCCATCGCCGCGGGTGACGGGGACCGGGCCGAGCAGGCCGTCGCCGTGATCATCGATACGGCGGTCGACCTGCTGACCCAGGTGCAGAACCGCGCCGCCGAGGAAGCGTAGCGGCGCGGTTCGCATTGTCAATCCAGCTGCAGCCGTGGCGAATACAGGTCGAACCAGTGGTACAGATCGAGCACGCGATCCAGGCCGTGCCGGGTCTGCCCGCTGAGGGTGGCCGCCTCGGCCTGCACGGCCTCCTGCAGCCAGTCCCGGCTCACCAATTCGAATACCGGTGAATCACTCTCGGCGAGCAGCTCTTTCGCCTGCGACTGGAGTGCGACGGCATATCCCGGATCCTGGGTGGAGGGATACGGGCTCTTCAGCCGCTTGGCCACCGATTCGGGCAGCACGTGCCGGGCGGCCTGCCGCAGCAGGCTCTTCTCCTGGCCGTCGAATGTCTTCAATGCCCAGGGCGTGTTGTAGACGTATTCGACGAGCCGGTGATCACAGAACGGGACGCGTACTTCCAATCCGACCGCCATCGACATCCGGTCCTTGCGGTCGAGCAGAATCCGGACCCAGCGAGTCAGGTTCAGGTGACTGATGACTCGCATGCGCCGTTCGAATTCGTCGTCGCCGGGCAGATGCTCGACCTGCGCCACCGCCGTGGCGTACTGATCGGCGGCATAGGCCGGCACATCGAGCAGCTTCCGGACATCCGGGCGCAGCAGTTCTTCCCGATCACTGGTTACCGCATTGCGAAACACCAACCACGGGAACATTTTCGCATTTCTCGACTCTTCTTCGAAAAACCATCGATAGCCGCCGAACACCTCATCGGCCGCCTCCCCGGACAATGCCACCGTGGACTGCTGCCGAATGGCTTTGAACAACAGATACAGCGAGGTGTCCACATCGCCGAGCCCGGAGGGCATATCCCGCGCGGCCACGCACGCGCGGCGCACGGCCGGATCGGTGAGCGCGGCGGGATCGAGCATGACATCGTCGTGCGCCGAACCGACCAGGCCGACCACATCGCGAATGAACGGCGAATCCGGGGTGTCGCGCATTTCGTCGGGCCGGAAATTCTCTTCCTGACCGAGATAGTCCACCGAGAAGGTCCGCAGCGTCTCCCCGCGGGCGGCGAGGTGGGCCGCCGCGAGCCCGGTGACGGCGCTGGAATCGAGTCCGCCGGAAAGCAATACGCAGCGCGGCACATCGGAGACCAGCTGGCGGTGCACGGTGTCGGTGAGCAGCTCGCGCACCGTGGCCACCGAGGTGTCCCGGTCGTCGGTGTGCGGGGTGGTCTCGAGCTTCCAGTAGGTGCGCGAGCGGATCCCGTCGGCGTCCACGGTGAGGATGGTGCCCGGTTCGACCTCGGCCATGTCCTTCCACAGCGACCAGCCGGGCGCTTTGGTGAAAGCGATCAGCTCCCGCAGCCCGTCGGCGTCGACGGTCCGCGACGCCAGCGGGTTGGCCAGAATGGCCTTCGGTTCCGAACCGAACAGCACTCCCCCGCGAACCCGTTGGTAGTACAGGGGTTTCACACCCATTCGGTCCCGGATGAGCACCAGTTTGCGGCTGCGGGAATCCCAGACGGCGAAGGCGTACATGCCGTTCAGCCGTTCCGCTACTCCCGCATCCCATTCCAGATAGCCGCGCAGGACGACCTCGGTGTCGCTGTCGGTGCGGAAGCGATGTCCCTTGTCTTCCAATTCCTTTCGCAGTTCGGCGAAGTTGTAGGCCTCGCCGCTGTAGACCAGCGTGACCGGGCCGCCCGGGGTGTCCGCCGTCATGGGCTGCGCACCGCCGGGCAGGTCGATCACCGCCAGCCTGCGGTGGCCCAGCCCGGCCTCGCGGCACGACCAGACGCCGCCGGCGTCGGGTCCGCGGCAGGACATGGTGGCGGTCATGGCGTCGAGGACCGGGCGCTGATTACGCAGATCGTCCTCGAACGAGATCCAGCCCGTAATTCCGCACATCGTCTCTCCCAAATAGTCAGTCGAACGCGGGCTCTTCGGTGCGGGTCCGCTTCAGTTCGAAGAAGTGCTCGAAACCGGTGAGCAGCCGGGCGCCGTCGAAGATCAGCCCGGCTTGTTCGCCGCGCGGGATGCGCGACAGGACCGGCCCGAAGCACGCCTTGCCGTCGATGCGGACGACGGGTGTGCCGACATCGGTGCCGACGGAAGACATTGCCGCGCCGTGACTTTCCCGGATCGCCGCATCGAGCGAGGCGTCCGTCCCGGCGCGCGCCAGATCGGTGGGCAGCCCGAGGGACTCCAGCGCCAGCACGGTGACGACGGGATAGTCCGCATCGCCGCCGGGATGGATGCGCGTTCCCATTGCGGTGTAGAGCGGTTCGAGAATCTTCTCGCCGTGATCGCGCACGGCGGCGGTGAGGACGCGGGAGAGGAACCAGCCCTCCCGCATCATGACCTCGTACTGTTCGGGCAACCGGTTGCCCTCGTTGAGCACGGACAGGCTCATCAGGTGGAAGCGCAGGTCGATATCGCGGACCTCGGCGGCTTCGAGCAGCCAGCGCGAGGTGACCCACGCCCACGGGCAGATGGGGTCGAACCAGAGGTCGGCCCGGATAGGGTTGTCGCTCATTGTTTTTCCTCGATATTCGGCCGGTCAGGCGAAGGCGGCCGGGGTGTAGCTGCCCACCTCGCGGGCGGCCTGCAACACCTCGGGATAGATGACGGATTTCGGCCGGTCGCCGGCCACGATGACGATCATCAGGCTCTCCTCGTCCTTGCCGGAGTCGCTGGCCAGATTGGTGAACCGCCGTTGCAGACCGGCGGGCAGCGAGATGACGTCGAAGGGCCCGAGGTCGACGTACAGGTCGTCCTCGTCATTGCAGCGGAACCGCCAGGTGCCGCTGATCGGGATGAACGTCTCGTTGGTGTCGTGGTTGTGCAGGATGGTGCCATTGCCGGGCCGGGTCCTGATGTAGGCGAGGTTGAGGCCTTCGGCAATATCGATGGGCGCGTTCCCGGAGCTCTTCGCGCCGATCGGGGAGATGACCCGCTCGTCGTCCGCGCCTCGCTGCGGCGGCCGGAAACCGATGACGTTCAACATCACTCGCGCACACCGGTCCAGCGCGGTATCCGGTGCGCCGCCGTCGGTCCCGACGAGCTCGGCGAATCGGGCCACCCGGCCGCGCAGTTCATCCTCGTCGAAGCGAATGCTCGCCATGAGTTCGTTGTCCATTTCCAGCTCCTGTCTCGAGGCCGTTGGCGCGGCCGTGAATACGCTGTCCGGATTCGATGGGGGTGAGCACGAGACTGTGCGCGGGCACCGTGACGCCGTCCCCGATGGTCACGGGGCCCAGCACCGTGGCCTTGGCGCCGATGACCACGCGGTCGCCGAGCCGCGGGTGGCGGGCCTCACCGGCGGGGCGGGCGTTGTCGCGCCAGAATCCGATCGCTCCCAGCGTCACTTGCTGATAGAGGGTCACGTCATCGCCGATGATCGTGGTCTCGCCGATCACCACGCCGTCCCCGTGGTCGATGAAGAAGCGCCGGCCGATCCGCGCTCCGGGATGAATTTCGATGCCGGTCAAGACTTTCGCCGCATTGGACAGCAGGCGGGCGGCGATGCGGTGGCCGCGCAGGTGCAGCCGGTGCGCGATCCGGTGGCACCAGACCGCGGGCAGTCCCGGATGGCACAGGGCCTCCAGGGACGAGGTGATCGAAGGGTCTCTGTCGCGGGCGGTGGCAATGTCCTCGCGTAGTCGCGCTATGGGTCGGCGCACGTCAGGACGCCAGCTGTTCGGCTCGCTGCCAGTCCTCTTCCGGCCCGGCGTCGGCGAACAGGGTGACCACGATCTGGTCCGGATCCAGTTGCGCGGCCACCTTTTTCGCACTCAGCCAGGCGGCCGCGGCGGAGGCGCCGATGGAGGTGCCGGTCTGGCGGCGGTACTCCAGCATGCCGTGCAGCGCTTCGGCATACGGCACGTGATGGTGTGCGGCGCCGGGCAATTGAGTGTCGATGAACGGCTGACGCAGGCCATTGCCGAAGCCGCCCGCGCCCGCGAATCGCGGTTCGGAGTGCGGCGCCCGCTCGGTGCCGTAGGGCATTTCCGACGGCGTCACCCCGGCGACCAGCAGTTCGGGCGAGCGCCCGCGCAGTGCGCGATACACCCCGGCCAGGGTGCCGCCGGTACCGATGGCGCCCACCCAGGCGGCCGGGCGGTCCTCGCCCAGCTGCTGGAGAATCTCTGCGCCGGTACCGAATTCGTGCGCGGCGATATTGGCCATATTGCGGTGCTGTACCAGCGGGGTCAGGCCCGGATCGCGGGCGGCGATCCCCTCGCAGACCTTGATCATGCCGAGCAGGCCGCCCGCCGCATCGGCGAGTTCGACTTCCGCGCCGGTCTTTTCGATGGCGGTGAGCAGGCTCGGCGGGATGACGGCGGGCACCACCAGCCGCATCGGGATTCCGGCCAGCTCGCCGATCCCGGCCAGCGCGCGGGCCATATTGCCCGCCGAGGCATCCAGCAGCCGCAGCGGTTCCGGCCCGGTGTGCGTGGCGATGGCCCGGCACACCAGCGCGAAGGCGGTGCGGTCCTTGACCGAGCCGAAGGGGTTGGTGAATTCGTATTTCGCCATGATCCGGGCGCCGCCCGGCGGACCGGGGACCTCCACCAGCGGGGTGTCGCCCAGCCGGTCGGCGAACTCGCGCAGCCGGGGGTGCCTGGCCAGTGCCACCGTCCGATCGGGCGCCTCGGTCAACGGATCGGCAATGGATAGTTCGATTTCGGACTGGAAGGTTTCGGTCACGTTCGTCGTCCTTTCCCCGGCACGCCACAGACAGGGCGCGGGGATTTCGGCAGAGGGAATGATTCCGGCAGTCGGCGGGATCGATGCCGCGTGAGAGGCAATGAATATCGCGCGCGCGGAACGTCTTTGAGGGTAGCAGTAAACAACTGCTCTGTCGAACATCAGATGTTTGAACATCTGTCGGCTTGACCTCAACTCGGGTTGAGGAGGCAAGGTGACCCTAACCCAGCCGACGAGACAGAGAGCCGAGGATCCATGAGCACGCGTTCCACCGACGCCCACCGCGACCGGCTCGTCATGGCGCTCGCCTGCCTCGGCTCGTTCGTGGTCGTGCTGGACGCGACCATCGTCTCGGTGGTCCTGCCCCGGATCCGGGCCGAGCTGGGTTTCGGCGCGAGCACGCTGCCGTGGACGGTCAATGCCTACACCCTCGCCTTCGCCGGGGCGCTGCTGCTCGGCGGGCGCTGCTCGGATGTGTTCGGGCAGCGGCGAATCCTGCTCGCCGGCATGGGGTTGTTCACCGCGGCCAGCCTGGCGGCCGGGCTGGCGCCGGCGGCGCCGGTCCTGCTGGCGGCGCGAGCGGTGCAGGGATTCGGTGGCGCACTGCTGATGCCGACCATCCTGTCGTTGCTCACCAGCACCTTCACCGAAGGCGCGGCGCGTGCCCGGGCCTTGAGCACCTGGAGCGCGGTCGGGGCGGTGGGCGCGGCCTCGGGGCCGATCGCGGGCGGTGTGCTCACACAGCTGGGGAGCTGGCGGTGGGTGTTCTTCGTGAACGTGCCGCTCGGATTGATCGCCCTCGCGGGCACCGTGCGCCTGCTCCCCCGCGCGCCGCGCACCGGGGTGCGGCCGCGCCTCGACATCATCGGCGCGCTGCTGGCGACGGCCGGGCTGACCGGAATCGTCTACGCGGTCATGGAATCCCAGTCCGTGAGCTGGACCGCGCCGGTGGTCGCCGGTCCGCTGGTCGTGGGAATCGTGCTGTGCGTGGCGTTTCTGGCGCACCAGGCCCAGTGGGCGGCAGACCCGCTGGTGCCGCTGAGCCTGTTCAAGGCCCGCGCGGTCGGCAGCGCCAATGTGGTGATGTTCCTGCTCGGCCTGGGCTTCTTCGGTGCGCCCGTGTTCATTTCGTTCGCCCTGCAGTACGTGCACGGTTTCGGCCCGCTGGCGGCGGGCGCGGGATTCCTGCCCGCGGGGCTGGCCATGTTCGCCGGTGCGAAGGCGGCCGGGCCGCTGACCGTGCGACTCGGGCCCCGTCGCGCCGCGGTGCTCGGATGCGTGATCGGAGCCGTCGGATTCCTGGCCCTGGCCATGCTTCTCGACAGCGACGGTTCCTATGTAATGACTGTCGCCGTTCCGAGCGCGGTGTTCGGGTTCGGCACCGCGTCGGCATTCACTCCACTGACGGTCGTCGCGACCAGCGGGGTCGCGGCCGCGCACAGCGGGGTGGCGGCCGCTGTCCTGAATACGGTGCGGCAGACCAGTGGTGCGGTCGGCCTGGCGGTCATGAGCGCCGTCGCGGCGGCGGTGACGGCGGGCCGGGCCGCCGGGCCGGACGCGCTGGTGAGCGGGTACGACGCGGCGTTCCTGGTATCGGGCTGCTGTGTGGCCGCGGCCGCCGCGGTGGGAGCCATCGCGCTACCGCGGTCCAGTCGCGCGGCGGCGGCCGGCGAGGTCCGCGAGCCGGCCGCCGGTGTCGGGGGATCCCGGTGAGCCGCGGCTCATTTCGCCGCCGCGGCGAGCTTCGGGACAATGTGCTCGGCGGTGTAGGCGACCGCGAGCGCGGAGGGAAAGGCCAACGCCTGCGCTTCGGCCTGATCGAGCGCCACATAGGAACCGCGCCGCACCGCGGGCAGCCCGGCGAACAAGGGCTGGGCTTCGAAAGCCTGCCGCTGCGCGTCGTTCTGGTAGCTGACCAGCACGAGATCGGCATCCAGCAGCTCGAGCATTTCCAGGCTGACGCCCGCAATGCCCTTGGTGGCGATGGACGGCAGCGCGGTGACCGTGGGGGACAGTCGAATTCCGTATCGGGCAAGGGATACCGCGAGCACGTCGTCGGCGGAGTTCTTCGTGAAGACCTGTCCCCCGCCCACCGAGCTGACGGTAAAGGTCCGATCCGCCAGTGCGGCGGTGTCGCGGGCCTCGGCGATCTTCCGTTCGGTCTCGGAGATCGCCTGTGCCGCACGGTCCTCCCAGCCGAGCACCCGGCCGATGCGGCGGGTCGTCTCCGGCCATTGGTCGAGATTCGGCCCGGCGGTGTAGCTCAGCACCGGCGCCATCCGGGTGAGCGTGTCGTAATAGGTCTCGAGGTGATAGTCGCCGACCGCGAGGAACAGGTCCGGCTCGAGCGCGGCGACCTGTTCGAGCGGCACGGATTCGCTGAGCCGCAACAATTCCGGGTGCGCCCCGCCCAGCAGCGGCTCGACCCACGGCTGGATTCCGCTCGGCGTCGAACTGCCCTTGGCCATGGCGACCGGGATTACGCCGAGCGCCACGGCGGCGTCGGCGTCCTGACCGAAGCCCAGCGCAATCACGCGCTGCGGCAATCGGTTCAGGACCGCGGAGCCAAGTTTGCCATCCACCGTCACGGCGAAATCGCCTGCGGGACCGGTGCCGGACCCCTCGCCGGGCGCGCAGCCGGCGAGCGCAAGCCCGGCCGCACCCGCCAGGAAGCCGCGTCGGGTGAGCCCGCCGGCGGACGTTTTCAGCGGCATCGGCGCAGCCCAAATCCCTTGCCGGACAAGGGAGGTTCACCTCTGGGCCGATAGCGCCACCACGGATGAACCGGAACGGAGCAACCTTCCATGTGGAAAGGTTTACAGAAACATGGGCTGTTGCGCTAGTCATACATCTGCTGTTAGGTTGACTGCTGTTCGTTCTAGGTAACTCGAGCCTCGTTTGATAGCCCGCTATGCCAGGGCCGGGGCCGCCGCGATCGTCCTCACATCGCCGGCGACTGCACCTGTTTCGAGGCTTCACTCATCCACACAATTGGGGTGCTCTGCGTGAACCCAACCGGTGGCCATACCGCGGCCAGATACCAAATCCCTTACGCACGACGCGGATCCGTACTCGATGACGACGAGTTCACCGCGCTCAAGAGCGTGCTCCAACACGACCCGACCCTGTCCGGGGGTCCCTGGCGGGACAAGTTCGAAGCCCAGTTCGCCGCGTACGCCGGAACCCGGTACGCCATGTCGGTGACCAGCGGGACGGTCGCCCTGGAGATCGCCATCCGACTGCTGGACCTGCGGCCGGGCGACGAGGTGGTGGCGACGCCGCAGACCTTTCAGGCCTCCATCCAGCCGCTGCTCGACACGCCCGCGACAGTGCGGTTCTGCGATGTGGACCCGGAGACGCTCAATCTGGATCCGCGCAAGCTGGAGGCCCTGATCACCCCGCGCACGCGGGCGATCATCCTGGTGCACTACGGCGGCAATCCCGCTGCCATGCAAGAGATCTGCGCCATCGCGGCGCGCCACGACGTGGTCGTGATCGAGGACTGCGCGCATGCGCTCGGCACCACCTACCGCGGCGCCCGGCCGGGCTCACTGGGCGACATAGGCACCTTCAGCTTCCACTCCTCGAAGAACATCACCACCCTCGGCGAGGGCGGGATGATCACGTTCAACCGCCCGGACTGGGCGCAGCGGGTGGATCGCATCCGCAACAACGAGGTCGACATGACCTTCGGGCCGTCGACCGGAGTGCTCGGCCCGCCGCCGGAAACATTGCCCTGGATGAAATTCGCCGACGGCGTCTACGGGGGCTCCTGCACCGGAATCCTGGGCGCGGGCACCAATGCGACATTGTCGGAGGCGGCGTGCGCGGCCGGGACGGTGCAGCTGCGGAAGCTACCCGAGCTGGTGCGGCGACGGCAGCACATCGCCGCCCGGCTCGATGAAGTGCTCGGCGAGCATCCCCAAATCCGTTTGCCGGTCGTCGAATCCGGCAATGAGCACGCCTATCACCTGTACACGTTCTTCGTCACCGCGGGCGCGGACGCCCGCCACGCCCTGGTCCAGGCTCTCGATCACCGCGGGGTCGAGGTGCAATTGCGGTACTTCCCTTTACATCTCACGCCGGAATGGCAGTCCCGCGGCCACGGACCCGGCGAATGTCCCACGGCGGAACGGCTCTGGTTCTCCGAGCACATGAACCTGCCGTGCCATCCCAGCCTCACCGAAACCCAGATCGCCCTGCTGTGTTCCGCACTGCGGAGCAGCCTCGACGAAGTCTTCGGCCGGCATCGCGTGCTGAGCCTGAGCTGATCGGAACGTTCTCCCCATGCCTTTCATTCACGTGCAGATCCTGGAAAAGCGGCTCACCGAGGAAACCGAGCCGAAACTGATCGCCGCCATTACCGATGCGGTGGTCCAGACCTACGGCGAAGACATTCGCGAGCACGTGTGGGTGGTGCTCGATCCCGTACCCGCACACCGCTGGGGCCTCGGCGGAAACCCCGCCGCCCCACGGAATTCCTGGCCCGACACCCTCTCATCACCCCTGGAGTCCCGGTGAAATTCGGATTGAACTTCTTCCCTGTCTTCGCACCCGATCGGAAGTCGGCAGGACAGTACTACCGTGAGGTCATCGACCTGGCCGAACGCGCCGACAAGGCCGGCTTCGACCACGTCCAGACCGTCGAACACCACGGCTCGGCCTATGGCGGCTACAGCCCGGACCCGGTGACGCTGCTGGCCGCCATCGCCGCGCGCACCGAGCGCATCCGGATCACGACCGGCGCGGTGATCCCGGCCTTCCTGCACCCGCTCAAGCTGGCGGGCAAGCTGGCCATGCTGGACAACCTCTCCGACGGCCGGCTCGACGCCGGCTTCGGGCGGGGGTTCCTGCCCGACGAATTCGATTGGTTCGGCGTGCCGATGGACGAGAGCCGCCGCCGGTTCGACGAGGGCATCGTGGCCTGCCGCCGGCTGTGGTCGGAGACCGATGTCGAATTCGAGGGCGAGTTCCACAGTTTCGGGCCGATCACCCTCACGCCGCGGCCCGTGCAGCAACCGCATCCGCCGATTTTCGTCGCGTCGGCGTCCAATCCGGAATCGTGTGCGGCGGCGGGCACGAATGGCTATCACCTCCAGGTGGTTCCGTCGATCGTCAGTCACGAGACCCTGGCGGAGATGCTCGCCGGGTACCGCTCCGCCTGGGACGCGGCGGGACGGCCCGCGGGCGGCGGGCGCATTCAGATCAAGTACACCTGCTACGTCGCCGAGGATCGGGCCACGGCGCTGGCCTGGGGCGAGCAGTTCGAGAACAACTACATCGAGCAGATGACCGCGGCGATCGCGTCGTGGGCGTCGACGACCTCGCAGGCGTACCAGGGCTACGAGAAGCTCATCGACAAGGTTCGCTCCTACGACTTCGGCAAGTCGCTGACCGACCACAAAGTGCTGGCCGGCACGCCCGAGGACGTCGCCGAGCAGATCGCCTGGGTCACACACACTTTCGGCGCGGATCTCGAGGTCAGCGTGCAGCTGAACCCGGGCTACCTCGAACACGAGCACGCGGTGCGCGCGCTCGAGCTGTTCGCCGCCGACGTAATGCCGCGCTTCGATGCCTGAGGCCGACGCCGACGTCCTGGTGGTGGGCCTCGGGGCCTGGGGTGCGATGACCCTGTGGCAGTTGGCGAAACGCGGACTGCGGCCGATCGGCATCGAACGCTACGGCCGCGGGCACGCACTCGGCGCATCGCACGGCGGCAGCCGGATGTTCCGGATCACCTGCCTGGAGCATCCGGGCCTGGTGCCCTTCGCCCGCCGCTCCGCCGAACTGTGGGAGGCCCTCGAACGTGAGACCGGCACCTCCTTGCTGCGGCGGCACGGCGGACTGCTCATCGGAGCGCCGTATTCGGCGGTGGCGGGCGGTACGCTCACCGCCGCGCGGGAGCACGGCATCGAGGTCGAGAAGCTCACTCGCGCACAGCTTTCCAAGAGGTTTCCGCAGCACACCGGGCTGTCCCCGGACGATATCGGGGTCTGGGAGCCGTCGGCGGGGCTGCTGCGGCCGGAGGCGGCCATACGCGCCGCGCTCGATGCGGCCGAGACGGCCGGGGCGCGGGTGCTCACCGGAACCGAGGTCACCGCCGTCGAACCCGATGGCGACGACGTGCTGGTGCACACTCCCGCGACCACGCTGCGTGCGCGCCGCGTGGTGATGGCCACCGGGTCCTGGTTGCCGTCCATGGTGCCGCTGCCCGACCTGCGGGTGGTGCGGATGCCGGTCACCTGGTTCCGGCCCGAGGGCGAGCAGGAGCGGTTCCACCTGGCGAACTTCCCGGTGTTCATGCGGCAGATCGGCGGCAGCACCATCCTGTGGGGCTGCGGGTCGGAGCCGCCCTACGACGTCAAGCTCGGGCTGGAACAGTTCGGGGCCGCGGCGGCGCCCTTCGATACCGGGGATTCCGATCGGTCGGTGACCTCGGACGACTGGACGGCACTGTGCGCCGTGCTCGCCGAGCGGCTGCCCGGCCTGCGGCCCGAGCCCGCGCGGGTCGCGGTGGGCATGCTCACGCTGACCCCGGACAACCAGTTCGTCCTCGGCGCGCTGCCCGAATCGCCGAATGTGATCGTGGCGGGCGGCGACAATGCGCACGGCTTCAAGCACGCCACCGGAATCGGTGAGCTGCTGGCCGATCTCGCGACGGGGCAGGAGCCGCGGCTCGACTACTCGTTCATGGATGTGAAGCGGTTCCGTTGAGCGGCCCGCATTCTGGAAGGAGCGCTGTGACGCTCGATATCTGCGGACTCGGCGCCGTCTCGTGTATCGGCGACGATCCGGAAACCATTCACGACGCGCTGTGTGCCGGGCGGACCGGGCTGGGGCCGCTGCGCGTGTTCGATACCCGCAAATTCCGCTCGCAGGTGGCCTACGAGATCGACGACCGGACCGATCCGGACCGGGACGAACCGCGCCGGTCCACGAAATGGCTGCTGGATGCCATCGCACAGGCGCTGGATGATGCCGGGCTGACCGAACTGCCGGACGGCTGCCCCGTACTCGTCGGCACCACGCATCGCGAGCAGCGGTCGATGGAGCTGTGGTGGCGCGGCGAAGCGGACGCGAGGTTCGATGACCTGCATTTCGGCACGGCGGTGCGCGAACGCTTCGGTGCGGTGGACACGTTCACCTTCGCCAATGCGTGCGCCGCGTCGCTGACCGTGCTGGGACTGGCCGCCGACATGATCGAGGCCGGTGAGTGCGACACCGTGATCGTGGCGGGCACCGACGGGCTGACCGAGGCCACCTTCGGCATCTTCGACCGCGTGCAGACCGGAAACCCCACGGAGGTACGGCCTTTCGCGGCGGAACGGCACGGCATGATGATGGGCGAGGGCGCGGCCGCGGTGGTGCTGCGCCGGCCCGGGCACGGCGGGCCGATCCGGGCCACGCTGCGATCGGTCGCGCTGAACTGCGATGCCGACCATCCCACGGTGCCCGAACAGGGCAGCGTCACCCGGGTGGTGCGCCAAGCGCACGAGCGCGCCGGGGTCGAGCCGGGCGAGATCGATCTGGTGCTGTGCCACGGCACCGGGACGATGCGCAATGACCTCGTCGAAACCGGCATGCTGCACGAGGTTTTCGCCGAGGCGAAGCCGATGATCACCGCCATCAAGGCGTCGACCGGGCATACGCTCGGCGGCTCCGGGCTGCTGAGCCTGATCATGGCCGCCGTCTCGCTGCGTGAGCGCCGGGTGCCGCCGATTCGCGGGCTGACCGAGCCCATGGCGGAGGCCGACGGGCTGGATCTGGTCCGCGGCGAACCGGGCGTGGGGCCCATGCGCCTCGCGCAGGTGGATGCCTTCGGCCTCAGTGGAATCAATGCCGTCGCGATTGTGGAGGTCGCCTCATGACCGAAGTCGTCGTCACCGGAACCGGAACCGCCGTGGACGGTTTGCGCGGTCCGGCCGATCTGCTGGAGCCCTATCGGCGGCACGATGACGGATTCGATCCGGAGACCGGCCTGCTGGGCAAGCATCTGCGGCACCGCGACCGGGCCTCACGGCTCGCCTCAAGGGCGGCCGAGGCGGCGCTGATCGATGCCGGGCTGCTCGGTGAAAACCGTTCTTACCTGGGTGAATCCGAGCGCACGGCCACGGTGGTGAGCACGAATCTCGGCAACCTCGACAGCATCTGCGCATTCCTCGACACGATCGCCGAGGAGGACGCGGAAGCGCTCAACCCGACCGCGTTGCCCAATACGTCCAGCAATGTCACCGGGGGCTGGATCGCCATCGAGCACGGCTTCCGGGCGCCCAATCTGACCGTGTCCAACGGACCGACCAGCGGTCTGGACGCCCTGCACTGGGCGCGGCGGCTGATCCGGTCCGGACGCGCGGACACCGTGGTGGTCACCGGGGTCGAGCCGGACAACCGCTATGTGCGAAAACTGCTGAACGACAATGACGAACCGCAGTGGCCGGATGCCGCCGCGGCGGTCGTCGTGGAATCGGCCGCGGCGGCGGATCGCCGCGGGGCCCGGGTCCGGCTCGCCCTCGGCGAGTACCGGCGCGGCGGCGACGTCGATGCGGCCGTCGCCGTCCTGCCCGCGGACGATTCGGCAATCCTGCTGGCCGAGAAGGGTTCCCAGACGGGCGAGGTCATCGATCTGGCCGCCTGGGCGGGACGGCAGTCCGGGGCGCTCGGGGTCCTGCAATGCGTCGCCGCCGGTGCGGCGCTGAACGGCGGGGACGGTACCGCGCTGGCGGTCTCCTGCCGCCTGCCCGGCGCGGTCGCGGCGGCCATGGTCTTCACCGGGCCGCGGCACACGATTCGTAAGGAGAAGAGGGACAACGTGATCGAGAACGAAGTGGCCGAGCCGACCCAGGTGACCGTGCCGGCGCCCGTCGAGGAGCCGGAGCTGGGCGAGCTGCGGACGCTGGTGGCGCGCGTGCTCGAGGTCGATGTCGCCGAGCTGACCGACGACGCGCATCTGACGAAGGACCTGGGCGTCGATTCGCTCATGCTGCTCGAAGTGTCGGCCCAGATCCGGCGACGGTACGGGGTCCGGCTCACCGATGCGGCGATCACCAAGGTGCAGTCGCTGGCCGAGATCCATGACATGGTCCGGAACGGGCGGAAGGGCTGAAAGGCGTGGAGCAGCACAAGGATTGGCCCGGCTGGCCGGACGACGCCGCCGCGCTCTACCGCAGCGCGGGCCACTGGGAAGGCATGACCTTCGGCGAACGACTGCATCGGTGGGAGACCGAATTCGCCACCCGCACCGCGCTGGTCGACGGCGAACGCCGGTGGACCTACGCCGAACTCGCCGCCGACGCGCGGCGGCTGTCCACCGGTTTGACGAAGCTCGGGCTGCGGCGCGGCGATCGGGTGATCGTGCAACTGCCGAACTCCGCCGAATTCGTGCTGATCTGGTTCGCGCTGGTGCGGCTGGGCGTCGTGCCCGTGCACGCCATGCCCGCGCATCGCCGCAGCGAGATCACCCATCTGGCGCGGCTCGCCGAGGCCGCGGGGTACATCGTGGCCGATCAGCACGCCCGGTTCGACTATCGCGAACTCGCCGCGCAGGTCCGGGCCGAGACCGGAGTTCGGCACGTCATCGTGGTCGGAGATGCCGGCGAGCACGAGGGTTTCGCGACGCTGGACGATCTGCTCGCGACCCCGGCCGGGCCCGATCCGGAGGATCTGCCGCGGGCGAGCGACCTCGCGTTGCTGCTGCTGTCGGGCGGGACGACCGGTATGCCGAAACTGGTGCCGCGGACGCACGACGACTACGCCTACAACGCCCGGCGGGCGGCGGAAATCTGTGAGCTGACCGAGGATTCGGTGTATCTCGCGGTGCTGCCGATCGCCTTCAACTACACCATGGCCTGCCCGGGCATTCTCGGCATCTTCCAGGCCGGCGGCACCGTCGTGATCGCTCCGCTGCCCGGTGCGCAGACGGCGTTCGAGCTGATCGAGCGCGAGCGGGTGACCATCGCGGCCATCAATCCGCCGCTGGTGCCGCACTGGCTCGCCGAATACGAGTACGGGGAGGCGGATCTGTCGAGCCTGCGCGTGCTCCAGGTGGGCAGCGCGCGGCTCGCCGACGATCTGGCGGCCGCGGTCACCAAGACCCTGGACTGCCGGTTGCAGCAGGTGTTCGGCATGGCGGAGGGACTGCTGTGCCTGACCCGGCTCGACGATCCGGACGATCTCGTGCACACCACGCAGGGCAGTCCCATCTCGGCGGATGACGAGCTGCGGGTGGTCGACGCGGACGGCATCGAGGTCGGATTCGGCGAGACCGGTGAGCTGCTGACCCGGGGGCCGTACACGCTGCGCGGTTACTACCGTGCCGCGGAACAGAATGCGCGCGGCTTCACCGCCGACGGTTTCTATCGGACCGGCGATCTGGTGAAGCTGCTGCCCAGCGGGCACGTCAATGTGGTCGGCCGGGCCAAGGACCAGATCAACCGCGGCGGGCAGAAGATCGACGCCACCGAGGTCGAGGGCCATCTGCTCGCCTATCCCGGCGTGGTCGCGGCGGCGCTGCTGCCGGAGCCGGACTCGCTGCTCGGGGAGCGGTCGGTGGCCTTCCTGATCTGCTCGGGCGAGCCGCCCAAAACCGCCGCCCTGCAAGCCTTCTTCCGTACTCGCGAGGTAGCCGCGTACAAGGTCCCCGACCGGCTGCAGATCGTCGAGCACATGCCGTCGACCGCGGTGGGGAAGGTCGACAAGAAGGCGCTCGCCAGCCAGTACATCAACTGATATTTCGCTGAGGTGACAGTATGTTCTTCACGCTCTCCGCCGATTCGGCCGCCGCGCTGGCGACCGAGGCCGCCGCCCTCGCGGGCAAGGTCGAATCATCCACCGAACCCCTGTTCGCGCTGGCCGCCGAACTCGCGGACCGGCCGCACGGACCGCACCGCGCCGCGGTGGTCGCCGACGATCGGGACACCCTGGTGGGCAGGCTGCGCGCCATTGCCGCGGACGAACCGGGCAATGGGATCGCGGTCGGCCGGGCACGGTCGGCCACCCGACCGGTCTGGGTCTTCTCCGGTCACGGTTCCCAGTGGGCGGGGATGGGCCGGGAACTGCTGGCCGCCGAACCCGCCTTCGCCGCCGAGATCGACCGCCTCGAACCGCTGATCGCTGCGGAGAGCGGATTCTCGTTGCGCGCAGCGCTTTCCGGGGAGATCGACCGCATCGACCAGGTGCAGCCGACGGTGTTCGGCATGCAGCTGGGATTGGCCGCGACCTGGCGTTCCTATGGTTCCGAACCGGCGGCGGTGATCGGCCACTCCATGGGTGAGGCGGCGGCCGCGGTGGTGGCGGGCGCCCTGTCGGCCGCGGACGGCGTGGCGGTGATCTGCCGCCGGTCCCGGCTCATGCGGCGGCTCAGCGGATCCGGGGCCATGGCGATGGTGGCCCTGCCCGGCGAGGTCGTCGCGGCGGAACTCGCCGACCGGCCGGAGGTGACCATCGCGGCATTGTCGGCCCCGACCTCCACCGTGGTCGCCGGCGACACCGTGCGGGTGCGGGCGCTGGTGGACGCCTGGACGGCGCGGGATCTCATGGCGCGCATCGTTCCCGTCGAGGTGGCCTCGCATTCACCGCAGGTGGATCCGATTCTCGCCGATATCGCCGCCGAACTCGGGGACCTGCGCCCCGCGCCGTCCCGGGTCCACATCTACTCGACCGTGCTGCCCGATCCCCGGGCCGCCGCCTCGTTCGACGCGGGCTATTGGGTCGACAACCTCCGGCAGCCCGTGCGCTTCGGGGCCGCCGTGCGGGCCGCGCTCGCCGACGGGCACGACATCTTCGTGGAGCTCTCGCCCCACCCGTTGCTGGTGCACGCCGTCCGCGAGAACGCCGACACCTCCGGTCACGAGGCGACGGTGCTGTCCACCATCCGGCGCGGCGGCAATGCCGCCCTGCGCTTCCGCACCCAGGCCGGCGCGCTGCACTGCGCCGGAGGCACGATCACCTGGCCATAGCCGAGCCCCACCCGTCATCCGGCGTGCTTGCCGAGCCCCACGAGGGGAACTTTCGACCAGGCGCTCACCGGCGCGGTACGGCCTTGGCTCTCGCTGTGATGTCCTCGAGCACATTCCGATTCACGCCGCGTGCGCTCAGGTCTTCTGCGAGCGCGACCAATTCCTGGCGGGCGAGTTCCGGATCACCGTTGGCGATATGGAGATTCGCGCGCAGGGTCACCAGTTCGTTGTAGGTGAGGTTGGCCGATCGGTCGTCGGATTTGCGGTAGCGCTGCAAGCCCGGTTCCGTGACCGCCAGTGCGGCCGCGGGATCGGCCTTGTGGCGCTGCACCATCTTGTCCTCGCCGTCGGTGATGGTGCGGCCGAAGAAGTCCCGGCCCACGCTCTTGGCGACGGTGGTGGCGACCTTGGCGCCGAGGTCGTCATCGGCGAAACGGTCGGCGGCCTCGGCGAGGGTCCGCAAACCGGTCGCCAGATACGGGGACATGGAACCGCCGAAGGTGAGCGCGAGACCGACCTGCCGGTCGAAGAATTCGGCGGCGAAGCGGTCCTGCTCCTTGGTGGCGGGCTGGCCGATGCGGACGCCGAGGGTATTGGACACCGCGTACTGGTTGCCGCTGGAATAGACGGCCCGGAGTTCGTACTGGCCGGGCTCGTCGAAGACGAAGCCGCGCTTGCCGAAAGTGAGCGGCACGAGTTCGCTGTAGCGATCGGGGCCCTGCGCGCCGTCTGCCGCCGGAGCCAGCACCCGGGTCTCGGGGAGACCGTAGAGGCACATGACCGAGTTGAACTGCACCGTCCTGCCATTGGGTTTGCGGACGAGCACCGTGGTCGTGCCGTGGTCGGGAGACAGCCGGGCGTCGATCGACTGCGGCACCGGCAGCAGATTGCGCAGGCGGAACTCGATCTCGACCGGTTCCATATAGGAGAAGTACGACGGTGCGCGCAGCAGCAGTTCCAGCGACTGGTCCGGGCCGAGCCGGGTGGCGCGGACGGCCGGGGATTCCAGGTGCCCGCCGGAGGCCCACGGGTCGCCACCCATCATGACCGAGGCGAGATCGCCGTGCCGCAGGTGCACGAGTTCCTCGTCGTCGAAACGGAATCGGAAATCGGCCCAGAACTTGTCCTGGCCATTGATCATGTCGTAGCGCCAGTCGTAGTTCATCCACGACAGCGAGTTCGGGCGCGCCTTGTTCCAGGAATGCAGGAAGTTGAAGGCGTGGCCCGCCTCGTGCACCCAGGTGTAGAGAAAGTGCCGCATGGCCCGCGCCTGGGCGACGGTCTGCGGCGGGCCCGCCGCCAGGTCGTCGAACCAGGTGTGCTTGCGGAACACCGCGAAACCCTGCCGCTCCGGGGAGCGGCCCGCGCCACCGAATCCGGCGTCGGCGTCGAACATGATGCCGCCGACCGTCGGGGATTCGAAGGTGCCCGCCTGCAGGCCCCACATGCTCCAGGCCGGCCAGGCGCCATTGATGCGGCTGAAGGCGGTCTCCATGGCGTCGTGCAGTTCGGCGGGACTCCAGCCGGCGAAACCCGGTGCGCTGTCATCGATGACGGTGCGCACCGGGTCGACGGTCAGCCCGACGCCCGCCTCCCGGTAGGCGCTCTCCAGCGTGAGGATGCGGCGGCGGGTGCCGCCGGGGCGATTGGGGTGGCTGTGGGTGTCGTACACCGGCACGTGCGGTGCGGTGTTCACCGATGCGGCGTAATCGAGTTCGAGCACCATGGTGCGGAAGTCGTCGGAACGGTAGTTGCAGAGATAGGCGGCGGTGGTGGTGCCTCCGGTGCTGAACTCCACCATGGCCGGGCCGATCGCCGCACCCGACCAGGGCACCGTAATCCGTACCTGGACAGCCGGATTCGGGGTGCGCTGCCAGTACCGGACCGCGCCGGTGACGACCACCCGATCGGCGGACCAGGCGACGGCGGGATTGTCGACGATCCAGGATTCGATATAGATCGGCTGCGCGGGCGGGGCGGGCGGCGGGCTCCCGCCGAGCAGCTGGAAGAAGTCACCGCTGACCCGGTTCATGACCGGCGAGTCGCCCGAATAGCGGGTATCGATATCGATGCGCAGGTCGAGCAGGCTCGTCCGGGTGCCGAGTTCGGTGCCGAACCCTTCGTACCGGCCGCTGACCGGGCCGCGCTGCAAGGCCAGCGGATCGGATGGGCCACTGTGCTCTGTCGGCGGGCCACTGCGCTCTGTCGGCGGGCCACTGTGCTCTGTCATGAATTCCCCCAGGACGGCGTGACATTGGTGCTCCGCGAAGGCTTGCGGGCCGTTTCATCATTTCACCGCCGTCTGCCCGCCACACGAGTACGCACTACCCGCATCCCGGCCCGCCACTACTCACCGGACCGTCGCCACATCGATTGCTGACAGATCGCTGTATGGTGTGCCGACCCCATTGTCTGCCCGGATTGTCGCTACCGAAGGAGTAGGTCTCCGATGGCGCTGCGGTACCTCTGCACCGGCCTCGCCGGCATCGCCATGCTGACCTTGATCAGCATGGCCACACCCGCTTCCACCTCGCACGCAGCCCCGGCCTGCGACCTGGAGCCAACCGCCGGAACGATCACCCGCACCGTCGGCGCACGCCCCTACCGCCTACACGTCCCACCCGGCCTGACCTCGAAATCAGCTCCGCTGCTGATAAGTAACCACGGCGGCGGAAACACCGCAGCCGTACACGAACTGGTCACCGCCTGGACCCCCTACGCCACCGAACACCACTTCATCGTCGCCTACCCCGAAGCCCCCACCACCTACTGGAACTTCGACCAGCACTCCCCCGACGTCACCTACCTGCGCGACGTCGTCTCCGACATCCAATCCACCTGGTGCACAGACCCCCGCCGCATCTTCATCGACGGCTTCTCCAGCGGCGCCATCATGTCCCAGCGCATGGCCTGCGACGCCCCTGACCTCTTCGCCGCCGCCACCTCCTGGGCAGGCTTCGACCCCACCGACCCCAATGTCGGCTCCGGCCCCCACCCCACCCCCTGCGCCCCCATCCGCCCCATCCCCGTAGCCCTCTTCCAAGGCGAACACGACTTCAGCTCCACCCCCGCCGTCGGACAGGCCAATGTCGAAAAGTGGCTCACCCGCGCCCACAACGACCCCAACCCGCAAACCTCCACAGACACTTTCGCCACCCTGCGGAAATACGCCCCCGGCAAATCCGGCGCCACAATCTGGTGGCGCACCTACAAGAGCGTCACCCACCTCTGGCCAGGCGGCGATACCGGACAAGACCTCCGCGACCACATCTGGCAATTCCTGGACGCCCACCCCCGCCCGTAGCTCCGTCCCTGGCGGCGCCGTCCCCGCCACGGCACCGCCAGGGCACACGAAAGTGGCTACCGCGACCGAAGCCCCCGGCAGCCACTTCCGCACCAATAAAGCCCATACCGGACCACATGGACAAGACAGCCAACTAGCCCTGAACAGGGTCTGTGAATCCGGTATCACAACACCCCAATGTGCGAATGACTTCAGCGACCGGCATGACGGAACGCTCTCGGTGTGGTACCCGAAAGGCAGCGGGCTTGCCTGCCGAGAGGAGTTGCCGATGGGTACCGAACATTTTCTGCCGTTCCGCAAGAATGCGGTCATCTCGCTGTGCGCGGGAGAGCTTCCGGAGGAGGAGCGAGAGTCGTTCGCGGAGTTCGCGCGGATGCTGGCGGCATTGGCGCACTATCGGTTTCAGGCGCGGGGGGATGCGGTGCTCGATGCCTATCATCTGGTGGATCCGGCCGAGGATGTGCGGACCGTGGGCACCGTGACGGCGAAGGATCGGGCCGTGGCGCGCGAGACGGTGGAGGCGGAGTTGGTGGCGCTGGCCGAGGCCGCCGAATTCACCCGGATCGATGCGGCGGAGATCGCGCGGGCTTTCGCCGAGGACTCGCTGGTGAAGGTGCGGTTGGCGGTGGAGGAGGAGGGCATCGACACCGTCATGTTCTTCCGGCGCGGGGTGTCGCAGCGCACCGAGGAGGTGAAGTCGCTCTACGGGTTGCGGCGGCGGCGGATCGAATTCACCAACTACGCCAAGGTTCTGGTGTACATCGCCTTCACCGACGACGCCCCGAGTCGCCCGCCTGGCACGAGTTCGGTGCTGCTCAAGCTGTTCCAGAATGTGCCGCGCAATGATCTGGAGATGCTGTATCCGAACGTGCGGGTCCGGATGCGCACCCGGGACAAGCTGTTGATCGGGGTGCCGGCGGTGATCTCCGGCATCGTCGTGATCGCCACCAAACTCATTGCCTCACTGGGTGTGCTGGCGCTGCTGCTCGCATTCTGGATCGGGCTGCGCGACGAATCCGTGCACCTGGACAAGACCGCGCTGGTGACCCTGGTCGCGGGGCTGGCGGCCTTCGGCGGCTATCTGTGGCGGCAGTTCTCGAAGTTCAAGAACCGCAAGATCAAACTGATGAAGTCGCTCTCGGAGCACCTGTACTTCCGGAACCTGGACAATGACGCGGGCGTCTTCCACCATCTGCTGGGCGCGGCGGAGGAAGCGGAGGTCAACGAAACCCTGCTGGCCTACCACTTCCTGGACACGGCCGAAAACCCGCTGACCGCCGCGGAACTCGACGAGCGCATCGAGAGCTGGTTCCGCCGACGCTGGGACACCGCCTTCGACTTCGAGATCCGCGACGGTCTGGACAAGCTCCGGGAACTCGACCTGCTGACCGAGAACGAGCACGGCCGGCTGGGCGTGGTGCGGCTGCCCGAGGCCAAGCGGCGGCTGGACCGCCGCTGGGACAACCTCTTCCGCCACAACCGGTGAACGCGCTACTTCACGATGTTCTCGAAATCGAACAGCCCGGCCCAGGTCAGCTCCGCCTCCTTGACGTGCTCCGACCGGCCCGCGGTGGAGATGTAGTTGATGAGGGGGATATCGGCCATGTCCTTGACCAGCACCGTCTGCGCCTGCGCGATCTTCTCGTAGGACGCCTCTGGCGACGATGCGGCCTGCGCGGCCGAGAGCAGGGTGTCGAACTCGGGGCTGGAGTACTCGATGTCGTTGGTATCCGATGTCGAGAGGTATTGCGCCACCAGGAATTCCAGCATCGACGGGTAATCGCCCTGCCAGCCGTACCGGAACGCCTTGCCGATGGACCGGGAATGGATGAGATCGCGGATCTGCTTGAAGGTCGGGTACGCCACCGCCACGACATCGATCCCGAGGGTGTTCTTGATGCTGTTGGCCACCGCCTCGATCCACGCCTGATGCCCGCCGTCGGAGTTGTAGGCGATCTCGAACCGCCCCGACCACGGCGCGATGGCATCGGCCTGCGCCCACACCTTCTTGGCCTCATCCGGGTTGTAGCGCAGGGTTTCCGAACCGGGCAGGTTCTCCCGGAAACCGGGCAGCGTGGCCGCGGTGTAATCGGTCGCCGGAATCTTGGTGCCGTTGAAGATGGTGTCGCAGATCTGCTGCCGGTTGATCGCCATGGAGATGGCCTGGCGGCGCAGCAGCCCCTCCTGCCCGCCGAAGTGCGGCAGGTTCGGCTGAATGCCGAGATGCTCGTTCTGCGCGGTCGCCTTGGTGATGGCGCGATCCCCGAGATCATCCTTGTACGTGGACAGCGCATTGTCCGGGATCGTGTCCAGCACATCGAGATTGCCGGCCAGCAGATCCGCGTACGCGGTATCGAAGGACTGGTACATCTTGAACTGCAGGCCCTTGTTCTTGGCCGGCCGCCCGCCCTGGTAGTCCGGATTCGGCACCAGGTCGATCTTCACATTGTGCTCCCAGGCATCCGGCCCGGCGAACTTGTACGGCCCGTTGCCGATCGGGTTCTTCCCGAACGCCTCCATATCCTTGAACGCCGCTTCGGGCATGGGATAGAACGGCGCGAACCCCAGCGAGAGCTCGAAGTCGATCGACGGATGCTCCAGCTCGATCGTGAAGGTCCGATCATCGACCACCTTCAACCCCGACATGGTTTGCGCGACAGGCTTTTCCGCGGCCACGTCGGCATATCCCTTGATCGAGGTGAACACCCAGTTCTGCAACTGCCCATTGGTGCCGAGCGCACCGTAGTTCCAGGCGTCCACGAACGACTTCGCCGTCACCGCCGTGCCGTCGGTGAACTTCCAATCCGGTTCGAGCGTCACCTTGTAGTGCTGCCGATCGGTCGTCTCGATCGACTGCGCCACCTCGTTGTGCGCCACCCCCTCCGCGTCGTAGTACTTCAACCCCGCGAACAGCCGATCCACCACCCGGCCGCCGAAGAACTCATTGGTATTCGTCGGCACCAGCGGATTCTGCGGCTCGCCGCCATTCACGGTCACCACATCACTGTGGCTCTCGCTCGAGGAACATCCGGTCAGCGCCAGGCTCGTGGCCAGCACCGCCGCCGCTGTCAGCGCACCCCATCGTAGAAATCGCAACGCCCTCTCCTGTCCTCCGGGCATGAGTGATCGTGCGCGACACGCGGGTTCACCGAGGCCCCGCCCGATCACGTCGGAATTGGTTCGCACACTAACCGTGTGAAGGGGACTTGTCAGCGCATCCGGCGAGAAGCCCTGTGAAACCGAGCCTTTCACAGCGAGTCTGTGCCTAGACTACGCAGATCCGAGATTAATCCGGCGGATTGGGTCAAAAGCCTGTCAATCTGCCGGAATAACCGGCGAATAGCCGGATAATATGCGAGGCAGGCGTCAGATGAGAGTTGGCATCACGGGCGGGTCGGGATTCATCGGCTCCTATGTGTGCGAGGAACTCGCCCACCGGGGTCACGAACCCGTGATCTTCGACCACCGGCGCCGCGCGGGCGCCCAGCCGTACGAGATCATGCTCGGCGATATCCGCGACGCGACCGCCATGACCGAGCTCGCCGCACACTGCGACGGCATCATCCATCTGGCCGCGGTACTCGGCACCCAGGAGACCATACGCAGGCCGCAACCGGCGGCGGAGACGAATCTCACCGGCGGCCTGAACTTTCTGGAGGCCGTGGCGCAGTACGAGCTGCCGGGCGTGTACATCTGCGTCGGCAATCACTGGATGAACAACAGCTATTCGATCTCCAAGACCGCCGTCGAGCGGTTCGTGCACATGTACAACGCCTACCGGGGCACCCGGGTCGTCAATGTGCGGGTGGTAAATGCCTACGGCCCGCGCCAGGTGGCCGCCGCGCCGTTCGGGGCGGGCAAGGTGCGCAAGCTCACCCCGGCGGTCATCTGCCGGGCGCTGTCCGGGTGGCCGGTCGAGTTGTACGGCGGCGGCGTGCAGCGCTCGGACATGGTGTGGGTGGGCGATGTGGCGCGGGCGCTGGTTTCGGCGCTGGAGACGTCCGCGCGCGGCGAGGTGCCGGAGGCCGTCGTGGAAGTCGGTCCCGCACAGTCGCATTCGGTCCGGTCCATCGCCGAGCTGATCATCGACCAGTGCGTCGAGCTGGGTCATCCCCGGGTTCCCGTCCTGAGCCTGCCGATGCGGCCGGGTGAGGAGCCGGGGGCCACGGTCTCGGCGGATCCGACCACCCTGACGGCCATCGGGATCGACCCGGAGTCCTTGCGGCCGCTGGCGGAAGGCATGCGCGATACCGTTGAATGGTTCGCCGAAACCCGTGGCTCGCATTGGCTTCCGCAGCCCGCGCCGGTCTCGTCGGCGACCGTGTGAGGCGCGCCGGCCATGCTGAGCCTCACCGTGGTCGTCCCCTGCCTGGACGAGGAGGACACCGTGCTCGCCGCGCACCGGGCGATCGTCGCCGAATTGGGCGAGCACGACCTGGAACTGGTGTTCGTCGATGACGGCAGCACCGATTCGACGCTGCCGCTGCTGCGCGATCTGACCGCGAACGACGCACGCGTGCACTACATCTCGTTCGCCCGCCGGTTCGGTTTCGAAGCCGCCTTCGCCGCGGGCTACAAGTACGCGAGCAAGGACTGGGTGCTGCACGTGGACGCCGACCTGCAGGGCCATCCGGCCGAGGCGCACCGGCTCATCGCGGCGGCGACCGACCAGGTGGACGCGGTCTTCGCCGTCCGCGACCACCGCGACGATCCGCGGCTGCGGCGCTGGGGATCCACGCTGTCGGACCTCATCGCCCGACGCCTGCTCCGGATCGAGCTGCCGCGCGGCGCGACCACCTTCCGCCTCATCCGGACCGGCGTCGCTCGTCGCGTGGTCGAATTACGCCGTCCAGCACCGTATTTCATGGCGACGCTGCCGCGGATAACCAGCCGCTACATCACCGTGCGGACCGCGCATCGGGCCCGCCGGGCGGGACGATCGAAGTTCACCATCGCCCGCCTCGCCAGGCACGCCCTCGACCTGTACGTCGGGCACTCCACCGCCCTCGCCACGGCCGCCACGGTCGGGCTGGCGGCCGGGACGCTCGCGGCGCTCGCGGCACTGATGCTGTTGGGCCCCGCCGGAAACTCGCCGGCTATGGCCGCATTGCTGCTCGCCCAGCTGGCCATGCTGCCGACCGCGGCTCTACTGCTGCGGTATTCGGTCCTGGCGGCCGGCCGCTACGGCCCGGCGCTCTACTACGTCCGCGAATCCGATCTACCGATCGAGCCGCCGGATCGGCTGGAGCTCGAGCGCGCCGAGATCACCGGTGGCGTCCGATGAGCGGCACCCTGGTAATCCTCGGCGGCGCGGACGGTTCCATCCCCACCTACCGCCGCGCCCGCGAACTCGGCTACCGCACAATCTGTGTGGATCGCCGTCCCGATGTCCTCGCACGGCCACTCGCCGACGAGTTCGTGCACCTCAGCATTCACGATCCGGAACCGATCGCGAACGCGCTCGACGGCCGCACCGATCTCGTGGGTGTGCTGTCCCCCGCCAGCGACACCGGCTTGCCCGCACAGCGCAGGCTGATCCGCAACTGGCGGCTCCCGGGTGCACCGGCGGAGGCGGTGGTGCGCGCATCGGCCGACAAAGCCCATTTCCGAGCCGTCTGCGACGGTCTCGGCTTTGCACACCACCGCTATGTCACGGGTCTCGTCGATGCGCATCTGCCGATCCGCGCCGCGTCCCTGCGATTCCCCGTCCTGGTGAAGCCGATCGACGCGCAGAGCAGCCGCGGCATCCAGGCCTGCGCCGACGTGCATGAGGTGGCGGCCGCGGCGGCGACGGCCAGCGACTTCGCCAGCGACGGGAGAGTGATCGTGGAGGAACTCATATCCGGAAGACATTACAGCGCCGAAGCATTCGTCGACCAGGGCCGTATCGCCTTCGTCGGCGTGAGCGCCAGAACCCTCACCCCTCCCCCGCACTTCGTGACCACGGCGCATCGGGTCCCCGCCGATCTCGACGCCGCTCGAACGCACGAACTGACCCACATGCTCGACGACCTGGTCGCCGAACTCGGCTACCGGCGCGGCCCGCTGACCGTCGATCTGCTGATCGATGACGCGGACCGAATACACCTGATAGAGATGGGCGCCCGAGTCGGCGGCAATGGCCTCGGCGACCTGGTCCGCCACGCGTACGGCGTCGACCTCGTCGGCGCATCCATCGCGGCGGCCACCGGACAGCCCGCCGATGTCACCCCGACCCAGACCCGCGAAGCCGTCGCACAGATCCTGTTCGCCGACCGAGCCGGCACGATCACCCGGGTGATCGGCGCCGACGCGGCCGAGACGATCCCGGAGCTGGTCGAGCTCACCCTGTTCGCACACCCGGGTTCCCCGGCGCTGCCGTACGACAATGCGGCGAACAAGCTGGGGCACTTCGTCATCGCGGCCGATTCGCCACAACAGGCTGCCGCTGCGGCCGCACGAGCACACAATGCACTGCGCTTCGAGCTGAGCGGTGCCGCATGAGCTCCGTGATTCGCAGTGCGGGCCTCGGGGTGCTCGCGGTCGTGACAGCCGCTGCCGTCTGGCTGACGGGTGGGCAGGAGCAGGATCTCGGGAATCTGTGGGCGTTGCTCATGCCGCTGGTTCCCTTTGTGTTCGCCACCGAGACGATTGCGAGTCTGCGGCCCGACTGGTTCCGGCGGGGGAGGTTGGTGGAGGTATCGGCGCTTGCCGGGTTTGTGGCGGTGTTCTGCTTCTTGGTGCCGAAGATCTTCGCGGCCGCCATGGACGGTGATCTCGATCGGCATTACGCGTGGATGCGGATATTGGTGCCGATGTTGATTCTGTGCCTGGTCTTCGCGTTGCGGCTGGGTGGGGGCGGGGCGGCGACGGTGCGCAGGGTCGGGTACGCGGGGATTCTCATCATGCTGTCGGGGATCGAGGATCTGACCTTCCAGTTGTTGCGCGGCAATGGGGTTGCCGAGCAATGGGATTGGGCCGATCACATGACGGTGGTGCTCGGGCATGTCGCCAGCCGGGCCGAGGCGTATGTGTTCATCGCGGTGCATTCGGTCATTGCCGTGGTGGTGGTTTGCCTGCCGGATCGGTTGTGGCATCGGGCCGGCGGTGAGGTGCAGCGGCGCGTGCGCGCACGGACGCGGTGATGGTTTCGGCCCCGGATCGGGTGGCGCTGCCCACGATCGGCACCGTGCTGTCGCTGCTGGCCGGGCGGGGAGCTTTCCGGATCGCCTACCACGCAATGGCTTTGGTATTGCTGGCGTGCTGGGGAGCCGAGGCGTTCGGGCTGTATGCCGGGGCGGCGGGTGCGACGGCCTGGATCGCGCTGCTGAGTTCCGGGGCGGAGAAGACCGTGCTCAAGTTGGTGCCACGACTGCCCCGCACCGCGAATGCCGTGGCGCGCACCGCTGTACTGACTTCGGCTGTGCCGCTGGCGATTGCCGTGCTCTGCACCGTGGTCGCGGCGGGTTCGACGGCGGTGGTCTATCCGCTGGCGGCGGCGTGGAGCGCCGGGCTCGGGTTGCTCACCGTGGTGGTGGCGGTCCATCGGGCAGCCGGTCGGCCGGCGCGGGACAGCCGGGGGTTCCTGCTGCTCACGGCACTCCTGCTGATCGCCACGGGTGCGGGAACGAGACTGACTCCCGCCGGTCAGCTCCTGCTGCTCGCGATGACCACCTGCGGCGCTGCGCTGTGGTCGGCCAGGGGAATCGGCGCGGCTCTGTCGGCGACGGCCGGATGGACATCCGCCCGACCACGGCGGCAGGTCACGGCGGCGGTATTGCGTTCCGAACTGCTGCTCGGCCTGTACGAGCCGCTCGGCGCGGCGTCGGTGGGGGTGCTCTATTTTGTGCTCGCACTCGGGAGCCGGCATGGCGACAGCACCACGTTGTATCTGGCCCTGCTGGTTTCGAGCGTCGTGGGATCGCTGCTGCTGTACCTGCTGCGGATCTATCAGCCCGCTTCCTCACTGCGGCTGCGCGGGACGGGGGCACGCGCGGGAATCGACATCGCCCGAAGGCTTTTCGTCATCGCGCTGGCCGGGAGCGGGGCGGGGTGCGCACTGGCGGCCGTGGCCGCCGGACCCTTCTCCGGCACAGCGCTCCTGGTGGTGCTGCTGTGTTTCGAGATCCCGATGCACGCGCTGGTCAGCCTCGCGCTGTTCCTGCTCGAGAACACCGGTTCCCGCGAGCTGATCATCGCCGCCACCGGCGCCGCGGCCCAATTCGCCGCGGTGGTAGTGCTCGCTCCGCTGCTGATCCCCGCGCACGGACCCGTCGCGGCGCTCTGGGCGCTGGTGGCCTCCTACGCCGTGCTCGCGGCAGCGGCCCTGGTCAGGCTCGGGAGGCCGGTGTGACCGTCGAAGTGTTCGACCCGAACCGGGATGGCGAACCCGCCTGGTGGGAGGAGTTCCGGCGCGCCAACGGGCTTCGCGCAACCTGGGCCTGGGAGGTCCTCGCGGCCGGCGGACCGCGGCTGGGCCTGGCCGTAGCGCGCGACAGCGGAACCCCGGTCGCCATGGCCGCGGCGCGCTGGACCTATGGCGTCGCGAACGTCGCCGCACCGGGCAGCACCGGACAGCCGGGCTGGTGGGTGGCCGACCCCGAACGGCACACCGAGATGCTGCGTCTCCTCGCGGGCGGGCTGCGGTCCCGGTTCCGGCATGCGGTGCTCGGCACATTGTGGCGCGAACTCGACCGTGAACAGGCCGCCGCGCTCGGCCACGTCCGCATCCTCAGGGAGGTGAATCCCCTTGCGGTGCTACCGATCGAATGGCCGGATGCGGACGGCTGGCTGGGGACACTGTCGTCGAATCGACGCAGGAGCCTGCGAAAAGGCGCCCGACTACTCTCGGCTGCAACGGATCTCGTTGCCGGAGACGGCTTGGCGAGCGAGCTCGACGCCGAGCAGCTGATCGGACTGTTCCGCCGCACCGAGGTCAAATACCGGGGCGTGCGGCAGCCCCCGCGCATGTCCGATCGGTGGCTGCGTACGCTGCTGGCCCATCCCGAGGTCCGGTCGGTGTCCTATCACGATGCGGCGGGAAACCTATTGGCGGCCTTCACCATCCTCGATCATCCGAGCTGGCCGCTGGTACACCGATGGGGTGCGTTGCCGGTCGGCGCGGGCGGACACCAGCACCTGTACTTCGACGGCGTCCGCCGCACCGTCGCTTGGGCGGCTACCTCCGGAAAGCAGGGCCTCATCTGGGGCAAGGGCCTCGATGAGGTCAAGCAGCGCCTCGGCTGCCGCCTGCTGCCCCGCTACGCCGTCGCCCTGCCCGGGCGCTGACCGCTAGCGGACCGCGAGCGCGACGACCTGGGTCACCTGTTCGGCATTGTCGATATGCGACAGACCGACGTCGTCCAGGTCCACCAGCAGTCGTTTGGTGACGGGCCGGGCGCCGGCCGTCGACGCGCCGTGCACATTGGTCGCCGAACGCAGGTCGGCTTCGTAGACGCGGACCTTGTTGCCGACGCCGGCGACGAACGAGCGTTCCATGACAAGGAGTTTCGAGGCGGTCGTGGAATCCGCGGCGAGGATGGAGACGGTTGAGGGAACCGGTGGTGGCGGTCGGATCGGGCCGCCCTGGAGGAGACTACGGGGGTGAGGGATGACAAGGCCGAGCTGATCGTTGTCGATGCCGCGAACGTCGTCGGGTCACGGCCGGACGGCTGGTGGCGCGATCGCGCCGGGGCTGCCCGCCGGTTGCTCCTCGCGGTATCGACCCTCCGGGACCGCCTGGACTACCCGGTCGACGTGGTGGTCGTGCTCGAAGGCGCGGCGAAAGCGGCCGATCCGGAAGGGATCGGCATGGACGGAGTTCGCGTGGTCCTGGCCGCCGGGTCGGGCGATGACGCCATTGCCGACACCGTGACGGCGGCCGCGGCACAGGACGGCGACCGGACCATCACGGTGGTGACGGCCGATCGCGGACTCCGGAATCGCGTCGAGGCCGCGGGTGCCGGCACGGTCGGTCCGCGCTGGCTGCTGGACCGTATCGAGTCCTGACACGAATGTGAACCATCACCGACCGGGAACTGGTGGCGGCGACACGCCGTCGAAGCCCGCCATCAGTTCCCGGTCGATGCCTTTTCGGATTTGCGGCGGTCGCCTTCGAGGACGGCGTCCACGTATTCGGCTATGGCGTCGCGGTTTCGGGTGAGGACCTCGATGCGGGTGGTCATGCGGGTGAGTTCGCATTCCAGCGTCGCGAGCATCTCCGGGGTGGCGTCGGAGAAGTGGATGACGCGCGGTTTGTCGAGGCAGGGCAGGATCTGCTTGATGATGCGGGTGGGCAGACCGGCGTCGAGCAGGCCGCGGATTTGCAGCACGCGGTCGACACAGGCCTCGTCGTATTCGCGGTAGCCGTTGACCTGGCGCTGCGAGACGATGAGGCCCTGCTCCTCGTAGTAGCGCAGCAGGCGGCGCGAGGTTCCGGTGCGGGCCGACAGTTCTCCGATGCGCATATCGGATCCCTCACAGGACTTCGGGTTGACCTTCACATTAATGTGAGGGTTTCAGCATACGTACATGGTCAATCGAACGTCCTCTCAGAACGATTCCCCGGTCGTGAAAGTCGATTCACGACTACCGCTTTCGGCCCTGCTGGCCTTGACGACGGCCGCGTTTCTCACGGTGCTGACCGAGGCGCTGCCGGCGGGTGTGCTGCCCGCCATGAGCGCCGGGCTGCACGTCAGCGAAGCGGCGACCGGGCAGCTGGTGACCGTCTACGCGACAGGCACCGCGCTGTCGGCGATTCCGCTGTCGGCGGCCACGGCGGGCTGGCGGCGCAAGCAGTTGCTGCTGGCCGGGATCGCGGGCTTCCTGGTGGCGAATACGGCGACCGCGGTGTCGCTGAGCTATCCGCTGACCCTCCTCGCCCGCTTCGTCGCCGGCATCGCCGCCGGGGTGGTGTGGGCCCTGCTGGCCGGCTACGCCCGCCGGCTGGCGCCGGAACCGTTGCAGGGCAAGGCGATCGCCATCGTGATGGCGGGCATTCCGCTGGCGTTGTCGCTGGGGATTCCGCTGGGAACCTTCCTGGGCAAGGCCGTCGGCTGGCAGCTCACCTTCGGCCTGATGTCGGTGATCGCGGTGCTGCTGATCGGCTGGATCATGGCGGCCGTGCCGGACTTCCCGGGCCAAGGTCGGGCGACTCGAATCCCATTGCTCGCCACCGCGAAACTGCCCGGCGTCGGCGCGGTGCTGTTCGTCACCCTGACATTCGTGCTGGCGCACAACATCCTGTACACCTACGTGGCCACCTTCCTCGACGAGGTCGAGTTGAGCGATCACGTCGACGCGGTGTTGCTGGTGTTCGGCATCGCCTCCATGGCGAGCATCTGGTTCACGGGCATCCTGATCGACCGCCAGCTGCGCGGATTGACCATTGCCGCAACCATTCTGGTCGCCATCGCCGTGGCGCTGCTGGCCGCGGTCTCCGGCAGCGCGGTCCTGGTGTTCATCGCCGCGGCGCTGTGGGGCCTGGGCTGGGGCGGCGTGCCCACCCTGCTGCAAACCGCGGCGGCCATCGCGGGCGGCGAGGCCGCCGACACCGCGCAGGCCATGCTGGTGACGCTGTGGAATGCCGCGATGGCGGGCGGCGGCATTGCCGGCGGCGTCCTGCTCGACGCGTTCGGACCGCGGGTGTTCCCGTGGAGCGTGCTCATCCTGCTCGCCCCGACCTTGGTGGTGGTCATGGCCGCTCGGGCACACGGATTCCCGGCCCGCGCACGCTGAAGGCACCCCGGATCAGCTGACAGCTCGGCGCGAGTCCCACCCGTCCTCCCGGCGCGCTTTCGCCCGGGATCCGCCACTCCGTGCGAGATTCCGGCCAAAGGCACGCCGGAATGACGAGGAGGGCCGAGGACTTTCGAGCAGGCGCTCAGTTGTTGGCGCGCCGAATGGAGCGCTGCACCAGACCTCGGAGGCCGGGCAGTTGGATTGCGCGCAGCATCATCTCGCCCAGCCACACCTGCGCCTTGCTGGACGGCACGAAGCGTGCCATCCCCTTGCGCGCCAGGGCTTGTCGTTTCGCCACCTCGGGCCGCAACTCGGCCTCCCATCCGGCGAGATCGGCGGGGATATCGCCATTGCCCGCCGCCAGCGCCGCACCCAGCCGGTCGGCGCCGTCGAGTGCGAGAGCCGCGCCGTAGCCGGCGAATACGGTGACGCACCAGGCCGCGTCGCCGAGCAGGACCACGCGGCCGCGACTCCAGTCGTCCAGCACCACCTGGGTGACGGAATCGAAGTAGGCCGCCTCCGGATCGGCCGCGAGCTGCGCCAGCGCATCGGCGACGCCCCGGCCCAGATCGCCGAAGGCGGCCGTCAGCGAATCCACCGGCCCGCGCGCCAATTCCGCCTCCGGATCGGCGCTGCCGTAGGTGAAGAACGCCGATGACCGCCCCGCACCGAGGTTCATCACCGCCGCCGTCCGCCCCGGCCCGAGGAAGGTCGTACCCACCCCCTGCGGCACATGCTCCGGCACCTCGGCGAGCGGAAAGGCCCCCACCATATTCCCCATATCGACCAGACACTCTGCGCCGGAGCCGAATACGAGATCCCGCACGCGCGAATGCAGCCCGTCGGCCCCGATGAGCAGATCGGCGTCCACCTCGTGGCCGTCGCTCAACCCGACTCGAACCCCGTTGTCGTGCTGGTGGATCGATTCCGCGGTGACGCCGAAACGAATCGTCACGAGCTCGCGCACCGCCTCGTACAACACCGTTTCCACGTCCCCGCGGAACACGCTCAGCGCCCGATCCCCCACCGCAGCCTGGGCGACCGCGGCCGGCACCGTCAACTTCTCCCGCCCGTCGGCGTGCACCAGCACCGAGGTGAAGAACCCGATATCCCGCGGCCCGAGCGCGGGCAGCAGCCCCAGCCGCTCCGCCGCATCGAATCCCGGTCCGTGCAGGTTCACCAGATAGCCGCCGCTGCGCCGCCCCGGCGCCCGCTCGAGGACCAGCACCTCCCAGCCGTCGCGCGCAAGCCGCAGCGCGGCAGCCAGACCCGCGATGCCGGCGCCGACGATCACCACCCGTTTCGCCGCGTTGTCTCTCACGTCCATGCGTCAACTATTAGTTGACGATGCCTATGTGGTCAACCTTAAGTTGACGATCTTGTCGGGCGAGATCGCACCCGAACCCGTCGGCAACGCCCGCGGACATTGCGAAGTTGCACTCATATCCGGTGGTCCGCGGCTATTGTCCCGGGGAGCCGCACCGCACGAGTCACCGTCGAGCTACACCTACTCACGGAAGACGCATCGCATGGCCGACGAACAACGCCTGCCCGTGGTCGCCTCGAGGCCTCCCCGGGATCGCGTCAGCGACGACGCCTGCCCGGCCCCGCCGTCGCGAATCGCACCGGAGGCGGCCCGCAGGCTCGCCGAACTGCTGGCGGGCATCGCGGCCGGGGATCGGGAGGCCTTCACCGAGTTCTACCGCGCCACCCAGCACCGCGTATTCGGGCTGGCGCTGCGCATCCTGCGCCGCCCCGCCGCGGCGGAGGAGATCGCGCAGGAGGTGTACCTGTACGTGTGGAACGCGGCCGGGCACTACGACCAGCGGCTGGCCACCCCGATCGGCTGGCTGATGATGCTGACGCACCGGCGGGCCGTGGATCGGGTGCGGCTCGAAAGGTCAGCGGCGACACGGGATCTCGCGTACGGGCACCGGCAGCTCGGGCGCGACCACGATATCGTCGCCGAGACCGTGGACCAGCGCTCGGACGAGCGGGCGGTGCTCGACTGCCTCGGCACGCTCACCGACACCCAGCACGAGACGATCGCGCTCGCCTACTACGGCGGGCACACCTATGCCGAGGTGGCAGACCGGCTCGGGGTTCCGCTGTCGACGGTGAAAACCCGAATACGCGACGGCCTCCGGCGATTGCAGAACTGTCTGACAGGATCGGTGACCGATGCCTGACATCTCGCGATCCGGCGACCTGGCCGAGTTCGCCCATCCGTACGCGCTCGATGCGCTCACCGAGGCCGAACGGCGCTCGGTCGACGCCTTGCTGAACCGCGCCGACGAGGTGGACGCGGCGTCGTTCCGGACCACCGTGCGGGAGATCCGCGAAACCCTGGCAACCATGACGACCGTGGACGCACAGGACGCACCGGCCGCACTGGAGGCGTCGATTCAGCAGGCCCTCGATGAGCAGATCGCCACTGGGACTTCGGCGGAACGGCCCGGGCGAGCCTCGACGACGACGTCCGATCGCGCCTCGGGGACGACGTCCGAGCAGACCTCTGGGATGACGTCCGAGCCGAGCCGGGGCATACGGTCGGAGCGGGCCGCGGCGATGCGTTCGCGGCGGGCGCTGGGGTGGGTCGCCGCCGCCGCGGCCGCCGCCGCGCTCGTGATCGGCGGGTTCGTCGTCAAAGACCTGGTGCAGCACCGTGATTCGGAGACGCTCACGGCCGAGCGGATCCGCACGGAAGGCGATGCCCGCACGGAGACCGCGGGGCTGGCCGGGGGCGGCAGCGTCACCGTCGATACCTCCCGGGTGCTGGATGCGGCGCTGGTGTTCTTCGATGACGTGCCCGCGCCGTCGCCGGGCCGGGCCTACCAGCTGTGGCTGATCCCGGCGGGCGGAACGCCGGTGTCGGCGGGCGTGCCCGAGACGCTGCCCACCGAAAGCTCGCCGCTGCTGGTGCGACTGGGCGATGCGCGAACCCTGGCGGTGTCGATCGAGCCGGTGGGCGGGTCTCCGCAACCGACCACCGACCCGATCGTGGCCGTACCGCTGGGCTGAGCGCGGATCAGGACAGTGCGATCACCGCGGTGGCGCGGCCGAAGATCCGGCGGCCGTCCTGGGTGGCGGTGATCGCCACCGTCGCTGTTCCGCTATTACGGTGCAGGGCAATGACTTTGCCACCGAACTCGATGGCGCTCGCCGCGCCCGGGACCACGTAGACCGGTCCGGTGATGCGGACGCTGTACTGGCGCATGGCACGCGGGTCCTGCGCCCAGGAGGTGAGGTAGCCCGCGCCGAGCCCCATGGTCAGCATGCCGTGCGCGATGACGCCGGGGCCGAGGCCGACGAGCGCACCGGTCGGCTCGAACCAGTGGATCGGATTCGGATCACCGGCGACGCCGGCATAGTGCACCAGATCGCCCAGGGTGAGACGATAGCTCCGCGCAGGCAGCTGATCCCCCACGGCGACCCGGTCACGGCTGCGGCCGCGCATCCGGAACTGCTGCACGGCAGGGGTTTTCGTATTCGTCGGCACCTCGTCCACCTCGGGCGGCGCAATGGTGAGGACATCGTGGCGCAGCACGCCCGCATTGAGTTCCGCCAGCCGCAGGCCCAGCTCCGCCTCGGGGGTGCGGGCGATAATGCTGGTGTTTCCGATCAGGACGACCTCGCCGTCCTGATCGGTAATGGTGTTGGTGACCGCCAGCAGATCGCCGCCGAACGCCTCGCGATGCGATTGCAGCGAGACGGTGCTGGTGAGCCGATCGCCCACCACCATGGGGCGGTAGAAGTCCATGACCTGCTGGGTCTGCACCGCGGTGGTGAGATCGCAGGCGGTGAGCAGGCCCGCCAGGGCTTCCTGTGCCGCGCCGGCGAGCAGGGCCGCGAAGGTGGGCGGGGCGAGCAGCCCGCGGTAGCCGAAATCGGCGGCGGCGGATTCGCTGACATGCGCGGGATGGTCGTTCTGGACGGCGCGCGCGAATGCCCGGACCTGTTCGCGGCCGATTTCGTAGTCCTCACGGAGCCGGTAGCTGCGGCCGACCATGTCGCGTAGCTCGCGCACCCGGTCATCGGTTTCCGGAACCGCGGCCGCGGGCGGCTCGAGCACATCGTCGCGAGGGGCGTTCCCGAGGGCAACCACCAGTCTGTCTCCTCCAGTTGTGCGAATGCGGATACCAACTAGTCGCGACGGATACTGCTCCGGTTTGGTCATCGACGGAGCCATTCACGCATTGTGATCCACATCACAACCAATCGACCAAACCTGAGGTCCGGGCGTAACGACCAACTGGCGACCGCTAGTGCCCAGCCATCGACGCCGCCCGGAGGTTGCCCGCATGACTCGTCACGCCCCCTTCTACGCCGAGGTACAAGCGCACTACGACCTCTCCGACGACTTCTTCGCCCTGTTCCTCGATCCCACCCGGACCTACAGCTGCGCGTACTGGGAGCGGCCCGACAGCACCCTCGAACAGGCCCAGATCGCGAAAATCGATCTGGCGCTGGGCAAGTGCGATCTGCAGCCGGGAATGACCCTGCTGGACATCGGCTGCGGGTGGGGTTCCACCATGCTGCGGGCGCTGGATGCCTACGACGTGAACGTCATCGGCCTGACGCTGAGCCGGAATCAGCACGATTACATCAGGGCGCAGCTCGACAAGCGCGAATTCCCCGGCCGCCGTGCGGAAGTCCGGCTACAGGGCTGGGAGGAGTTCGACGGCCAGGCCGATCGGATCGTCAGCATCGGGGCTTTCGAGCATTTCCGGCAGGAGCGCTACGAGGACTTCTTCGGATTCGCCTATTCCACCCTGCCCGCCGATGGCGTGATGCTGCTGCACACCATCGTCATGTACGGGCTCAACCATCTCCGGGCCAACGAGATCCCGCTCACCCGTGCGGATATCGGCTTCATGCGGTTCATTCGCACCGTCATCTTCCCGGGCGGGCAGCTCCCGCTGCCGTGGGGGCCGATCCCGCGGGGCGTGCGCGAGTACGCGCAGGAGGCCGGATTCACCGTCACCCGCACGCATCCGCTGCGACTGCACTACGCCACCACGCTCGATCACTGGGCCGACGCGCTGAGCGCGCGTCGCGACGAGGCCATTGCCCTCGCGGGCGAGGACACCTACGACACCTACATGCGCTACCTCACCGGTTGCGCACACCATTTCCGTGCGGGTCACATCGACGTCATGCAGTTCACCTGCGCCAAGGACCCGCAGCCCGATCTCGCGTGCGCTCCGCTCAGCCGACGGGCAGTGGATTCACGGCCAGGGCTCGAGCGGCCTCGACCGCGGTCAGCGCATTGAGGCGGCCGAAGCCGTATTTGCTGCTGCGGCCGTCCGGACCGTAGGCCCCGCCCTGCGGGTCGATCTTGTCGCAGGAACCCTTCAGGAGGTTCTTGACCTCGTCCCAGGTCAGCTCCGGGTTCACCGACAAGGCGAGGGCGACCACGCCGGCCGCGCCCGGGCAGGCGCTGGAGGTGCCGCCGAAGCTATTGGTGAAATCACCGGCGGCGTCACCCAATTCGGCATCGCCCGGGTTGTAGCCGTCGGCGCCGTGACGATCGACGGTCCAGATGCCCGTGGTGCGGGGCTCCGGGTGCGAGAACGGCTCGTGGCCGAAGTCGTTGCTGGGGAAGGCGCACCAGACGGCCTTGCCGAAATCGCTGTAGACACTGCGCTTTCCGGTGTCATTGCAGGCGGCGACGGCGATCACCTTGGCGTGACTGGCGTAGCCGTCGTTGTCGACCGATTCATTGCCATTGCCCGCGGCGAACAGGATGACGCAGCCCTTTCCCGCACGGCCCTTGGTGATGACGTGCTCGATGGCCAGGCGGGTGCTGGCGGGCATCTGCACGACCTGGTTGTGCGCCGGATCGTTCGGGCGGAACCACGCGCCGTCGGCGGGGCCCCAGCTGCACGAGATGACGTCCGCGCCATGGTCGGCGGCCCATGTGAAGGCTTGGGCCTCGGCCTGGGAGCCGAGCCCGGAGGCGAGTCGGATGGGCATGAGCGCGGCCTCCGGGGCGACCCCGGACGCGCCGACGGCGCCGTTCGCACAGGCCACGCCCGCACATGCGGTGCCGTGGTTATCGCCATTGTCGGGGCCCGTGCCGAAGGCGTCCTTCGGGCGCGGGTCATCGGTGCGCAGTGTCGCGTCGCGGGGCGCGACCACCTTTCCGGCGCCGGCGAACTCGGGATGATCGATGTCCACGCCGTCGTCGATAATGGCGATGGTCACCCCGCCGCCGCGCGTGAGCGCATGCGCCGCTTCGACATTCGCGTGCGCATCAATGGTGATGCCGCCGATGGACGTCTTCTTCAGATGCCACTGCCGGGTGAAGATCGCCTTGCGGGACCGGCGGCGGATCAACTCCGGATGGCTGTACTCCACATCGGCGCGATCCAAGAGGGTATTGGCGATATCGAACACCCGCTGTCCCGTGCCCTCCGGCGCGGCGGCGAAGTACGCGTTGTCGGCGTAGTCCACCTGCTCCTTGACCCGCAATCCGGCCTCGCGCAGCACGGCCAGGCAGTGCTCCGGATCGGCGTCGTCGACGAACTTCACGAAAATGTTCTCGGTGTAGAGCACCGGCTCATCCGTGCCCGGATCCACCAGGACACTCCCGGCGAACCGCACCTCCGGCGCGGCGTCGATCCGCGGCTTGCGTTCCTCCACCGAGGGCGAGCCGGGCGGCACCCGGTACACCTCGACGCCCACCTCCGGGTGGGCCTGCACCAGCGTCGCGTCATCGAGTTCACCGGCGACGGCGGTGCGCACCGACCCGATCTTGCGCGGCACGCCGCGCCCTCGATGCGCCCGCACCACAATCAGATCCGGACTCTGCTCGAGTTCGAAACCGGGCTCGTCCTTCGTCCCGAAATTCGCGGTAGGCACCATGACTCCCTTCGCCATATGACCCGAGCACTACCCACAATGTAGCCGCGGCAACCCTGGAAGAGGCGAGTACCGGGGTACTCCAATACCGGCGGGGAAATGCCGGGCAACCGAGTGTTCGGGCCGTATCGGCTGCCGAAGTCCGGGGCCGGTGGGACGATCATCGAATGACCGGCGATTATTTCGATCTCGGTACCCATACCCGGCGGGTCACGACTGCTTCCGCGACCGCGCAGGTGTGGTTCGACCGGGGTCTGGTCTGGGCCTACGCCTTCAATCACGAAGAGGCCGCGCGGTGCTTCACCCGGGCGCTGGACGCGGACCCGGACTGTGCGATGGCCGCTTGGGGGCTGGCCTATGCGCTGGGGCCGAACTACAACAAGCCGTGGGAGTTCTTCGACGAGACGGAACTGGCGGCGACGGTCGCCGATACCTATGCGGCGGTGCGGCGGGCGCGGGCCCGCGCGGGGTCGGTGACGCCGGTGGAGCAGGCCCTCATCGAGGCTCTCGCCGCCCGGTACCCGCGGAATGCGCCCGAGGGCGACGGCTCGGCCTGGAACAAGGACTACGCGGAAGCCATGCGCGCCGTCCACGCGCGATTCCCCGACGACCTGGATGTCGCCACGCTGTGTGCCGACGCCCTGATGAACCTCACCCCGTGGGCGCTGTGGGACCAGCGCACCGGCGAACCCGCCGCGGGATCGTGCACCGTGGAGGCCAAGGCGATTCTGGATCGCGCCCTCGAATCCGCAGCGGGCCGGGCACATCCGGGCATCCTGCACCTGTACATCCACCTGATGGAAATGTCGCCGACACCGGAAACCGCTCTCCCCGTGGCGGATCGCCTGCGCGGCCTGGTCCCCGACGCGGGGCACCTCGAGCACATGCCCACCCACCTGGACGTGCTCTGCGGCGACTACCGCAGCGTCGTCCGCTCCAACTCGGCCGCCATTGTCGCGGACGAGAAATTCGCCCGCCGCACCGGCGATCTGAACTTCTACACGCTCTACCGCGCCCACGACTATCACTTCAAGATCTACGGCGCGATGTTCCTCGGCCAATCCTCCGTCGCCTTGGAAACCGTTGCACAACTGGAGAACTCCATCTCGGAGGAACTGCTGCGAGTGACCTCTCCGCCCATGGCCGACTGGCTGGAGAGCTTCGTCTCCATGCGCGTCCACGTCCTCATCCGCTTCGGTCACTGGGCGCAGATCATCGACCTCCCGCTCCCCGCAGACCGCGACCTCTACTGCGTCACCACCGCAATGCTGCACTACGCCAAGGGCATCGCCTACTCGGCGACGAATCGGCTGCACGAGGCCATCCGCGAGCAGGAGCTCTTCGAGGCCGCCTACGCCCGAGTCCCCGAATCCCGGACCCTGTTCAACAACACCTGCCGCGACATTCTCGCCATCGCCGCCGCCATGCTCGAGGGCGAGCTCCAATACCGGAACGCCGACTACGACAAGGCGTTCGAATCCCTCCGCCACTCCATCCACCTGGATGACAGCCTCCCCTACGACGAACCCTGGGGCTGGATGCAACCCACCCGCCACGCCTACGCCGCGCTCCTCCTCGAACAAGGCCACATCGCGGAGGCCGAAGCCGTCTACCGAGCCGACCTCGGCTTGGACGACACTCTCCCCCGCGCCTCCCAGCACCCGAACAATGTCTGGAGCCTGCACGGCTATCACGAATGCCTCACGCGCCTGGGCAAATCAGAACCGGCCCGGATCATCGCCCAGCAACTGAAACTGGCTCTGGCCCAAGCCGACATCCCCATCGAAGCCTCCTGCTTCTGCCGCTTGTCCACAGCGCACACCGGGACTCCCGGCGAACCCTGCTGCCACTGATCCACTCACCGCAGCCCCGATACTGTGGCGGGATGGTCGATATCAGTCATGAGACGCCCGAGCAGACGGACCGCCGGCTTCGCGAGGTCATCGCCGCCGCGGATTTCGTGGTGCACGAGGGCGAGTGGTGGTTCCGGGAGACGCCGATCACCGAGCCGCCGCAGCCGAGTGAACAGGCTCTGGCGGTGGTGCGGGACGACGAAAGCTGGAGTGCGCTGGTACCGGTCGGCGGGGAGGATCTCGCCGCGGGCGTGGAACGCTTCGGGGTCTTCTCCTTCCACTTCCCGCCCGGCGTGGACAACAGTGGATTCGTGGGCTGGCTTGCCACTCACTTGAAACAAGCCCTCGGCACCGGCGTCTTCGTCATCTGCGGCAGCAACGCCAAGCGCGGCGGAATCTACGACTACTGGGGATGCCCGAGCAGTCTGCTGGCTCGGGTGGAAGCAGAAATCCGGTCTCTCCGATAGGGGTTCGGGTCACCAGCCGCGGCGTTGGGCGGTGCCGGCCATGGTCTTCGAGGTTTCGGCGCGGGTGCGGTAGATGATGTAGGGCCGGAAGAGGTAGGCGATGGGGGCGCTGAAGGCGTGGACCAGGCGGGTGAAGGGCCAGATGGCGAAGAGCGTCAGGCCGATGGCCACGTGGATATGGAAGGGCAGGGGGGCTTCGGCCATCAGGTCGCCGCGAGGTTGGAGGATCCAGATGGAGCGGAACCAGGGGGAGACGGTTTCGCGGTAGTTGTAGGCTTCCCCGCCTACGCCGGCGCCGATGAAGGTGGTGGCCACGCCCGCCACCAGTGCGGCGACCAGCACCAGGTACATGATCTTGTCGTTGCGGGTGGTGGCCATGAAGACGGGGCCGGTGGTGCGGCGGCGGTAGATGAGCAGCAGGATGCCGATGAGCGTGGAGACGCCCGCGATGGAGCCCAGCGCCACGGCCTGGACGTGATAGGCGTGCTCGCTCAGACCCAGTGCGCTGGTCCAGGATTCGGGGATGACCAGGCCGATGATATGGCCGAAGATCACGACCAGGATGCCGAAATGGAACAGCGGGCTGGCGATGCGGAGCAGGCGGGATTCGTAGAGCTGGGAGGAGCGGGTGGTCCACCCGAATTTGTCGTAGCGGTAGCGCCACCAGGTGCCGACCACGAAGATCGCCAGGGTCACGTAGGGGACTATGTCCCAGAAGAGTTCGCCTGCGGCCATATCAATCAGCCCCTTCGGGTCGGGCGGCGTTGGTGGCGCGCCGTGGCGGGACGGTCAGGGTGAACGGCTCCAGGCCGATGGACTCGGCGGGCGGGCCGGTCAGTGAAAGCTGGTGTGCTCGTTGCGCCTCGCGGTCGGTGACGGCGGGCAGGGTTGCGCAGACGGCCGCGATGGTGTGCGCGTAGGGGGAGCCGCGTTCGGCCAGGGCCGTGCGCAGGACGTCGATGGGCACCCGGTGGGCGGTCAGCAGGCGTTCGCCCGCTTCCGGATCCACGGTGGCGGCGAATTCCAGGACCACCGGCAGGTAGTCGGGGGTTTCGCCGAGCGGCGGCGGGAGGCCCGCGTCGCGGTAGGCCTGTGCGAAGGCGTGGATCTCGGCTCCGCGATTGCGGGTGTCGCCGCTGGTCCAGTAGGTCAGGTACATGGTCGAGTCGCGGCGCAGGTCGAAGGTGTCGACGAAATGCTGTTCGGCGGTGAGGAGATCGCCGCTCCGCAGCGCGGTCAGGGTGCGCGAGAGCAGTTCGGCCGGTGTGCCGCTGAGGTTTCCGATCAGGCGCTCGGCAATGGCGAGACGGTCGGGCCAGCGCTCGTCCGGATAGGACAGCAGCAGGGACGCCGACTGGCGGATCACCTGGTAGCGCAGGGCGCGCTCGGCCGCGCTCTCCTTGCGGTTCAGCAGGGCTCTCATCGACCGGCTCCCCCGTCGCGATCGCCCGGGAACATGCCTGCGGGCGCGCCCTTTCCGTCCCAGTTGAGCAGGTTCACCCGCGATGGGCGGCTGCCGTTGGCGGCCATCTCCTCGCTGGTCTGCCGCTGCTTCAGCGCGTGGAAGGTCTCCACCGCGACCGGCACCGGTCCGCCGCTGGCCTCGCCGAACGGCCCGGAGTCGTACATGCCGGGACCGCCGTCGTAGGACAGCGCGCAGTCGGTGGCGGTCTCCTCCAGCCGATGTCCCTCCACCGCGTAGGCCGTCGGAATCACGTAGCGCTCTTCGTATTTCGCCAGCGCGAGGAGTCGATACATCTCGTAGATCTGTTCCTCGGTGAGGCCGACCGATTCCGGGATGTGCGGCTGCGTCTCCCGGCCGAGGTTGATATCGCGCATATACGAGCGCATGGCGGCCAGCCGTCGCAGCACCGCGACCACGGTGTCGGTGTCGCCCGCTGTGAACAGTTCCGCCAGGTACTGCAAGGGAATTCGCAGCGATTCGAGCGCGCCGAACAGGTTGCCCAGATCCTCCCCGTCATGCCCGTCGCGGCTGACCGCGTCGACCACCGGTGACAGCGGCGGCACGTACCAGACCATCGGCACGGTCCGGAATTCCGGATGCAGCGGCAGCGCCACCTGATAGGTGTGGATCAGCGCGTACACCGGTGAACGCTGCGCGGCCTCGATCCACTCCTCGGAGATGCCGCCGGCGCGGGCCGCCGCGATCACCGCCGGATCGGTGGGGTCGAGCAGGATATCGCGCTGCGCCCGATAGAGATCCGTGTCCTTCTCCACCGTCGCGGCCTCGAGCACGCGGTCGGCGTCGTAGAGCACGAGCCCGATATAGCGCAGCCGTCCCACGCAGGTCTCCGAGCAGACCGTCGGCAGCCCCACCTCCACGCGCGGGTAGCAGAACGTGCACTTCTCGGCCTTGCCGGTCTTGTGGTTGAAGTACACCTTCTTGTACGGGCAGCCGGATACGCACATGCGCCAGCCCCGGCACCGATCCTGATCGACCAGCACGATGCCGTCCTCGGCCCGCTTGTACATGGCCCCGGACGGGCAGGAGGCGACGCAGGCGGGATTGAGGCAGTGCTCGCAGATGCGCGGCAGGTAGAACATGAAGGTCTGTTCCAGCTCGAGCTTCACCTGCTCGCTGACCTTCCGCAGAATCGGGTCCCCGGCGAGGATTTCGGTCGAGCCGCCGAGATTGTCGTCCCAGTTGGCCGACCATTCGACCTTCATGGGTTTGCCGGTGATGAGGCTGCGCGGCGGCGCGACCGGAATGTTCTTGCCCAGCGGGGCGGTGGTGAGATTGTCGTAGTCGTAGGTCCAGGGCTCGTAGTAGTCGCTGATACTGGGCATCTTCGGGTTGGAGAAGATGCGCAGCAGCTTGTGCAGCCGCCCGCCGTCGCGCAGCCGCAACCGGCCCTTGCGGTCGCGGATCCAGCCGCCGCGCCACCGGTCCTGATCCTGATAGGTGCGCGGATATCCCTGTCCCGGACGGGTTTCCACATTGTTGAACCAAACGTACTCGGTACCCGAGCGATTGGTCCACGTCTGCTTGCACGTCACCGAACACGTATGGCAGCCAATGCATTTGTCGAGGTTCATCACCATCGCCAACTGCGCCATCGGTTTCATTTGCGCTCCTCACAAGTTCGGATCGGCGGCATCAGTAGGTCACCTCCTGCGAGCGGCGACGAACCACGGTCACCTCGTCGCGTTGATTGCCGGTCGGTCCGAGATAGTTGAAGGCGAACGCCGTCTGCGCGTATCCGCCCGCCAGATGGGTGGGTTTGATCAGCAGGCGGGTCAGCGAATTGTGAATGCCGCCGCGTTTGCCGGTGGTCTCGGTGAGCGGCACGTCGATGGTGCGTTCCTGCGCGTGATAGACGTAGACGACGCCTTCGGGCATGCGGTGCGAGACGATGGCGCGGCAGACCACGACGCCATTGCGGTTCACCGCCTCGACCCAATCGTTGTCGCGCACCGAGATTTTCGTGGCGTCGGCGGGACTCATCCACATGGTCGGGCCGCCGCGCGAGAGCGAGAGCATGAACAGGTTGTCCTGATATTCGGAGTGGATCGACCACTTCGAGTGCGGTGTCAGGTAGCGCACGGTCAGGCCCACGCCGTCGCGGCCCCGCTCCCCCACCCCGGGTTCGCCGAACAGCCGCGACATGTCCAGCGGCGGCCGGTATGTCGGCAGCTGTTCGCCGAGCTCCTCGATCCAGTCGTGATCCACGTAGAAGTGCATGCGCCCGGTCAGGGTGTGGAACGGCTTGAGCTCCTCGATATTCACGGTGAAGGGCGCGTAGCGGCGGCCGCCGGTCTCACTGCCCGACCATTCCGGGCTCGTGATCACCGGGACGGGTCGGGCCTGGGTGTCGGCGTAGCTGATTCGCCGTTCCTCACTGCCCTCCGCGAGATGCACCAGCTTGCGGCCGGTGCGCTTTTCGAGTTCGCGGAAGCCTGCCACCGCGAGCCGGCCATTGGAGGTGCCCGACAGCGCGAGAATGGCGTCGGCCATGCGCTCGGCGCTGGTGATCGCCGGACGGCCCTGCGCGGCACCGGAATCCATGACGCCGAACTTGGCGGCGAGCTGCTTCACCTCTTCGTCGGGATGGGTGGTGATGCCCTTGGTGGTCAGCCCCAAGGTGTCGACGAGCGGGCCCAGGGCCGACCATTTGTCGAAGATGGCGGCGTAATCGCGTTCGACGACCGCGAGCGGGCCCATGGTCTTGCCCGGCACCGGAATCTCGCCCGTGTCCCGCCAATCATGGTGAGTGCCACCGGGATACGCCATCGCACCGGGAGTGTCGTGCTGCAAGGTGCCCATCACCACATCGGTGCGCTTACCCAAATGCCTGCCCGCCAGCGCACTGAACGTGCGAGCGATGGCCCCGAACGCCTCGTAGTCCGAGCGCGTCTCCCACGGCGGATCGATGGCGGGGCTGAAGGCGTGGATGAACGGATGCATGTCCGTGCTGGACAGATCCGCCTTCTCGTACCAGGTGGCGGCCGGCAGCACGATATCGGAAAGCAGTGTCGTGGAGGTCATCCGGAAGTCCATCGACAGCAGCAGATCGAGCTTGCCCTCCGGAATCTCCTCCTCGTCGCGCCAGGCGACCTCGCCCGGCCGCAGCTCCGCCCGGGTCGGCTCGGCCCGGAGATTGGACCCGGTGCCGAGCAGATGCTTCAGGAAGTACTCGTTGCCCTTGCTGGAGGACCCGAGCAGATTGGCCCGCCACACGCTCAGCACCCGCGGCCAGTTCCGCGGATCATCCGGATCGGTGACCGCGAGCTTCAGCTCACCGGCGGCGAGCCGCTCGGCGACATACGCCGGGATCTCCTGGCCCGCCGCCCGCGCCGCATCGGCGACCTCCAGGCTGGACCGGTCGAATTGCGGATAGAACGGCGTCCAGCCCATGGCGACCGCGGAGGCCAGCACATCCATGGTGTGCTTGTCGCGGAATCGCCCACGGCCCAAGGGACTTGCCAGCGCATCGGCGCGATACCCGTCGTAGCGCCACTGATCGGTGTGCGCGTACCAGTAGGAGGTGCCGGCCATCTGCCGCGGCGGCCGCGACCAGTCGGTGCCCATGGCCATGGCCGCCCAGCCGGTGACCGGACGGCACTTCTCCTGCCCCACGTAATGCGCCCAGCCGCCGCCATTGCGGCCCATGGATCCGGTGAGGATGAGCAGCGCCAGCACCGCGCGATAGGTGGCGTCACCGTGGAACCACTGGCAGATGCCCGCGCCCATAATGATCATGGACCGGCCGCCGGAGTCCTCGGCATTGCGGGCGAACTCCTTGGCGATCCGGATCGCCTGTGCGGCAGGCACTCCGGTAATGGATTCCTGCCAGGCCGGGGTGTACGGCTCGGACGGATCGTCATAGCCGGTGGGCCAGGTGCCCGGCAGACCGGGCCGGGCCACGCCGTACTGGGCGAGCATGAGATCGAAGACGGTGCAGACGCGATGCTCGCCGACCCGCCGCACGGGCACGCCGCGCTCGATCGTCTCCCCCTGCCCGTCAACGGTATCGAACGCGGGCAGGTGGATCAGCGCCGTCTCGTCCACGGCCCCGTGCCTGGGTGCGACGGTGAGCGCGGGCGCCAGATTCCCGAGGTCGAGATTCCATTTGCCCACCCCGTCCGCGCCGAAGCGGAAGCCGAGCGACCCGTGCGGGACCGCCGCCGTCCCCGTGGCCCCGTCGAGCAGAACGGGCTTGAACGCAGCGTTCTCCACGTCCTGGCCGAGGTCGGCGGCGGTGAGGTTCTTGCCCGGCACCAGCTTGCCGTCGCGCTCCTCGAGCTTGATCAGGAACGGCAGATCGGTGTATTGCCGGACATAGTCGACGAAGAACGGAACACGCTGCCGGACAAAACATTCGGTGAGGATGACGTGGCCCATGGCCATGGCGAGCGCGCCGTCGGTGCCGGCCGCGCACGGCATCCACTCATCGGCGAACTTGGTGTTGTCCGCATAGTCGGGGCTGACGGTGACGACCTTGGTGCCGCGATAACGCACCTCGGCCATCCAGTGCGCGTCCGGGGTGCGGGTCACCGGGACATTGGATCCCCACATCATGAGATAGGAGGCGTCCCACCAGTCGCCGGACTCCGGGACGTCGGTCTGGTCGCCGAACACCTGCGGGGAGGCCACCGGCAGGTCCGCGTACCAGTCGTAGAAGGAGGTCATCACGCCGCCGAGCAGCTCGATGAACCGTGATCCGGCGGCGAAGGAGACCATCGACATGGCCGGGATCGGGGAGAAGCCCACGACCCGGTCCGGACCGTACTCCTTGATGGTGTGCACGTGCGCGGCGGCGATCATCTCCGTGGCCTCGGCCCAGCCGATCCGCACCAGACCGCCCTTGCCGCGGGCCTTCTGGTACTTCCGGCGGCGTTCCGGGTCGTTCTGGATATCCGCCCAGGCCAGGACCGGATCCCGCAATCGGGACTTCGCCTCGCGGTACATCTCGACCAGCACGCCGCGGGCGTACGGATAGCGGACCCGGGTCGGCGAATAGGTGTACCAGGAGAAGGCGGCCCCGCGCGGGCAGCCGCGCGGCTCGTACTCGGGCCGATCCGGGCCCACCGACGGGTAGTCGGTCTCCTGGGTCTCCCAGGTGATGATCCCGTCCTTGACGTAGATCTTCCACGAGCACGAGCCGGTGCAGTTCACGCCGTGGGTCGAGCGGACCACCTTGTCATGGCTCCAGCGGTCCCGATAGAAGATGTCCCCGTCGCGGCCGCCGCGGCGCGTCACCGTGCGCCCGTCCGCCGATACCTCGCCCCGGGTGAAGAATTGCCCGCTGCTACGCAGCAATTCCTCGACAGGTCCGCCGATCTTGTTGGCACTCATACGATTTCCTTCCCGGCTAGCTACGGGGCGCGGGGGTTTCGATGGGCTCCTGGGTCTTCAACCGTAGCGCGGTGTACAAGAGGGCGACCACGGCCGCGGCCACGAGCAGCAGCAGCCCGATCGTGTAGTCGCTGTCCGTCTCGTTGTAGGTCGCGCCCATCACCAGCGGCGGGAAGTAGCCGCCGAGCCCGCCCGCCGCGGCCACGATGCCGGTGACCGAGCCGACCGACGCGGCGGGCGCGCGGCGCGCCACCCAGGCGAAGACGCCGCCGGTGCCCACGCCGAGGAAGATGGCCAACAGGATGAAGGTGACCGCCGACCACAGATCCGGGGGCGGTTGCAGCACCGCGACCGCCGCCATGACGGCCGTGCCCGCCAGCGAGGCCAGCACCACGTACTTCGGGGCGATGCGGTCCGAGAGCGCGCCGCCGATCGGGCGCGCAATCACCGCGGCGAGCGCGAAACCCGCTGTGCGGCTGCCCGCGTCGACCGCCGAGAAGTCGTAGACATTCTTGAGATAGGTCGGCAGATAAGTGCTGAACGCGACGAAGCCGCCGAAAACGATGGCGTACAGGAACGACATCTCCCAGGTCACCGGAAGCTTGAGCGCGGCAACCAGTTTGGGCACGACCGGGTCGGTATTGGGCTGGAATTCCGGCGAGTTCCGCATCACCAGCACACAGACGCCCGCGGTCACGGCCAGCGCGATGGCGATGATCACGTGTGTGGTGAGCAAGCCGAACCAGTTCACGAATCGCGGCGTGAAGAAGGCCGACAGCGCGGTGCCCACCATGCCCGCACCGAATACGCCGGTCGCGAATCCCCGCCGGCTGGGCTCGTACCAACTGTTCGCGAAGGGGATCCCCACCGCGAAGATGGTGCCCGCAATGCCGAGGAAGAAGCCGAAAACCAACAGCAGCGGATAGGACTCGGCCTCCCCGGCAAGGCCCACCGCCAGCACCGGCAGGATCGAGGCCAGCGAGATGGCGATGAACATGATCCGCCCGCCGTACCGGTCGGTCAGCGAGCCGGCCACGATGCGCCCGAGCGAGCCCACCAGGATCGGCGTAGCCACCAGCATCGAGGCCTGGCTACTGCTTAGCGACATATCCTTCGCATACGTCGTGGACAACGGCCCGATCATGTTCCAAGCCCAGAAGTTGAGAGCAGAAACCCACGTCGCAAGCGCAAGATTCATGCTCTGCCGTGAACCGTTATCCAATCCGGAAGCAGTCACCAATACAGGAAACCATGACAATTCCTGCGCGTCCGAACTTTGAAGCAACCGCGTCCAGCGTGTCTAGTTATCTAATAGCAACCATCAGGCGCGAATAACGGTGGGGCCCAGGGCTTCGAAACGCCCGGCCTCGGCCGGGGCCAGTTCCGCGCCGGTCACCAGCGCCTCGAAATCGGCGATCTCGGCGAAGCGGCAGAAGCTGGACATGCCGAATTTGCTGTCGGCGGCGACGAGGACCCGGCGCTTGGCGCGGCGCACCGCCAGGCCCTTCACCGCGGCCACGGCCGGATCGGGCGTGGTCAGGCCGTGTTCCACCGAGACGCCATTGGTGCCCAGGTAGGCGAGATCGATGACCAGTTCGCCGAGCATGCGCAGGGCCCAGTGGTCGACGGTGGCGAGGGTGCGGCCGCGCATGCGGCCCCCGAGCAGCAGGACGGTGATTCCGGGGCTGTCGGCGAGCACTTCGGCGGCGAGCAGCGAGGAGGTGACCACGGTCAGTTCGCGGTCGGCGAGCTTCTCGGCGATCAGGCGCGGGGTGAATCCCTCATCCAGATAGACGGTTTCGGCGCCGTGCAGCAGATCGGCGGCCGCGGCGGCAATGCGGTGCTTCTGGGCCAGATCCACCCGGCTGCGGTAGTCCAGGCTGGATTCGAAGGCGGCGCTCTCCAGCGGGATGGCCCCGCCGTGCACGCGTTTGACCAGCCTGCGGTCGGCGAGCAGCCGCAGATCCCGACGGATGGTCTCCGCCGCCACCCCCATTTCGGAGGCGAGTTCGAGCACGTCCACCCGGCCGCGCGTGCGGGCGTACTCCACGATCTGCGACTGCCGCGAATCCGAATCCACGAAGGACATTGTGCGGTATCGGGTCAGGCGGGAACGGCGGCGAGGACCTCCCGGATCTGCTCGGGCGTGCGCGCCGCGCGCAGGCGTGCGACCTGATCCTCGGCGGTGAACACCCGGGCGATGCGGGACAGCAGTTGCAGGTGATCGTCCCCGGCTCCGGCGATGCCGATGACGAACTCGACCGGGCTGCCGTTCCAGTCGATGCCCTCCGGATAGCGCACCACCGAGATCCCCGTCCGGCGGATGCTGTCCTTGGCGGCGTGGGTGCCGTGCGGGATGGCGAGCCCATTGCCCATGAAGGTGGACACCGACTGCTCCCGCTCGTGCATGGCGGCGATATACGGCGTGTCGACCGCGCCGGAGGCGACCAGCAGGCGACCCGCCTCGTCGATGGCGTCGGCGCTGGTCCGGGCGCTGCCGGAGAGCACGATCGAATCCAGGGCGAGCTGTTCGCCGCCGGATTCCGGCTCGCCCGGCTCGGGTTCGGCAGCGCCCGCACCGCCGTCGCGGGCGATCATGGCGACGATCTCGTCGTATTCGGGGCTGTTCATGAAGTTGGCGACCGGCACGTGGATGGCGGACGGGGTCCGCTCGCGCGCCCGCTCGGCCAGATCGGTGTGGGTGACGACGAGGTCGTAGCCGTCGGTGAGATTGGCGATCGCCTTGTTGACCACCGTGACCTCGGCGAAGCCCGCGTCGCGAATCTTCTTGCGCAGCACCGAGGCTCCCATCGCCGAGGATCCCATGCCCGCGTCGCAGGCGAAGACGATGCTGGAAATCGTCACCGGCACAGTCGATGTGGTCTGCGGGCCGGACATCGACGCGAGCGCGGCCGCGGCGACGGAGCGCTTGCCCTTCAGCTGCTCCATGGCGGCGGTGGCCTCGGCCAGATCGCCCTCCGCGGCGGCGCGATCGGTGCGCAGCAGCAGCGCGGCGACCAGGAAGGCCACGGTCGCGGCGCCGAGCACCGACAGCGTCACGCCCGGATAGCTGCCACTGGCGGTCTGCGCGTACACCGCGATGATGGAACCGGGTGCGGCCGGTGCGCGCAGGCCCGAACCGAAGACCACATTGATGAAGACGCCGGTCATGCCGCCGGCGATCATGGCCGCGATCAGCTTCGGCTTCATCAGCACATACGGGAAGTAGATCTCGTGGATGCCGCCGAGGAAGTGGATGATCACCGCGCCGGGTGCGGTCGTCTTGGCCGCGCCGCGCCCGAATACCGCGACGGCCAGCAGCAATCCGAGGCCCGGACCGGGATTGGCCTCCAGCAGGAACAGGATCGACTTGCCGGTCTCACTCGCCTGATTGGTGCCCAGCGGCGTCAGGATGCCGTGGTTGATCGCATTGTTGAGGAACAGCACCTTGGCCGGTTCGATGAAGATCGAGGTCAGCGGCAGCAGGCTCTGATCCACCAGGAAATCCACCACATTGCCGGCCAGCCGACTGAACGCGGACACCACCGGGCCGATGCCGAAGAAGCCGGCGATGGCCAGCGCGGCCCCGGCGATGCCCGCCGAGAAGTTGTTCACCAGCATCTCGAAGCCGGGGCGAATCCTGCCCTCCCACAAGGCATCCAGCCTCTTGATCAGCCAGCCGCCGAGCGGGCCCGCGATCATGGCGCCCATGAACATGGGCACATCCGAGCCGGCGATCACGCCCATGGTGGCAATGGCGCCCACGACCGCGCCGCGGGTGTCGTAGACGATCCGGCCGCCGGTCGCGCCGATGAGGATGGGCAGCAGATAGGTGATGGCCGGGCCGACGATGCCGCCGTCGTAGTCGCCCCAGCCGCCGATCTCGGCGACCCAGCTGTCCGCGCCCCATCGATCGGTGAGCGAGGTGATCCAGCCCTTCTCGATGAACAGGGCCGTGAGCAGGCCCCAGGCGATGAAGGCGCCGATATTCGGCATCACCATGCTGGACAGGAACGTACCGATTCGCTGGACGCGCACCCGCGTGCCGCCGCGGACTTCCGGTGGGGAGATAGACATCGCGAACTTCCTCTGAGCAACTCGACGGACATGTGACCACGGACACATCCCTTGCAGTAGTAGACCGCAAAAACGGGCACAATGACAAGAGATCGGGCAGAAATGGGCACACATTCGTGTGGCTTTACGCCCGAATGGCCGTTACGGTTGATTCGAGTGGCCGGCGCCACAGCCCACATTCAGCGGAAGGAACACCGATCCATGAAGGCCCTGCGCTTCTACGCACCCGAGGACATCCGCTTGGAGGACATCCCCGAGCCCGAGTGCGGACCGGGCGAGATCAAACTCCGGGTGCGCAACTGCTCGACCTGCGGAACGGATGTGAAGATCCGGCACAACGGGCACCAGAACCTGACCCCGCCGCGCACCCTCGGTCATGAGATCGCGGGCGAGATCGTCGAGGTCGGCGGCGATGTGAACGCGTTGTACGGCACCGACTGGAAGATCGGGGACCGCGCACAGGTGATCGCCGCGGTGCCCTGCGGGACCTGCCACGAGTGCCGCAAGGGCTGGATGGCGGTGTGCCAGAACCAGACATCGGTGGGCTACCAATACGACGGCGGCTTCGCCGAATACATGATCGTGCCCGGCCAGGTGCTGCGCGTCGACGGCCTGAACCGGATTCCCGACGCCGTCGGCTACGCCGAGGCCTCCGCCGCCGAACCGCTCGCCTGCGCCATCAATGCCCAGGAACTACTCGGCATCGCAGCGGGCGACACCGTCGTGGTCTTCGGCGCCGGCCCCATCGGCTGTATGCACATTCGCATTGCCCGCGGCGTATACCGTTGCGGCCCGGTCTTTCTCGTCGACGTCAATGCCGAGCGCCTGAAGCTGTCCGCCGATGCGGTGCGCCCCGACGCGGTGATCGACGCAGCCCGCACCGATGTCGTGGCACAAGTTCTGGAGCTGACCGGCGGGCGCGGCGCCGACGTGATCATCACCGCCACCGCCGCCAATATCACCCAGGAACAGGCCATCGCCATGGCCGCCCGCAATGGCCGCATCTCCTTCTTCGGCGGCCTCCCCAAGACCAACCCCACCATCACCTGCGATTCCAATGTCGTGCACTACCGCCAGCTGCATATCCACGGCGCCAATGGATCCGCCCCCGAACACAACCGGCGCGCCCTCGACTACATCGCCACGGGGCAGGTCCCGGTGCGGGATCTGATCACCCATCGCATCCCGCTCACCGAGGTCCTCGACGCCTTCTCGGTCGTCGAGAACGGCGAGGCCATCAAGGTGACCGTCGAACCCTGAGCCGGAGCGTCCGGCATGTTCGCCGGTTCGATGCGCCGAATGGCTTTCGGCTCTATCGCGACGGCGTCGTCCGTGGGACAGTGTTCCGCGTCCGCGGGATCGGGATCGTATGAGGAAGACGCGCCGTGATGTACGTGTTGTGGGTTGTCCTGCCCGGCATCGCCGTGGCGTCCTGCCTGGCCGGGCACCTCTGGCGGTATCAGCACGACCGTTTCCTCGGCTATCTCTACGGCCCGCACGCCGATCGGACACAGCGCTTCGGGAGCCTGGCCTTCCGGATCGGCGTGCCACTACTCTTCGCCGTCCGGATCACCGAAGCCCTTGCCGCCGGGCCGCATTCGCGCACCACCGGCGGCCTGGCGGTCATCCTGACGGCGGGCCAGATCATTGCCATCCCGCTGGCCATGGCCGGTGCGTGCCTCATCCTGATCCCACCCCTCATCGATGCCGACCCGCGCCCCCGGATCACGCCCATCGACCGCATCACCCTCCCGGTCCTGGCCGCCACGCTGCTCTCCGGCTTCCTCATCACCTTCGATCCCTACTCCACCGAAACCCGCTACCGCACAGCGGAATACCTCTTCACCTGGGCCCGATCCCTGGCCACCTTCCGGCCCGAGCCGGAAGTCATGCAGCACGCACCCGCCATCTACCGGGCGCGCGCCCTGATCCTCATGCTGCTCATCGCCATCTGGCCCTACACCCGCCTGGCGGGCATCTTCACGGTCCCCCTCTCCCGCCTGTGCCGGCGCGCCGCCCGACTCAGTCCGGCCAGATGGGCGGGCGCTTCTCCAGAAACGCCCGCATTCCCTCTTTGGCGCCGGGTAGTTGGGAGGCAGCAGCCATGACCTCCAGCGTGATCGCGTAAGCATCCGCCTCCGGCCGATCCAACTGGGCATACACGGTCCGCTTCCCGAGCGCCTTACTCGCTCGGCTCCCCCGCGTAGCCCGCCCGAGCAATTCGGCCACGGCCTCGTCCAGCCGTTCCAGGGGCACAACGTAATTCACCAACCCCCACTCCAACGCAACATCAGCGGTGACCGCATCCCCGGTGAGCACCAGCTCCATCAGCCGCTTGCGCCCGATGGACCGCGCGACCGGCACAGCGGGCGTATGACAGAACCACCCGCCCTTCCCACCCGGCAACGCGAAGCCCGCGCAGTCGGCCGCCACCGCAAGATCACACGAAGCCACCAACTGACACCCGGCCGCGGTAGCCAGACCGTGCACCCGAGCCACCACCACCTGCGGCACCGACTGAATCGTCCGCATCACCTCGGTGCACAGCGTCAGCAACTCCCGCACCCCCTCGACATCGCGCGCCGCGACATCGGCGAAATCGTGCCCCGCCGAGAACACCGGCCCCTCGGCCGCGAGCACAATGCCGGACGCATCCGACTCCCCCGCCTCCCGGAACGCGCCCAGCAACTCCCCCAAGTGCTCACCGGACAACGAGTTCCGCCGCTCCGGCCGGTTCATGGTGATCCGGACGGTGTCGCCGGTGCGGTCGACCAGAATATGCCGATACTGCGCCATACCCCTGACGGTAGCCGCCAGGTGTGACATTCGGAGACCGATCGACGCCCGCGAGCTCGGCGCCGCGATTGCGGTCTGCGGCGTTGCCGAAGCGCCCTCGCCGAAAGGTCTGTACGACCGGCCCGAATACGGCTCGGCCAAGGCCGGCCGGCGGCCGTCATCAGCAGGTTCGGGGGTGGGGCGGCACTTGTCGGTGGGGTCACTTACCTTGGGCGCATCGTGATCGACCGGGAGGGAGAACGATGGCCTCGAATACGAGTGCCACGCCGGATGAGCCGGCTTGGGAAAGTGCTTCTGTCGTAAGGGTTTTGCCCGCTGTGGCGCCGCGCAAACTGAACAAGGTGCCGTTCGTGGAAATGGCGGACGGGCGCTTGCAGGGAGTGGTGTCGAGTGGGTCCGATATTTCGCGGGTGTATGTGGCGTCGGTGACGGCGGGGACGCACGGGCTGAGTTGCAGCACCAATAACAACCGGCCGTGTGGCGGGTTGAATCAGGGGTGGGCGTGCAAGCATTTGGATGCGCTCATCGATGAAGCGGTGTTGCAGTACGGGCAGGAGCGGGTGGCGCGGTTCCTGCGGGTCGAGGTGCCGGAGGGCGGTCGACTTGCGAGCTGCCTCAATGGGACTCGGGATCCAGCTCCGGCCGCGGCGGTGTTCAGCCGGTTCCTGCGGCATCTGACGTATCTGGAGCTGCCGGGGAGCGCAATGCCGATTCCGGAGCTGCACTGGTTTCCGGCGGGGGTGGGGCGCTGATGCAGGAAGTACAACTGGCCGGGCTGGCGGATGCGCCCGCCGGCGTCGAGGCAGCGCTGGATGCGGTGAGCGGTTTCGATACCGCGCTGGTCAACGGCTTCGCACGGGTTTCCGAGCCGCAGAGTGCGGCACTGGCGGCACTGGGCGGGGCAGTGGCGGGTTCGCCGCTGGCAGAGGCCGTGGCGGCCGCGGTGGCGAAGGTGAGTACCGGGGCGATCGGGCCGGATGAGCTGTCGGCGCTGGCCGCCGCGCGGGCCGCCCTGCTGGGCGCGGTGCACGACGCATTGGTCGATCAGGCGGATATGGCCTTGAGCCGCAACCGATCCGAGTGGACGGCCACGCCGGGTGCCGATACTCCGAGTCCGCTCGCGGCGGGTTCGCGAGCCTGGCTGGGCGAGCTGGCCATCGCCGGATGGCGGGGCGTGGACCACGAACTGGTGGCGGCCGCGGATCAGACGGTGGAGGCGCTGCTGGCCGAACCCGGGCTGTGGCGGCTGGCGATGCTGCTGGACGGCTTCACCGCCGAGCTGGGGGCTTCCTCGCCGATCGCCACCATGGACCGGGTGCCCGCGCGGCGCTGGGCGGATCTGTGGGCGCGTGCGCTGCTGCTGTCCTGGCGCGGCACGGAATCCGCTGCGGTCGAGTCGGTTTCGGGTCGCCTGCTGCCACTGGGCGTGGATGTGCACGAGCACGGGACCGTGGTGCAGGCGCAGGTGCACGGCGTGCTGGAGACCGCGGGCGCACCGGCCCGCCGGGTGCGGGTGTCGGTGGCGGCGGCCAAGGTGGACACCATTGTGGGACCGGCGGTTTGGCAGTTGCTGGGTGCGCATCGGCAGTTGCTCACGGCGCTGGCCGAGCGGCGCGCGCTGGAACTCACCGACATGCCGCTGACGGCGGGCGGTGATCTGCTGTGGGAGGACGCTCGGGCCAAGGCCGGGGAGGACGCCGATCCGTTCGTCACCGCCACCGTGCAACTGCCGCAGGCGCTGGCCCCGGCGGTCGCGCCGCTGGACCGCGATCCGGTGCATATCGCCGAACCGGTTTTGTTCGAGGGGTACCGGTTCCGCGACGGTGTGCTGGAGATGGGTGAGCAGCGGATTCGGGTGGAACTGGACGCGCTGCCGTCCGCCGGACCACTCACTTCGACCGGAGTGACCGGCTCCAGCAGCATGATCGGATTGCTGCGCTGGGACGGCGGCTGGTCGGTGCGACCGCTGGCCATGCAGCGCAAGGTCAAGGGTGCGCTCACCGCTTTCCACAATGGCGATTGGGCGCTCGGGCCGACCGATGCGAAAGTCGCCAAGGCGCAGGCGAAGTCGGGCGATGCCGTGGCGGTATTGCGTGAGCGGGCGGGACGGTTGCTGCGCAGATGAATATTGCATCGCGAAGCGATTCCGTGGGGGGTGGCGGTCGGGTGACGGGTGGGCCGAATCATGAGACGCGGCGCCAGGTCCTGTACTGGCGTCTACTGGCCGGTGTCTTCACCGGGGATCAGCAATCGACGCTGGCGCAGGCCAGCGTGGGGATCGTCGACGATCTGGGATTGCCGCTGGCGGTGCTCGATCCGGGCATCTCCATCGACAATGTGGTGCAACGGTATCCGGAGATGAAGGACGAGTTCGAACGCCTCGACTTCTCCGAGAGCAAGGACTCCGAAGCCGAGGACTCGGCAGCCGACGACTCCGCGAACGAGGCGCCCCGGCCCATCGGCGCGGCCGATGTCCGCACTGCCGCACTGGTTTCCAAGCTGCTGCTGAATGTCTTCGCCACCGGATCCGGCCAGGTCAGCGCCACCCAGCTGGCGGGCTGGCAGTCCGATGCCAATTGGCTGCGCCGCTGCCTGGGCGAGGAACAGGCCGGCGCCGTACAGGGCGTGCTCACCGGCCTGGAAGGCGAACTGGTGTCCCGCATGCGATTGCGCGAGGTGCTCGCCGATCCGCATCTGGCCGCCCAGCTCACCCCGAGCATGTCGCTCATCGAACAACTGTTGCGCGACAAGCACAATCTGTCCGGTGTGGCCCTGGCCAATGCCAAACGGCTCATCCGCCGCTATATCGACGAGGTCGCCGAGGTGCTGCGCACACAGGTGCAGCAGACCAGCGTGGGCACCGTCGACCGCTCGGTCCCGCCCAAACGCATCCTGCGCAATCTGGATGTGGACCGCACCATCTGGAAGAACCTGCCCAACTGGAATCCCCAGGACGAGCGCCTCTACGTCGACCGGCTCTACTACCGCCAGACCGCCAAGCGCACCGTCCCCGCCCGCATGATCGTGGTGGTGGACCAGTCCGGCTCCATGGTCGACTCCATGGTGAACTGCACCATTCTGGCGTCGATCTTCGCGGGCCTGCCCAAGGTGGATGTGCATCTCATCGCCTACGACACCCGCGCCCTGGATCTCACGCCGTGGGTGCACGATCCGTTCGAGGTGCTGTTGCGCACCAATCTCGGCGGCGGCAATGACGGCCCGGTCGCCATGGCCATGGCCCAGCCCAAGATCACCGATCCCAAGAACACCGTGCTGGTGTGGATTTCGGACTTCTACGAGTTCGACCGCTCGCAGCCGCTGTTCGAGGCCATGGAGGCGGTGCACCGCTCCGGGGTGAAGCTCATCCCGGTCGGCTCGGTGAACAGCTCCGGCCATCAGAGCGTCAACCCGTGGTTCCGCGAACGGTTCAAAAACCTTGGCACTCCGGTGATTTCCGGACGCATTCAAAAGCTCGTGCACGAACTCAAGAACTTTCTCGACTAGGAGAACACGCCATCATGAACGACGTTTTGCGCGCCCCCGCCGAAGTCAAGTACGCCGCGGAACTGGATTGGCTGGAGTCCATCGACGACGGTCCCAAGCCGTTCGCGTGGCGGCTGAGCCCGAAGATGGTGCGGCTGTTCATTCTCGGCTCCGAACGCGCCGACGGGCTCGACCGCGAGGTGGAGCAGAAGTGGTTCGGCGACCGCAGTTTCGTCGAGCGCAGCATTGTCACCCTGGCCTCGGACCGGGGTCTGCTGCTCATCGGCGATCCGGGTACCGGCAAGAGCTGGCTGGCCGAACTGCTGGCCGCGGCCATCAGCCGCAATTCCACGCTGGTCGTGCAGGGCACCGCGGGCACCACCGAGGACCACATCAAGTACTCGTGGAATATCTCCATGGTCATCGCCAAGGGGCAGTCGCGGGAGTCCATGATTCCGTCCCCGATCATGACCGCCATGGAGCAGGGCGTGATCGGCCGCTTCGAGGAGCTCACCCGCTCCACCAGCGATGTGCAGGACGCGCTCATCTCCATCCTGTCGGAGAAGTACGTGTCCATTCCCGAGCTCGACGACGACAATGTGGTGTTCGCGCAGCCGGGCTTCTCCATCATCGCCACCGCCAACAGCCGCGACCGCGGCGTGAACGACCTGTCCTCGGCGCTCAAGCGGCGCTTCAACTTCGTGCGTATTCCGGTGGTGTCCAATAAGAAGAGCGAGGCGGAGATCGTGCGCTTCCGCACCGCGGAACTGCTGCGCCGCCATTCCATCGAGCTGGAACTGCCGCCCACGCTGCTGGACATCCTGCTGGAGAGCTTCGCCGATCTGCGCGCCGCCGCGGCCGCCGCCACCAGCGATGACGACAAGCTGGAGTCGGCGCTGTCCACCGCCGAGCAGATCGGCGTGCTCGAGGACGCCATCCTGCACAGCCAGTTCTTCGGTGAGCGGGAACTGCGCGCGGAGACCCTCGCCGGCTCGCTGGTCGGGTCCCTGGCCCGGCGTCAGCCCGAGGATCTGGCCATTCTCAACAAGTACCTGCACGGCGTGGTCGAGCCGCGCAGCAAGGACAAGAAGGGCGAGATCCCCTGGGGCGAATTCCTGGAGGGCGGCCGGGCCGCGATCGCGAGGCTCTCGTGAGCGAGCTTGTGAGCGAACCATCGACACTGACCGTCTCCGATACCCGTCCCGCACCGAATACCTTTGCCGCACTGCGGGATCAGCTGGCGGACGCGGCGGTCGCGTTCGCCGGCGTGCCCGGGGCGGCGGGCGACATCCTGGCGGGCATGATCGACGATGTGGACCGGGCGCTGGCGGAGCGGCTGGAGATCTTCCCGGTCTGCCACCACTCCCCCGCCTCCGGTCTGGCCATGGTGCGGCGGCTGCGAGAGAAGCAGCCGGCCGTCATCTATCTGGAGCTGTGCGAGGACATGCGGCCGCTGCTGGACGAACTGCGCAATTGCCGGTTGCCGGTGGCATTGCAGGCCTTCGCCACCGATACCGAGGGCTTCCCGGCGGAATGGGCGCCGCTGTCGGTGGTCGCGCCGATCACCGAATCGTCGGCCGAATACCAGGCCATCGCCTACGCCCTCGATACACCGGGCGTCGAACTGGTGCTGGTTGATCGCTCCACTGATCACGTCTTCCATTGGGCGCCAAAGGAATCGGCGTCGGCCGAGGCGCCGGCCGACGAGGAGAAGCCCGAGGACGACGGTCTGCACGGCTCGGCGGTGGGCATCGAAATCGGGGATCTGCGACCGCGTTTCGCCGAACTGGAAGAGCACCTGCTGCACCACGGCAAGGTCCGGCACTGGTCGGAATGGTGGGATCAGTACGTCGAACAGCCCCTCGCCGACGCCGATTACGACACCTACCGCCAGGTCATGGTCATGATCGGCAGCCTGTTCCGCCGGCTGCGGCGCGGCAGCACCGCCGAGGACGAGGACCGCGAGCGGTACATGTGGACCCGCATGCGGGAACACCTGTCCGCCAATGACATCGACCCCGCGCGGGCGCTGTACATCTGCGGTGCGGCACACGCGGCCAGCCCGGTCGAGCAGTTCGGGATCGACTCGGACGCCCCGTTCGAGATCTCGCCCCGCTCGGCCACCACCTGGCACTACGGCCTGATTCCCTCCAGCCACTCCGCCATCGAGGCCCAGTTCGGGCTGGCCGGCGGCGCGGTCTCGATCGCGGCGGCCACCTGGGCCAAGGGCCTGCGGCGCGGCAAGGTGCAGTCGTTCCGGCTGGAAGGCCAGCAGGGAGCGAAGAAGCGAGCCAAGAAGCCGCTTGTCCCGACCGAACCGGAAAACGAAGTAGCGGACCGTCTTTCGGGATTCCTGTCCCGCCCGCCGGTGCTGGATCCGCTCGACGAGGCCGAACTCCTGGAATGGTCGGTGGACATCGTCCGCCTGGCCCGGCGCAATGGCTACCTGGCCAGCACCGCCGACGCCATCGCCATCTTCGAAACCTCGATCCTGCTGGCGGGCTTGCGCAATCGCGCCCGTCCCACGCCGTACGACTTCCAGGACGCGGCGGTCACCTGCATCGAGAAGGACCGCGTCCCCGGCCGCCGCGATGTCCGCCGCCTGTGCGAAATCCTGCTCGGCGGCGACCGCATCGGCCAAGTCGGCTACGCGGCCCTGCCGCCCCTGGCCCGCGACGTCCTCGACCGTCTCGAACCACTGGGCCTGGACCTGTCCAAACGCACCCTGCAGCGCGCCCTCCTGGACCTGAAAACCAACCCCCACCTGCGCCCCTGCTCGGACCTCCTCTGGCTGCTGCGCAGGCTCCTGCCCCAGGACGCACTCCGCCCCATCATGGGTTCACGCGGCCTGGGCGAGACCTCCATCCAGGAGAGCTGGGATATCGGCCTCGGCAAATACCAGCGTTCCCTGGTGGAACTCGGCTACGAGGGCGTCTCGGTCGAACAGGTGCTCGAGCAGCGCCTCCGCCGCGCGGTCACCGCCCCCGACGCGACCGCGGCCGTGGCCCTGGCCGCCGTCGAAGACGCCCTGGTCTACCTGAAATCGGTCCGCCTGGCCGACGAGCTGGGCAACCGCGCCGTCGAACTCCTGGCCGCTGAACGCACAGTGGACGACGCCCCCGTCGTACTCCGCCGTATCCGCGTCCTGCTCAACTATTTCCGCTCCACCGAAGGCGGCTTGCCCTCCTGGTGCGAACGATTCGTGACAGCCGGCTACGCCCACTACTGCACCCTCCTCCCCACGGCCTTCGCCGCCGAGGAAACCGACCCGTCCCAGGTGGCCGCCATGCTCGGCTTCCTCTTCGGCATGGAGAACCTGGCCCTGTCCCTGGGCTGCGACCACACCCAGCTGGAACTCGCGGTCCTGCAATCCCATCCGGAGGCCCCCGCCAAGGTGGCCCTCCTCTGGGCAGCCCGCTTCCAACTCGGCCTGCTCACCATGTCCGACCTGCGCACCCGCTGCGACACCATGCTGTCCAACCCCCTGGTGCTGCCAACGGTTCCGCAATACGTCAGCGGTTTCGTCCAAGCCATCGACCCCGCTCCAGCATTGAAACCCTTCGTGGTGGAGCTGTTGTCGAAGGCCTTCGGCACCCTCCCGGACACGGTCCTACTCCCCTGGCTCCCCAAACTCATCACCACCCTGAAGGACCAAACAGCCGACCTGATCCCCAACCTGGTCCGGGAAGCAGCCCGCACCTTCCCCGGCTCCCTCCCCGCCGTGGACGCCTTCACCCCACCCTGGTCGACCGAATTCACCACCGCCGCAACACCGCTGGTGGCGGCACCCCGCGGCCCCGTCACCGACCTACTGGCCGCCCACCCCGCCACCTGCGACGCACTCGCCGCCCTGCTCGGCATCGAAGGCAACTGGCAGGAATCCGGCCCAACCGGAAACCGCGAGACAACCGACCTGCTCACCCGTTTCCCCGCCACCGCAGCAGCACTGGCGGCGCAACTCGCGGGATAACCACGGGTTGGTTCGAAACAGGTCTGGCCCGGCGAAACGCCGGGCCAGACCGCTTACGGCTGCGGCATGGAGCGACTGCTGTCGAACCGACGCTGTGTGTCATAGTACGTAGAGATCACTTCCTACCGGTGGTCTCCTGATCCCATGGCAATTCAACAACTCGAGCCCACAGACGACCTGGACGCGGCACTGCGCACCATTTCAGAGTTCAATCGCATCATCGGGGCTGCCGATACAAAGATCGGATTCTTGCTTACTGCAAATGGATTCGGCCTGATGGGGTTGGTGACCGCAGGCAGAACTCCGACACACCTTGCTATCACCATCATGGGAATCGCTCTCGAGGTGACCATCTTCTCGTGTATGTGCTACTTGGCCATGGCGCTGCGGCCCAACCTGTATAGCGCCGGTGCTGGGAACTGGTTCTGTTTCCCAACGTTCCCCATCGAGGTGAGCCAGCGCCCGACCCCGGCAGTCCTCGCCGACTATGCGTGGCAGCAAACAGCGGCGCTCGCTGCGATTACCCAGCGCAAGTATCGACGTTTCGAAGTCGCATTGCGCTGGAGTGCATTCAGCTTGGTCATATTTCTTATATGGTTCGCTATCTCGCTACTTCGCGCGACTTCCGCATAGCGGTAGATGTGGTCCTCACTCTGGCCGGCGCTCAGCATCAGCCCCTGCCATTTGGATCCACTGCTGGACCGGCGAAACACATGGATCCGATTCACCCACACAGGATTCGCTGTTCCAGACAAGCATTCCAAGGATGAAGAACAGGCTGACCGTCAGATGAGGAAACTTGCCGGCTCGGCCCAGAAGGCGCAGTACGACAACCACCAATCGCCCAATTGCATCCGTGAGTGCAAACACGCCATCACCGTAGCCATACAACATGCTCCCTGGGGCACGGCCAAACCTTCCGAGCAATTTGGTCACGAGCCACTCAGGCGCAAGCAGCAAAGCTGGTATGGCCGCGGCCCATTGGCCGGCCGAATTGATAAGCCGGTCGCTCAAGTAGGGAATCAACCTGCCGACGACAGCCGTGAGCACGGCGAACGAGACGGTTGTCAACACTACGAATTCCACGGACTCGGCCCCCCACACCGAGAAGCCGAGATCGAGCAGGCACTTGTCGAACAATGCGACCAGATCTCCAACAATGGGAAGGTCGAGCAACGGATTTTCCGCCGTGGATGAACTAGACATAGCCATCCTCGTTGTCCTCATCATCTGGATCATCTATTACTCGAGCGACCTCACCTCCAGCGTTCGGCGAGGCAGCCAGTTGTTGCGGTTGCTCCGCGGGACCAGCCTGCGGCAGTTGGGTCCAGTGGTCTGCGATGACCTTGGTCGCGCGCGCCATGATGTCTTGGACATCCCTTCTATTGACCAGGCGCTGATCCAGCAGTGCTTTCAACGCACCGTGTGCGGATTCGAAATCCAGCTGCCTCTGGCGCATCAGCAACTGGATGACCTCGTTCACGTCCTCACGGTTGGACGCCAGCTTGAGCGAGATCGCACCGAAGTCGCCGGCTTGCAGCGCAACCGCGTAGAAGTCCATCCGCTGCCGTTCCAGCTCGAGCACGTGCCGCTGCTCGAGCTCTACAATCTCTTGTTTGAACCTCACATTCTGCAGTGCCAAGCTGTGGTCGGTTTCGTTCTCATCATGCTGAAGATGAACATCATGCAGTTGAGCCTTGTGGTCTGCTTCGCGTCGCTCCTCTTTCCAGCGATCGCGCGTGCGTTGCTGAATATGGATCAGAGTGCTCTCCTCCGGCGCGAGCTTCACCTTGCAATCAAGCAGAACTACACCACATGACAAATCGACAGAGCGGTCGGTGAAGTAGGTGTTCAGATGCTGCTCGGCATCGGAAAATTGCGCGGTCTCGAATCTCCGGCAAATTTCCCGAAGCCGATTTTCAAGGAATGGCCGATAGACGAGTTCCCCACTGGCCAAGTTTGTTCGAACTGCCTCGACAGGGTTGCCTATCCGCCAGGACAGATCAACCGCGGCGTGGAAGTCGAAAACCCCTTCCGCAGTGGGGACATCCAGATTCAGGGAGGTGTGATGTACAGAAACGTCGACCCAGAAGAGGACCGGGGGCGGGCTGTAGAAAATCTCGGACGCGACTGGCCTTCGATCCATCAGCATCAGCTGGCCGCGGCGGTCCTGAGACACCGCCGCAGCATATCCATCCGGCGTCGGACGAAACTTTCGCCATGTCGCGCGAGTCATATCCTTGTAGTGGATCAGAGGGGTTGGATCGTTTGCGCTCACGTCGGCTTGTCCTCCTCGTCGAGCATCATCAGTAACTCGTCCACAGCCCGCACTGGGCCGTTGATTTCCTCGGCCCAGTCGCGCAGGTGGTCACACACGGTCCCGGTATCCCGAATGGCATGCCCAAAGTCGATCAGCAATTTCCCCAGCGGTCTGCGCAATTGCGGATCCTTCTCCGCAATCCGAACCCAGCGCCGGATCTCCAGATAGGCCGAGGGCATGTAGTAGGGCGCTTCCATCAGGCGCGCGAAGAGGGTGACGATGGAATCCCGGTGACCAGCCGATTCATCTGCCAGCCATACCATTACCGGCCACACCCGGACGCCCCGGAAAGTTTCGATCTCGAGGCCGAAGCTCAGCTCGAGTACGCATCGGAAACCGGTGTCACGCAATGGGATTTGCTCAGAGTCGGTCCAGATCCGCAACTCGCCAAGGACCAGACCGGTCAACTCGGCAACCTCGAAAAGCTGAACCATGCTGTAACACACAGCCTCCTGAATCACCGGTTCGCTGCTGCGCGCCGCACGACGTAGCAACTCGAGGGCGCGATTCGGCATGATCTGCCCAACAGTGCTACCCAACGCTGCGGCAGCGGTCGCTCGGCGCTCCAGCGGTTGCCTACCCCGTAACCACGCCGCGAGCATTCGTGTCACAAGGGGCGTGAGTTCAGGCTGCAGGCTGGGAAACTGGAGTGCACCGATGGCGGCGAACTGGTCGTGCCCTTCGCTGCTGTCCGCCCACGGTTCGATCACCAGCCTTCTGGCATGGTCGAACTCGAAGGTGGCCAATAGACCCACCGCGACGCCAGCGCGGGTGCACACTCTGAGGTCGGGGTCGGCACCGAGCGCCCGCAACCATTCCCGGACCAGCTCGTGCGCGGCAGGGTATTCCTGCCATACGTATTCCAGAACTCGACGCGGGTAGCGGTCGTCGTCGAATCTCGCGGCCTGGACCGGTATTCGTCCGAACTCGGTGTCCTCGGAGGACTGGTACAACACTGCCCGCGTTCTGCAGAGCATCTCGGCGCTGCGCACACCGAACACCGAGCGCACATGTTGGCTTACATCGGGTATCTGCTCTTGCATGATCAATCGTGCCAGTGTGCGAGCGGCGCTGGACACAATGTGCAACGGCATCCTGTTGAACACTGCCAGGCCGATCGCGAAGGCGCGGGCCTCGACATCAAGCTCTTCGTCGAACCACTTCCGGAAGCGGTCTTCGACTGATGCGGAGTGTCTGTTGACGACGTCAGTGATATCGATTCGACCGACAGCCACCTCAGCCAGTTGCTCAGCCAGGAGAGCTAGTTCACGGGCCGGTGGCCGGTGATCTGCCACATCGGCAAGCAGCTGCACTACGTCAGGGCGCTCGAGCACATCTGTTTGCCCACCGGGTACACGCCAGCGCACATGCTTACTCACCAGCTCAGTCGCATCAGCCGGTTCACCCCCTTCGAAAAGGAATGGGTCGACGTCGGCCAGCAGCTCAGCCGAAAGATCCACCACTACGATCAGCCGGCAACCTTGCCGTGCAAGCGTCCGGCTCAGTTCCTCGAGATGAAACGCCTGCAGAGCAGTCGTCTGTTCGACTTCGAGAGACTCGACCAAGTAGCCGGTGTCCGGCTCGAACTCGAACTCCAATTCGAGCGACCGCAGCCGTACATCGGGGTTGAGTTTCTGCACACCGGCAGAGCACTCCGCGGCCAGTGCGCGGACGGCTGTGGCAGTGCGTCCCCAACCCTTTGGGGCCCGTAAGAGCAGCACCTTCTGTTTGCGGAGCCTGCCGCGCACCTCTCCAAATCCGCGCGGCGGAACAAAGGTGCATTCGAGGTGCTCGAGTAGTGTGGCAGACACCGGTCCACTACGTACGACACTCGGACCAGAGGCGGTGGCGTAATGATCGCGGCCCACCAGGGTCTCAACCGACGCATCGCCGAGGATCAGCGTGTTGGCATGGATCGACGACAGCCCTTGAAGCGAGTTGACTGCGTCCGATAAGGCATTGACTGCTGTGCGCGACTCGCGGCGACGGTCCGGATCAGTGGCCCGCTTACGCGGATCCTCACGTGCCGCGCTGTCAGCACCGGCGTTGTCATTCGATTCGCGGTTGTCCGGGGCGTCCACCGACGACGCTTCGGGTTTGGGCTCGCTCATACGGCCCTGCCGTGATTGTCGCGACCGATAATATTGCGGGCCTTCACATCTCCGAGAAACATATTGTTGGCAGTGTTGGAGTCGTACCCGACGGAAGTCGCGCCAGCGGCACTCCTGGCAGCCTCCGTCGCGGCCGCCGGCCCGCCAGGAAAGGGTGGCGCCGGATATCCGGGCACACGCGCCCAGATCCTGACATCGCCCTCCTTTGTACTGATCACGGCGCTGCCGTACCCAGCGGGTGTCACTGCCGCGCGGTAGCTATGGCGCACAACGCCCTGGTAGACGGCATCGGAGATAACGACCACGCCGTGGGCTCGGGCGGCATTCTTCAACGTGTCCTTGACCAAGCGAGCACCGTTCATCCGGAAGGTCGCGGTCAATGCGTCGCTCAGCCAGCCGTTCTCATCTTCGTGCACATAGCCTTCGTGGACCGCGATGCGCACCCTCAACCAGCCCAACGGATCAACTGTGTGGTTGTGGCTCCGCACACCGTCCAGCAGCTTCTCAACGATCTGGTCCAGTACATCCAGCACGGAAAGATCGAGTACGAGCATGCCCCCGTCTCCCCGATCCTCCTTCGCCGCAACAGCTTCGGGACTCGGAATCGCCGCGTCCAGGATGCGATAGAGCGTCGACCGTATGGTTCCGAGTTCGACGTTGTTCAGATCGCCTGAATCCTCGACATCCACCACAAGGAAGGATCGGTGCGTGGGTTCGTTCATGGCTCCTCCGTGACATTTGAGTTGCGTCTTGTCTATAGGGGCCGGTCAGGAGCGTCTGCGTCCAAATACACACTCGGGAGGCCCTCAGCGAGTTCCGCAAGCAATTCCGGGCGCAATAGCTCCACGCGACGCCTGGCGGTCCGGATGGCGCCGAGTTCCCGCAGCCGCTTCAGCGCCTTGGCCACCGCCTCCCGAGACGCTCCGGCCGCATGCGCCAATTCGGTCTGCGACAGGGGCAAGGCGATGATCACGCGATCGTCATCCGCCCGTCCATAGCGTCCGGCGTAGTCGAGCAGCAGTCGGGCGATGCGCTCTCCGACCGTATACGCGCCGTACTCCAGGCGTTGCATGTCCGCTTCTCGCAGCCGACTGACCACCATCCGCAGCAAGCTGAGCGCGACTTTGCCATCGTTCATCAGAAGTGATCGAAACACGTTGCCCTGCACAACAGTTGCGGTGACAGACGATAGCGCCGTGATGGTCGCAGACCGCGCCCCGCCGTCGATCGCTGAGAGCTCGCCAACCAGATCGCCCGGCCCCCGGATGGCAAGCAGAACCTGCTTGCCGCTCGACGCGGACGAGGTCACTTTCACGCGACCGGCCTCTATCACCAGGATGTGGTCAGATAGTTCGCCCTCGTGGACGAGGACGGATCCGGCTGGCCACTGACGTCGTATGCCGTTAGCCAGCAGAGCATTTCGGCTGTGCTGCGACTTTTCGTCGGAGTTCAGTCCGTCCCCCTTGCAAGCGTCGGAACTCCGCCCCCTTGATCGCAACATGACCGGTAGCCGCGAGGCATACGTCGAGCGCTATGCCCGGTTCGGAGTTCTTCTCCAAATAGACTGATACGGGCCATCTTCCGACAGATAATCTACCCGAGCACAACGTCGCCCGCGCAGCGATTGATTTGCACTTGTGTTGCACGCCCTTAGATTCCACGCACACAGTGCGGCGCTTCAGGCTCCGAAGTCGGCGCGGTGGTCGGCGGCCCATTCGGCCAGGGTGCGGCCGGGTTTGCCGGTGATGGCGGTGACGGGGCGGATCCGGTCGGGTGTGGTGAGGGTGTCGGTCCAGTAGTCCAGGAGCATTTTCATGATCGGGTGGGGGATGAATTGTGCTGTTTCGGAGCGGAATTCGTCTGCGGTGATCTCGGTCAGGGGGATCTGGCGGCCGAGGGCGGCGACCAGGGTGGCGACCTGTTCGGTGCGGGTGAGAGCCTGCGGGCCGGTGAGCGCGATGATCCGGCCGAGATGGTCGCCGGAGAGCAGGGTCTCGGCAGCGGCTTCGGCGACGTCGTATTCGTGAATCGGCGCTTGGGCGGAGGCCAGGAAGGGGGCCCGGATGGGTGCGCCCGAGCTGATCTGCCACCGCCATTCCAGCAGGTTGTTGGCGAAGGTGCCGGGACGCAGGATGGTCCACGCGTCGGTGCGGCCGGTGACCGCAGCCTCGACGGCGCTGTGGTGGAGCTGGCTCGCCGAGCCGTGGTCACGGGGGAATTCCATCGCCGCGGCCAGCGAGACAGCACCGTGAAGCGGCGCACACCGGCGGCGACGGCCGCGTCGAGAAAGACCTCGATGCCCTGGGCCGGGAAGACGAAGGCGCGATCGACGCCGTCGAACAGCTGCGGGCCAAGGGTGGAGGCGTCGGTGAGATCGCCGGCCACGACCTCGACGCCGTCGGGCAGGTTCGCATCCGCGGGCTTGCGGGTCACGGCGCGGACCCTCGCACCGCGCGCGAGAAGGGTGGTGACCAGGTGTCGTCCGACGGCGCCGGTCGCGCCGGTGACGAGAACGGCCGGGCGGGAGGGGCGGGTATCTGTGCTGCTCATGACATGAATGTTTCCGGTAAAGCCCCGGCCCCCACATCACGAGAATTCGTTATTTCGCGGTGTAACGCGGAGGAGTTGATACGTGACGTACGTCACGTAAGGGTGGTTCGTCGCGGAGTCCCGCGCGCCGCCGAAGTTCGAATCGAGCGTGGGCCTGTCAGGGTCGGGGCGTCGAGCCCCACGCTGATGGGAGGTTGTGATGAGGTCGCTCGGCAAGAAGATGCTGGTGAGCGCGGCCGCGACGGCGGTGCTCGGCGCGGGGGTGGCGATGGGTGCGGCGCCTGTTCAGGCGCAGCCGTGGCAGCCGGGGTGTGCGGCGTATCCGGTCAACAACAGTGCGGCGTTCTCGACGTGTTATTGGCCGGTCTGGCATCAGGTGAAGATCGAGTGCCGGCACTGGTGGGGCTGGTTCGGCAGTAGTTGGGCAACCTATGAACGCCGCGGTCCGGTCGTGTGGGACGGTCAGCAATCCTGGGCGCACTGCGATACACCGGGCACGCTGCAGCATTGGGAGGTCGTGACCTTCTGGTGGTGGTGACGTACCGCCCATCGATCGAATAGCAGCAGATCCGGCGGGCGCGTCGGCCGAACCAGCCGGCGCCCGATGCGCTCGCCGGTCACCAGGTCACGGGCAGTGATTTCGGCCCGCGTACGAGAAGGCCTGTCTTCCACGGCACTTCGTCGACGGGGACGGCCAGGCGCAGGGTGGGGAAGCTGCGGAGCAGGGAGGCCATGGCGACCTGGAGTTCCAGGCGGGCCAGTTGGGCGCCGAGACAGTGATGGGCGCCGTGGCCGAATGCCATGTGCGGGTTGTCGGTTCGGGTGAGGTCGAGGTGTTCGGGGTCGGTGAAGACGGTTTCGTCGCGGTTGGCGGCCTGGGTGTTGACGAAGACGGCCTCGCCGGCGCGGACGGTGATACCGCTGAGCTCGACGTCCTCGGTGGCGATGCGGGCGAAGGCGCCACCGGATCCGAGCTGCACGTGGCGCAGCAGTTCCTCGACCGCGCCGGGGACCAGTTCCGGGTTGCGCTGCAAGAGTTCCCACTGCTCGGGGGCGGTGAGCAGGACGTAGGTGAAGTTGGCGATCTGGTTGGCGGTGGTCTCGTGGCCGGCGATGAGCAGGCCGACGCCGAGGTTGACCAGTTCGAGCTCGCTCAGCTGGTCGTCGTTGTCGCGGGCGGCGACCAGTGCACTGAGCAGGTCATCGCGCGGCTCGGCGCGGCGTTGTGAGATCAGTTCCGCCAGATAGGTTTCCAGGCCGATGCGCGCCTCGATGATCTGGGCGCGAGTGTAGGCGGTGGTGGACAGGATGGCGTCGGAGAACTCGCGGAACCGATGCTGCTGTTCGGTTGGCACACCGAGCATTTCGCAGATCACGGTGACCGGCAGCGGCAGCGCGAACTGTTGCACCAGGTCCGCCGGCGGGCCGGACCGCTCGATCGCGGCGAGAAGGGAGTCCACGATCTGCTGAGCGCGCGGGCGCAACAGCTGGACGCGACGCCCGGTGAACGCCTTCGCGACCAGTTTGCGCAGCCTGGTGTGCTCCGGCGGATCCATGCTGAGCAGCGAATCACCCCGCGGCGGTTCGGGTGTCGAGCGCGGCAGGTCTTCCCGGTCGACGGTCGCCGCCCGGCTGAAGCGCGGATCGGCCAGCACCAGCCGGACATCGTCATAGCGGGTGACCAGCCACCCCTCCCCGCCGTACGGGAGCCGGATCCGCGCCACCGGTTCCTCCCGCCGCAGCCGCGCCAGCAGTGGATGCATATCGAGCCGGACCGGCTCGCCGAACGGATAGTCGCGAACCTCGAGACTGGTGGACATCACGATCTCCCTTCCCCGAAGCCGACCGGCCGCGGAGACGAAGCGAGTTGCTTTCCCAAGCTAAGTAAACGCCCGGCCCACCGTCCCGTCAACGATTTCCATTCCAGCGCTGAGTGATTGAGCGACGTGCAGCTGGCGGATCGCGCCTGGTCGACGCCGGTCTCGACTGTGATCCATCCCCTATATCCGATTCCGTGACCTGTTCGGTATCGACAGCGCTTAACGTGCGCGGGGCACAAACAGTTTGGTTGGAAGGTGGCAGTAAGCGTGATCGGTACGCGGGCGAAGCTCGATGAACTGACCAAGATCCTGGCGATCGCCGCGGAACCGGCGGGTGACGCCGGTATCGCCAAGCGGGAGAAGAAGGGCATCCCCAGCGTTCGCGAGCGGGTGCACAGGCTGCTCGACCCCGGGACGTTCATCGAGACCGGCGCGCTGGCCCGCCAGCCCGGCCAGCCGGACGCACTCTACGGAGACGGCCTGGTCACCGGCCACGGGCTGATCGGGGGCCGTCCGGTGGTGGTGATCTCCCACGATCAGACCGTGTACGGCGGGTCCGTCGGCGTCACCTCCGCGCAGAAGTTCATGCGGGCGCTGCGTTTCGCGTTCGAGAACGCGTGCCCGGTGGTGACGATCAATGATTCGGGCGGCGCGCGCATCCAGGACGCGGTCGGTTCGATCGCCTCGTTCGGTGACATCTCCCGGGTGCTGGAGAAGCTGTCCGGGTACGTGCCGCAGGTGTCGATCATTCTCGGCAAGTGCGCCGCGGGCTCGGTGTACGGGCCGATCAATACCGATGTGCTCATCGGCACCAAGGATTCCTACATGTTCGTCACCGGACCGGACGTGATCAAGGCCGTCAACGGTGAGGACATCAGCGCCGAGGAGCTCGGCGGCGCCGAGGTGCAGGCCAAGCGCGGCACCCTGCATCATGTGGCCGAGACCGAGCAGGAGGCCTACGACTGGGCCCGCAGCTACCTGAGCTTCATGCCGACCAGCTGCCTGGAACAGCCGCCGATCGTGAATCCCGGTCTGGAACCGGAGATCACGGCCAGCGACCGGGAGCTCGACACGATCATCCCGGACTCCGATCGCGCGGGGTACGACATGCACGAGATCCTGCTGCGCCTCTTCGACGACGGTGAGTTCCATGAGATCCGCGCCGCCTTCGCCCCGAATCTGATCACCGGCTTCGCCCGGGTCGACGGACATCCCGTCGGCGTGATCGCCAATCAGCCGCTGGTCCTCGGCGGTTCCATCGACGCCGCCTGCTCGGACAAATCGACCTACTTCATCCGGCTGTGCGACGCCTTCAATATCCCGCTGATCTTCGTCGCCGACACCCCAGGCGTGCTGCCGGGCCTCGCGGAGGAAGCCGCCGGCGTGATCATCCGCGGCGGCCGGGTCCCGCGCGCCATCATCGAGGCGACGGTGCCGATCATCAACCTGGTGGTGCGCAAGTCCTACGGCGGCGCCTACGGCATGATGGCGGCCCGCCAGGTCGGCGCCGACATCAGTTTCGCCTGGCCGACCGCCCGGATCGCGGTGATCGGCGCCGAAAGCGCGGTCGACCTGCTCGGCAAGCGGCAGTTGGCGGCGGTGCCGGAGGAACATCGGGCGGCGGCGCGCGAGTTCATGGTCAACCAGTACAACGAGACCATCGCCACCCCGTGGATCGCCGCCGAACGCGGCTACATCGACGCGGTCATCGAACCGTCGCGCACCCGTCTGGAGATCCGGCACGCACTGCGCCTGCTGCGCGACAAGCCGCCGGTCAAGCCGGAATTCAACCCGCGCAAGCACCCGGTGTACCCGATGTGACCGGAGCGTTCGCGCGACTATCGCCCTGCTGCGTCCGGGGAGAGTTCTTGTGCTACAAGGCTGTCCACCAGATCGTTCAGTTGCGATACCAGTGCGGCAGCACCGTCGTTGTGCGCGAGGTTGTGTAGTTCGAGCGGATCCTCTTGGCGATCGTAGAGTTCGTACTCGTAGTCCGAGCGCGGTCCCTCGAGGTTCCGCTCCGTGGAGTAACGGCCGAAGCTGTAGCGCGGTGTGATCGCACCGCGCATGAAGTAGTTGACGCCGGGCACTTGTCCGCCACTGGATTTCGCATCCGAGGTGAGCAGCAGGGCGGATCTGACGGTGGCGTCCGGGTTGGCCAGCAGTGGTGTGAGGTCACGCCCGGCGACCGGAGGCACCGTGCCGGCACCGGCTCCTGCGATGGACGCCAGTGTCGGCACCAAATCCACGTGAGAGGTCAGGGCAGTCACCGTCTTGCCATGCGTCGCAGGGTTTCTCGGGTCCGAGATCACCAGCGGCACCCGATTGTTCTCGCGGTAGATCATGGCGCCCTTCTGCCGAAGACCGTGCGCGCCACCGAGTTCGCCGTGATCGGCGACCTGGACCACGACGGTGTCGCCGGCCCTGCCGCATTGGTCGAGGCCGTCGAGGAGCCGCGCCAGCAATTCATCGGTGCGGCGCAACAACTCCAGATACCAGTTGCCCCATTGCCGCCACTGCCGCCGCCCCTGCTCCGAACTCACCTCATTGGGCATGAGGCCGCCGACGGCCTCGTTCATGGCACGCCACACCGATTGCACGCGCGGCTTGGTGGACAGGTCGGATTCGAAATTCGGCGGTACGTCCGCGCCGTAATTCGGCACGTCTTCGAGCCGGTAGAAGCGCGGGCAGTACATCATGTCGTGCGGATTGACCAGGCTCACCACACACAGCCACGGCTCCGGATCGTCGCCGTGCCGGCGCAACCAGTCGATCGCGTGGTCGACGACTCCCGGATCCTCCCGCATGCCCTCGTTCGGGCTGCCGCCGCCCAGAAGGTCGACGGCCTCGTCGAACCCGTAGGCCGACAATGCCGTCGGCTCCGCGCCGACCGGCTCGGACAGATGCCATTTGCCGATATAGGCGGTCCGATAGCCCTGCTGCCGCAGAACCGTTCCGAGCGTGGGGATTCCGGTGTCGAGGTCGGGGCTCCACGCGTGCAGCGGCCCGAGCACCGTCCCCATCAGATCATTGCCGCGGACATTGTCGCGCATACCGCTGACCGGGGCGTGCAGCCCCGTGAAGAACGCCGACCGCGCCGGCGAACACGGTGCGGTCGGCGTGTGATGCATGGCGAAGCGCACCCCGGCGGCCTGCAACCGTGCTCGCGCGGGCAATGAAAAGCCCGATGGCAGAACAACATCCGCCCGCTCCTGATCGGTCATGAGCACGAGGATGTTCGGACGGTCCGCGGAGGCGGCGGAGGCCGGGGCGGGCGACCCCAGAACGGGCAGCGCAGGCGCCGCCGCCATCATCGCGAGAACCTGCCGCCTGGTCGGGAGTCGTCGAGGGGAATTCATGGTGACGCGGCCCTTCTTGCCGTGAGTGAAGCCGCGACCACTGTAACTGATAAATAGACCAAATCGTTCAGTTGATCTGTTATCCCAGCTCGAGCGCGCACGCTACTGTTCACGAATGGCCAGATCCGAGACACCGCCGACCACATCCCGTGGCGAGCAGACCCGGCAGCTGATCCTCGACATGGCCATCCGCCGATTCGCCGACCAGGGCTTCCGCAATACCTCGGTATCCGCCATCGCCCGCGACCTCAACCTCGCCCCCTCCGCGGTGTACTTCCACTTCGCCGACAAAGAGGCCCTCTTCGCCGCCGCCTTCGACCGCGACGCCGCCCGCCTGTGCGACGAAGCCCTCGGCCTCCCCGGCCCCGTGGACCCCGACTACTGGCAGCGAGTCGTCGCCCGTTTCGTCACCGCGATGGACACCCACCCGCTCGCCCACCGAGTCCTCTCCGGCCGCGAGCCGGAACTACTCAGCAGACTCATCGACGGCGATGTAACCCAACGCATCCGCACAGCCATGGAGAACTCCCTCCGCGCCGGCCAGTCCATCGGCGACATCGCCGCAGACCTGGACCCCCACGACACGGCAATAGCCCTCGAAGCCATCTTCACCGCCGTCGTCCTCACGGTCACCCAAGTCGGCGGCACCGGCTCCTCGGAACGCGTACACGCCGTAGGCCACTTCGTCCGATCCGCCCTGATGCCGTCCCACGGCACTGTCCGCCCAACCCCCGGCACCGAACAGAACTCCCCGTAACCGCCTCTACCCGAAGGCAGTTCGACAGCCGAAGTGCGCGATCGCCGCCGGGGAAATCACTCTTCCGGCTGGCCACCGCCCATGCCGCCACCGTCAGGCTGGCCACCGCCCATGCCACCGCCATCGGGCTGACCTCCACCCATGCCACCACCATCGGGCTGGCCACCACCCATGCCACCACCGTCAGGCTGACCACCACCCATACCGCCACCATCAGGCACCTGCACGGGAACGCAGACCCACTTCGCCCCGGTCCACTCCCATTGGCCACGCCCCGAGCCGTCGTAGGGGCACGGGTCGCCCGCCTTCGGTTCGCCAGCGGTCGGCGGTGTGGAAGTCACGGGCGGCTGTACAGGACCGGTGGTTCGGCCCGGCGTCCCGGGCCGCGGTGACTGACCGGGCACAGCCGGGACCGAACCAGCGGTGGTCGCGGTGGTCGAGGTCGCCGGCTGATCCGACTTCCCATCCGAGCCTCCACACGCCGTCAGCACGACCGCGGTCGCCCCCGCCATGGCTGCACCGACGATTGTTCGGGGCATTGTTCGGCATTTGCCGGCAAACGTTTGCATACCGATCCTTTCATCGCACAGCGACAGAGATCCACATTGATGAATGGTGAGAAGCGCGCTCATGCTCGGCGCGACAATCAAAGTTAACGAAACCGACATTCCGAGATGGATAGCAGTTGGTTAGAGAAGAGTTAGAACAGACGACGTTGAATCAACACCCGTTCCGCTTGCCCACCGTAAATTACCGCTGGCAGGCGCGGTGCGCGACGCTCAAGCGCACGATCCGGCGGCCGCGCGGTCGAATGCCTCCGACCAATCGGCGGGTGAGGTGAACAGCGGCGGTGGCATTTGAGCTCGCATGGCCGGGAGCCCACCCGGGAAATTATCCATTTGATTGAGGATTCCTTGGCAGAACCCGCGAATGGTGGCCTCGCGCAGGTCGGTCGGTGGTGCGGGCTGCTCGGGTGGTGCGGGATTTGTGGGCTCGGGCTCGATAGGTCTCGGTGCGGGCGGCACCGTGATAGTCGGTACGGGCCGCGCCGTGGTAGTCGGGGCAGGCGGCTCGCTGGTTTCCGGTGGGGGTGAGACCTCCAGCGGCAAGTCCGGTTTCGTGATTCCGGGCTGCGCGGGGTTGCCGCCACTCGTTGCGGGGCTGAAGACGATGGTCGGCCGCAGTGTCGTGGGTTGCGGTGTGGTGGACGCCGTCGCGGCGCTCGCTGTGTTGTCGCCACGGGTTGCGACGATGACAGCTGTTGCCCCACTGAAAATTACGATAGCCAGCGCGACACCGGGCACCCAGAATCGGGAGGCTCGGCGGGCCTGCGGCGGAGTTCTCGCCGCCGATGGAGCCGGACGCGAATCCGATTGCGCTGGACGCTGATAAGGAACCGGATCGGTCGCCCGAAGCAACGCACCACGTGCAGCCGCCGGGGCCGCTCCACCCCCTGCGTTACCGGCCGCATCGTGCGCGACAGTGGACGAAATCGGTATCAGCCGAACCAGATTCGCCGAATACCCCACAACTTCCGCCGCTCGCGCGAGCATCCCGGCGTGCACAGCCAGCCACTCATCCGGACACGCCAGGACCAATCCAGCGGGTGCCTCCCCATCCCGTCCGGCACGCGCGGCTGCCAGCGCCGTCCGAAGCACCCACACCACGGCCTCCGGCTCCGGCGGAATCTCCCCCGCACTGGGCAACTCGATCGACTTCACTTGCCGCACAGCCAGATCCAGACCGGCCGCAGCGGCCCCCGCTTCGCCGAACGCCACGCCCAACAGCCAGTTGCCCCCCATCCATTCCTCCTGGACGGTCGGATAAGGAAGCCCAGTATCCCATCACGCTCACGTCCACGGTCGCGATCTAGAACAATGAGCCGATGGGAGGTACCGCCACCGACGCCCCGTCCCGGGTCTACGCCCCCAAACGCGCAGGCGCGTAGTAGTTTCCGGGATGGAGCAGGGCGTGAACGACCGTCTCGGCCTGGGCGGCGGGGCCATCGGGTCCGAACTCCTGGACCGTGGCGTAGACACCCTCCATGATCAGCATGAGCTGGTCGGCCAGTGCCGCGGGGACCGGATGTGGCGTGCGCGCCGACAATTCGCCGACCAGGGCGGAGAACTGGGCGCGAACCCAGGTCTTCATGGCTACGGCGCGCTGATGGCTCACCAGGTCTCGGTCGGGGAGTTCGCCGAGTGCGATGAGGAAGGGGCAGCCGCGGCAAGAGGCGGGGCGGACCTGCTCCGCGAGGGCGCGGAAGACGGCGAGTATGCGGTCGCGCGGGTCCGATGCGGAATCCGCTGCGGCGGTGAACCATTCGCGGTAGCGCTGGTCTTCTCGGTCCAGGTACGCGGCAATGAGGTCGTCCTTGGTGGCGAACAGCCGATACAGCGTTGTCGGCGCGACGCCGGCCGCCGCCGCCACGGTGTCCACGCCGGTCGCCCGGATGCCGTTGTCGTAGAAAAGATCACGCGCGACGGACAGCACATGTTCGCGAGTTTCGGAGGCGGGTCGTCGTTTCGGCGGCACCGGAATAGCCTACCGGCCTTCCGAGTTCTTGTTAGGGATCGTTCCCTAACAATCGATCTCAGGAGTTCGACATGACCGATCTTTCCGGTAGAACCGCACTGGTCACGGGCGGATCCCGCGGCATCGGCCGCGCCATCGCCGAACGGCTCGCCGCCGACGGCGCGCAGGTGGCCGTCCACTACGGCAGCAATGAAGCGGCGGCGAAGGACACCGTCGCCGCCATCGAACAGGCGGGCGGGAAGGCCTTCGCCGTGCGCGCGGACCTCGCCGACCCGGCGGGCCCCGACCAGCTGATCACCGCACTCGAGGACCGGCTCGGCGGACAGCCGCTGGACATCCTGGTCAACAATGCGGCGATCATCGTCTACGAGGCCACCATCGCCGAGGCCACCCTCGAACAGTTCGAGCGCCAGTTCGCGATCAATGTCCGCGCACCCTTCTTCATCATCCAGCGCGCCCTCCCGCTGCTGCGCGACGGCGGCCGAATAGTCAATATCTCCTCCGGAGTCACCTGGTTCGCCACCCCGCAGACCGTCTATTCCATGACCAAGGGCGCCCTCAACGCCCTCGGGCGCTCCCTGGCCAACACCCTCGGCGCGCGCGGAATCACCGTCAACACCGTCTCGCCGGGCGTGACCGACACCGAAATGAACTCCTGGCTACACGAATCCGACGACGCCGTCCCCGGTATCGCCGCCATCACCGCCCTGGACCGAGTCGGCCGCGCCCCCGACATCGCCGACGCCGTCGCCTTCTTCGCCTCCGACGACGGCCGCTGGGTAACCGGCCAAACCCTCGAGGTCAACGGCGGATTGTTCCTCGGCCCCAAAACCCAATCCTGGTAACCGAAACGTCGCGATGCGACAAACAGGTCAGGCTCGGCGATTCGCCGGGCCTGACGGTCCGAGGCATTTCGTCGCGGTCACGAACGTCTGCACATCTCGGCGGTCCAGTACGGCCCGTTGGAGTCGTTGTCATTCACATCGGATCCACCGACATGGACGATGCACACCACCCGATCGCCTGCGCGCAGGTCCGGTATTCCGCTGGAAATCGCCGATTGGCTGATGGTTCCGCTCGGCCTTCCGTCGCGAGCCATACGCGGAGTGTGTTCGGCCTCGCTCTCCAGCAAGCAGGCCCCACCCGGCTCCGGTGAGCAGCGGACGATGAAGGGCACTTCGCCATCCCACCGGGGCTCATGGAGCGAGAGCAGCTTCCAGGCGCCCACCGCGGCCCCCACCGCGACCACGCAGGCGAACACCGCACCGAGCAGAATCGCCATCGCATCGCCGAATATCTCTCGCGTCCCGCCCATTTCATTCCCTCCCGTACCGTCGCATCGCTGCGAATTGTGAATCTCTATATATGCGGTCTGTTTTCGGACCACAATCGGGAGTCTTGGAAGAAACCCCAGGAGGGCACCATGATTCGCAAAATCGCTGCTACCGCGGCCATAGCCACCGCACTCATCGGCGCCGGCGCCGGTCTCGCACAAGCCGAAACCCCCGCCGCCGAAGCCATCCAGCCCGCCGTCGCGGTACAGCCGGTGCAGCCGGTCGCCGCGGGCCAGACCCAATCCCTCGTCGGCCAGCAGGTCGGCACCGTCGTCGGAACGGTGATCGGCGTCGGAGTCGGCGCCGTCGCCGGCGGCGCCATCGCATGCGCGGCCACGGCACCCGTCTGCCCGTTCGGCGCGGTCGTCGGTGTCGGTATCGGCGCCGTCGCGGGTGGCGTGATCGGCGCGGGCCTCGGCGCCGGAGCCGGGGCGGCAATCGGCGCGCAGATCCCGGCCTAGCCCGGAAACGACGTTGGGGCCGGTACCGCTTCGGCGGTACCCGCCCCAACGGGAACGGTTCGTGCAATGACACGATCGGTGGAGCTAAGGGGACTCGAACCCCA